>JAGVOD010000075.1 GCA_020052935.1 archaeon | reverse complement strand
TAATAGGATTCATCTTCATAGAAATCACCTTCGATAGTTTATTATAGCTAAAGCTACAAAGAAGAAACTGCTATAAGCGAATCATACCTGCTCGCCAGGTTGGCTCAAACCTTCAACGCTATACGCATAGTGCACTGAAGGCGTCTATCGGTTTTGGTTCGCTTACTAGCTTTCTTATAGCCAATAGAAATTAGTCGACAACGTTTATTATCCTTCCTGACCTCGTGAAACCACCAGTCACCGCTCCCTTCGGTCGCTATAGACTGGTGGAAAGAGGAATTCTATTTAACATATCTTTATAAACAAATATTAAACAGTAACGAAAGGTTTATAAATAAAACCAGATTATCCTAAGCCATGGACAAGTCAAAGTTGCGGCAGGTCATCATTGACCAGCAGGAGCGGTTCAGGAAAGATGACGGATTGATAGCGAGAGATGTAGACCTCAAGTACTTGCTCAAAGGCAAGGAGATGGTGGTGGTGACAGGCATCAGGAGATGCGGCAAGAGCTCTTTGCTCAAGCTCATCGCAGCCAGTCTCGGGGGCAGCAAGTTCTTCATGGATTTTGATGATGTACGGCTCTCAGACTTTGAGGTGCCTGACTATCAGCACGTCGAGGAGCTGGCGCTTGAGCTTTGCGGCGAGGGTGCGTATTACTTCCTTGATGAGATACAGAACGCTCCGTTATGGGAGAGATGGGTGAATAACCTATATGGGAGAGATGTGAAGATCTTCATGACAGGGTCTAACTCATCTCTGCTGAGCTCTGAGATCTCGACATTCCTGACAGGGCGGAACAAGCAGCTGCGGCTTGACACTTTCTCGTTCAGGGAGTTCCTGCGGCTCAGGAAAATCAATTATGACCTTTCAAGGCTCTCGAGCGCTCAGAAAGCGTCGATATCTAAGATGTTCAGGGAGTATTTCGAAGTGGGAGGTTTCCCTCTTGTGTTGAAGAACAGCGATCCGGACCTGTCAAGGCAGTACTTTGCGGATATACTCAACAAGGATGTTATGGGCAGGCACAAGATACGGGAAGTCAAAGGGATCAATGATCTTGCACTGTTCCTTTTGTCCAATGTTGGTAAGAGGTACTCGTACTCAACGCTGAAGCAGGTCAGCGGTATCAAGAGCCTGAGCACTATAAAGAAGTATGTTGGCTATTTTCAGGAGTCCTTCCTTGTGTATACTGTCGGCCTCTTCGACTACTCTGTAAGGAAGCAGAAGGTCTCTTCCTCGAAGGCATATGCCGGGGACAATGGTTTCCTGAAGACCGTGGCGTTCAATTTCACAGAGAATCTTGGCCAGAGGCTTGAGAACCTTGTGTTCCTGCATCTCAAGAGGCTCGGTTTGGAGACATATTACTATGCAGGCAAGAAAGAATGCGACTTCGTGGCCAAGAGGGGCATCAAGGTTGAGGTGGCGATACAGGTCGCAGCCAGTCTGGATAACCCAAAGACAAAAGAACGGGAAGTCGACGGGTTACTGGAAGCAATGAGGCTGTACAAGCTGGATAAAGGGGTCATACTCACGTTTGAGGAAGAAGGTGTTATAAAGAAAGGGAATCATGAGATAGAAGTGCTGCCTGTCTGGAAGTGGCTGATCTCAGATGATGGTGTGAAGGTGAGTTGATATGAAAAAGAAACAATCAGTCGTTAAGGATATTATTGCAGGCGCGGAGAAGACGTCAATATTCAAGCTTATCTCTACCTCCTTCGCTTCCTGGCGCCAGCACTGGCAGTTCATCCTTCTCAGCGTCCTCACAGATTTCCTGTTCGTTCTCGGGGCAGGACTGGTCGTCACGCTCATCCAATTCACGTTATTCGACCATCTTGAGGCAATAATGCGCATGACTGGCGAGTCTACTGGAGGTCTGATGAACGTCATAAACCAGACAGAAGAGGTGACGACAGGCATGGTAGGCCTTTCCGGCAGCGCAGAGTTCAACTACCACGTCAACACAATCTTCAAGTATCTATTGATAATGATCCTGGCAGTCTTCCTCCTTTGGATAATCTTCCAGGGGCTGAGCTGGTTCTTTGCCTACAGGATGAGCAAAGAAAAACGCATCCCATTCATGATATTCTGGAAGAACTTCGCATTAGCATCGCTCCCGTTCTACTTCCTGACAGTATTATGGATATTCATTTCTGTGAAGCTCCTATTATCCTCGAAGATGAGCATAGCGCCATTATTGAGTGAAGGTGTGATAAACTGGATTTTCGCAGTGTTCGTCATCATAACCTGGTATTTCGGCTCACTATGCTACACCTTGGACGCAAGATACGCGTACAGGAACGTGAAGGACTGCTTCATATTCGGAGTAAAGCGTTTCTTCAAGATAATCCAGAGCATCCTTTTCCTGTCAGTATTTTTCCTCATGATAGACCTGTTCCTGCGCATAAGCTTTATCCGCAGCGACCCGATAATACTGATGCTGGTAGGCACAGTCATCCTGATGCCTGCGATGGTCTTCGCGAGAATCCTGTTGTTCAAGACGACCGCAGAGTATTGGCCTGTAATAAAGAAGAAGTGATTACAGGATCTTACCCTCTACAAATGATTTTTTAAATGTAGAGGGTAGAACTGCAAGAATCCAGTCATTAGTTCCAAAAAGCATAAATAACCCTGAGTTCTCTGTCCTTTCAAGAGGTGTTCCACCATGCAATCTGATGAGATACTTGCCTGGATCCAGATGTCTATAGACATAGAGAAGCGTGGCAGGATATTCTATGAGGAGTGCCTCAAGCATGCCCGGGAGCAGCGTTCTGCAGAGCTTTTCGGGTTCCTCATAGAAGAAGAGAAGTACCATGAGAAGGTATTGAAGGAGCTTTTGGACAAGAAGTCCGATAACGACCCTAGACGCGTCCAGGCAGCGCTGCAGAAGTACAACAAGCTAGGCATCGAGCAACCAATGTTCGAGAAGGCAGACCTTGATGCTATAACCGGCAAGAACGCGCTGGTCATGGAGATGTTCAACAAGTCCGCAGACCAAGAAAGAAAAGGCATAAACCTTTACGTAGATCTTGAAGAGAGAAATTCTGATCCTGAGATAAAGGCTTTCTTCCATGACATCGCCATGCAGGAAGTGGTGCATAAGCGCAAGATAACGTCTTTAGGCATGTCTTTGTTCGGCATGGAGGAAGAGGAGGAGCCCAACACTGCAGCGTCCATAGAGAAGGAGCTGAAGGCCAACAAGATAGTGTTCCGCGAGATACCTATGCTCGCCAAGGACGGAGAGTTCAAGCCGAGAGATATAATAGCTGACAAGGGCGAGACAGTCGTCTTGAAGATAACCAGCGTGGGCGAGCCTGCGGGTTTCCGCGCGATAAACTTCGGCCTGAATGAGTATATCCGCGCTGACAAGGAGTTCGTCATAAAGTTCATCGCAGACACCGCAGGAGAGTTTGAGTACTTCTCCAACGTGCCTTGCTCCAAGGGCAACGGCAAGATGCGCGGTAAGATAATCATAAAAGGGGAGAACGAGCCCGACGAGGAGCTATGATTATGAGCGTAGGCAACGCCACCGCCAATATTTGCGGCAGTGGCGCCGTGAGTTTGTGAGGCGATTCGGCAAGAGAAGCGAGTGCGTTGTCGGGGGATGCCTCCGAACGTAGTGAGCGAGGTGCCACAAACCGAAGGTTTGTAAGCACCCCCTACGGGGGGACAGCACCTATGGCAAGAGAAGCGCTCGCCGAGCCTCACGCGCCACTGCCATTACCACGGCGTGGCGTTGCCGACGAGGAGTTGTAGATATGGAAAAAGAAAAAGACTTGCTTGGCTGGATCCAGTACGCTATCGAGATAGAGGTCAGAGGCCTTGTGTTCTATCAGGAATGCCTGAAGAAGACGCACCATCCGAGGGCCATGGACCTTTTCGAGTATCTTGTCCGCGCAGAGACAGGGCACCGCAAGGTTCTGACAGAGCTTCTCAAAGCAGAATCGAAAGGCGATGTGAAACTGATAAAGCAGAGCGTGGACGACTTCCTGAAGATAAGACTGCCTATACCCCTGTTCGACAAGGAGTCTTTGGAGAAGATGAAGAAGCCGGAGACCACTGTAATGACCATGTTCAACACAGCTATAAAGATGGAGAAGATTGGCATAGAGCTGTACACAGACCTCGCGAAGAGGAACAGCAGCAACACAACGCTCAACAAGCTCTTCACAAGACTAGCCAGCGACGAGAAAGAGCACGCGAGGGAACTGAAGGACCTAGGCTACTTCGTATTCGGAGTCCCGCCTGCTGATGAGATGATGTAGTAATATTTAGTGACCTTTTGGATGCAACATAGGGACTATCTCTTCTTGATATTGTCTATACATCCTTTGCCTGTATGAATGATCATTGAATAGGCGATTAGCCGCATCCATTACTGCGGGTTGCCCCGCCAATACCCTCTTCGCTTCATCCAACCTTGATTCATCGAACAGTTGCTCCAATGATTCGCCAGGGTTCATTGTGATCTGTGAGCCTAAGAAGTTGAGAGCCGCCGCGTCACCTTCAGGAATGTGTCTATCCCTGCAGTAATGCGTGGTTTTGGCTATTTGGTAGAATAGTCTATCTAGCATGCTATCTTCTTCCATATTTATCATCCAATCTGGAGAATATCGCGCATATAAAAACCTTGCTATTTGTAACTACTTAAGAGTTGTTAGAAATACTCACATCAGGAACTTATCTGATTTCCCCAGCAGGTTATAGAACGCGTCGAACACCGGAGTCTCTGTAGAGACTGACACGAACTTGACGTTGAACATGTCGCATATCTTCTTTATGGAGTAGATGTGCTCCAGCAGCCTGTCTGAATAGTTCTCTATGAGCCTGTTGCTGATGAAGGTCTTCATCTTGTCGCCTGTCTCGGAGTCTGTCAGCATTATCTCGCCCTGCAATGACAGCTCGCGTTCCGATGAGTCCAGCACCTGGATGACTATCACTTCGCTCCTCTTGTACCTATAAAGAGTGTTCTTCAGCTCTTCTGGGTTGAACAGGAAGTCGGATATTATCACGACGAGGGCCTTGGTCTTTATGGCTGCCTTGTATTTCTCGAGCGACTCCCTGAACCTGGAATGCCCTTTAGGGGCTATCTTGTTCAAGGTCTCGACAGTGCTCATGAGCTTGCTGACGCCTTTCTTTGCCCTGAACACCTCAAGGTCCTCAGAGAAAGTGCTTACCTCGAAGCTCTCGTTGTTGCGCAGCGCCATGTATGAGAATCCTATAGCCAGCATGGAGGCGTACTCAAACTTGGTCTTCTTGGTGCCGAAGTTCATCGACGCTGAGGAGTCTATGACGACGTGTATCCTCATGTTCCTCTCTTCCTCGTACCGACGCACAAAGAACTCATCTGTCCTGCCATAGACCTTCCAGTCTATCGACCTGAAATCATCCCCTGGCACATAGTCCTTGTAGTCATAGAATACTATCCCAGTACCATAGTTTTTGGACTGCCGAGAGCCGGCATAATGCGAAAGTACGCGTTTCTTCAGCACTACGTCGAACTTGTCCAGCTGGTGCAGGAATGATAGGTCGATTGCCATTTTGAATTATTCATCCATTACATTCGAAGCAGCGGCGTGACCGTCGCCGCCAATTTAGCCCGCTAAATCGGCAAATTTAGTAACTGAAATAATTGGATTTCATTTAAAACCCTTCGGGTTTTTAATGTGCTCAGGAATCTTTGATTCCTGACATTTCGTATTAGCTTCGCAATATTATTCATGCGGGCGTGGCGGCGATGAGAGCTTTTTGCGACCAGAGGAGCAAAAAGCGAAATAGGGCACGCCGCTGCGAAGATAAGTTTTAAAGTTTTTCCAGCAGCTGCGTTATCACGTCGTCGGGTGTCTTTCCCTCTCTTTCCGCCTTGAAACTGAGTATTATCCTGTGCCTGAGTATCGGGTAGGCCATCTTCTTGAGGTCATCCATGGAGACGTATGTCCTGCCGTTTATCAAAGCATAGGCCTTAGCCGCCAGCACGAGCCCTAGTGACGCGCGTGGAGACGCTCCATACTCTATCAGGTCCTTGTTCGTACGTGTCTTGTTGACCAGCGTCACTACCTTCTTCTTCAGGTCGTCGGATATCGGCACCTGCCTGCAGTATTTCTGCAGGTTCAGCAGCGAGTCTTTGGCCATGAACTTCCTTACTCCAGATGCTTTTATCTCAGAGGTGTACCTGTCGATTATCTCGAGCTCGTCCTTTTCCGGGGGATAATCTACCTTTATCTTAAGCAAGAACCTGTCTGTCTGAGCCTCTGGCAGAGGGTAAGTGCCTTCCTGGTCTATCGGGTTCTGCGTCGCCAGGACGAAGAAAGGCGGGTCGAGCTTGAATGTCGAGTTGCCTACAGTCACTTGCTTCTCCTGCATCGCCTCCAATAAAGCAGATTGCGTCTTCGGCGTTGCCCTGTTTATCTCGTCTGCCAGCACTATGTTCGCAAACAACGGGCCTTGCTGGAACCTGAACTCCTTCTCCCCTCCGCGCTTCTCTTCCAGGATGTACGTTCCTGTTATGTCTGAGGGCATCAGATCAGGAGTCGACTGTATCCTTGCGAACTTGAGGTCCATTATCTCAGCCATGGTCTTCACCAATAGCGTCTTGCCCAGGCCAGGATAGGATTCCAGGAGGGCGTTTGCGTCGCACATTATCGCGACGACTATCTGGTCTATCACGTCGTCCTGCCCGACGATGACCTTCGATATCTCTGTCTTGAGGCTAGTAAACATGCTCTTTATGTTCTGCACTTGCTGCAGGTGTACTGCTGGTGTCATTTTTTTACCTCCATCTGGGTGTTAATATGTCAGAAATATACCACTAGTCTGCTTGATTGGTGGACGAATGTCCTGTCATCCATCGTGGTATATTTCTGAGCATGCTCAAAAGGTGGCAGGGGGTGAGCGAAGCGAACATGCCACCGGTCTCTGACCTGTGGTCCCCTGCCACTTTTGACATGATTCGGAAGATCATGTTTCCTCTTCCTTGAGCTTAAGGTTGTATGCTATGGCTATCTTAGATTCCTTGGGCAGCTTCTCCTCACTGGACGTGTCTGTGACTGCTGCAATCTCCGACGGGAATGTCCCTCTTTCGAACTCTTTCTCCTCTGGCTCTTTCACGTTCTCGAAGCTCATCTCATTCAGTGATGGGGAGATGTGCAGCTCAAGGGTCTTGTTGCCGAGGTCTGCCATCTCCGGGTCTCCGTACAGCAGCTCGTCGCTCTCGTTGAACTCTATCGTGTAGAAGTCGAGCCTTTCAGTGCCTGGCTTGGAGAACCACTTGTAGTAGGTGTCCGGGTTGAACACTGACTCGGGAATGTGGATGTTGTATGCTGAGACGAGTATGATTGAGAAGCTGAGGGCGCATAGCAGCAAGACTTTCAGGAACAGGTTCTTCTGCTCTATTATCGAGCCTGCGGAGACGCTCTTCATCTTCTGTATGAGCTCTTCGAACATCGCGAGCACCATGAAGTTGGTGCTGTTCTCGTGGTCGCGTGCTGTCCTTAGTATATCCTGGACTTGCGGGTTCTTGGACTCTATATCCCTGAGGGTTGTGCGTTTCATCCTGAACAGGACGTCTGCCCAGAGGAACACGAGAGATGCTATCAGGGCGTAATAGTACTGCAGCCCGAGCAGAGTCGTGATGTTGAGGGCTACCATGAAGAATATTATCGAGTCTGTGAATCCGTGCAGGAATGATATCTTGAATACTTCGTACCAGAGTTCCCTGAACAGCCCTTTTATCTCATTCATCCCGTATCCTCATTTCTTGCAGCTGTCTGCATCGTCCTTCATCGCAGATGTCAGGCCTGCGTCATAGTCATCTAGGAATTCGTCTATGCATGCATTCGCAGATTCAAGCCTTGACCTATAGCTTATGAGCGTGCTTTCCAGCTGGGCTTTCTGCGACGTGAGTATTGCGTTCTGCTCCTCGAGCCCGTTGCTTATCTCTACCTGGTCCTGGTAGTCGTTCTTGTACTTGTTCTTCAGCGCGGTCTCTTCCTGGAGCTCTATCCTTGTCTCCTGCAGCGAAGATACTGTCTGTGTGAGGTTTGACTGTGTGGTTTGCAGCTGGTCGCTCTTGGTCGTGTACAGCTCGTCATACCTTCTTATGTCCTGTGATGTGGTGTTCAGCGAGCTGAGGGTCTTGTTGAGGTTGAACCTGTAGTTCTCGAGGTCTGCTGAGCATTGGCTCAGGTTTGCAGCCGTATCGTCATACTTGGTCGTGACCTTGTCGAACGTTGTCTGGTAATACGCAGATGACGCCGCGAGCGCCCCTGCAAGGACTAGCACTAGCAATAGGATGAAGACATTGACGTTCTTCTGCATGAATGACATTTTACATACCTCTTTTGGATGCTGTTCAAGTGTCTTTTATGTTTATTAATCTTACCTCTTGGAAGCCCTGCCGATAGCGTAGGCAGCGCCACAGCAAATAACTGCTTAGGCAGTGGCGCCGTGAATTTGCGAGGCTTTTTAGCAGATTACTCGCGGGCGTCGCGGGGGGTTGCCCCCTACGGGGACGCAGCCCCTTTGACAACAACAACGCAAGCCGAGCTTCACGCGCCACTGCCTTGCATAGCCTGGCGTGGCGCTGCCTCCAAGCTTTGCTTGGAGACCAGCCAATCAAAGATTGGCGCTGCCTTGTAAAGCAGCTACCTCTTGAACCAGGTCTCCCTTATCCTTCTTATGACTATCTCCGATATGAGCAGTATCAGCGCGAGCAGTACGAAGTACCCCCTGAATGAGGTCTTCTCTACTATCACCCTTCTCGATACCGATTTCACGTGCTGGACTATCGCATCGACGTCAGTAGGCTCGAATATCTTGCCGTTGGTCGATGTCACGAGCGTGCCGAGCTCTTCGCTCGACCCGAGCTTCTGGTATTCCCAGTCGTAGTTGACGCCGTACATCGCTCCCAGCACTGTCCTGAATCCTGTGTTGTTGTTGATATAATAAGCTCTGTAAGTGTTCTTGTCTATCTTGGAGAACTCCATGCCCTTGACCTTGGGGAACTTCTTTGTCTTGACTATGACCTCTGCTACCTTGCCGAGCCTGGCGTCAGGTATGTCTACGAAGAAGTCGTTCTTCCTCTCAGGGTCTGCGATGACCCAGTTGACTATGCGGGTGATGAGTTTAGAATTGTCCCTGTCGAGCAGCTCGCCGAGGTTGTTGCCTGATGAGAATGCTGTCAGCGTCGCTACCCTTCCTACGCCGTGCCTCCACACAACCACAGCAGGCTCTGCAGAGTCTGTCGTTATCAGGAGGTGAGAGTTGGCTTTTGGCACGACCTGGTTGAAGCCGTACAGCACCGCGTCGACTTCCAGCTCCTCTGTTATGAAATGGTATGGGTCTATGACAAATAGGGAGAACGCCGTGCCGAGCTCTTTCTTCTCTGCCTCTCCGAATAGTATCTTGAGCCTGTTGGAAGTGTCTGCGTTGAAGTATATTCCTCCGCCGTTAAGCGTGAGCTGCCTGAGGAACGCTTCGTCCAGGTTCCTTCCCGTGCCTATGACATAGAGCTTCATGCCGTATCCTTTCATAGCCTGGGCCACATCTTCTGCCTGTTGCCTGAGGAGGTTGTTCCATGTGTATCCGTCTGAGATGAATATGACGTTCTTGCTGCCTGTCTGCCCGCGGAGCAGGTTGAACGCTCCTTTCAGGCCTGCTGAGAAGTCTGTCTGGCCGCCTTTGCCCTGCAGCCTCGATATCTTATCCAGGGTCGATGCCTTGCTGACGTACAATGGCTCGATGCCCGCTACGAGATATGGCCACTCGTCGAAAGCGACCACGCCGACATAGTTCTTCTCATTGATGTTGTCTATCACATCGTAGGCCATGGCTTTTGACGTGCTGAGCGCTGTTGTCGCGACGCCTTTCTCTGTGAATGATCCTGATATGTCTATCACTATCACTATGTTCGACTCGCCGCGCTTGAGTTCTCCAGCCCCGACCTGTACTGGCAGCAATGACTCCAGCGGCGTGCCTTTGTATCCTCCGTTGTCAAACGAGTTGTATCCTCCGACGACGAAGAGGCCGTTGCCCTCTATGACGAAGTCGCTTAGCGCATCCATGTCCTTGAGCTTCTCTATAGGCAGGTCGTTGAGCACGATCGCATAGTACAGCTCGAGCTCGTCCCTGTCCTTGGGCAGCGTGTTCGTCTTCGTGACTTCGTAGAGCTCATCTAGGACTTCGTTAAGCGCGGATTCTGTCTGCGTCACGAACAGTAATTTAGGTTTGGGTATGACATGTGCTGTCTTGTAGAACACGTTGTTGTCTGTGAAGTAGTCCTCGCTGCCTTCTGGCGGCAGTATCCTGGCTACTATCCTGTGGTAGCCGTCTGTGAAGTTCCTTGTGAATGTGTACTTGTCCTTGGCTATGAAGTCGTCGAATATTATCTCGTCGTCAAGTCCCACGAGCAGCCTCAATGGCTGTGCAGCAGTCCCTTCCGGAGCGACTCTGCTTATCCTTACCTCGTAGATGTTCTCGACCTCTGCTATTGTCTTCGAGGGTCCTTTTATGCTGACTCCTACGTCGCTGTGTATAGGTTTGATGTTTATCGCGCTGGCTGAGCTGTTGAGGCTTGCTGAGAACAGCATGACGTCCATCAGTGTTGTGCCTGATGTTGCCTGCCCGTCGCTGACTAGCAGTATGTTCTTGTCTTTCTCGAGGCTGTTCAGCACGCCGTCGCCGATGTTCGAGTCCAGCGGGGCGGCGATGTAGCTCATCTTCACCGGCAGCCTCTTCTCGAGCTCTGCCTTGAGCGTGGGCACGAATGTTGTGTCGAACATCTGCATGGATGTCGAGTTGTCGATGAGCAGCGTGATGGTCAGGTCTCCCGGGACCTCTTTCTCGACCATTCCGTACGGGTCTGCGAGCGCGATGAACAGCAGCGAGAATATCAACGCTCTGGTGATGAATATGAATATCCTGTACGCGCGTCTTGACCTGATGAACCTCTTGTCGTCGAGGCGTTTCTTGTCGATGGCCACGAAGCTCTTGATGAGGATGAGGATGAGGATGACCAGTACGGCAGGTATGAGCAGGAGCAGGTCTGGCTTGTCGAACATGAAGCTGCCTGTGCTGATCGAGTTCAGGATGTCTGCCATTCCTGGGAATTCTAGGCTCATAGGTCACCTCTGAACTTTATCCATATCAGCTCGAGGAAGACCAGGGTCAGCAGCCCTATGATGAAGTAGTATGTCAGCTCGAAGGGCACTTTCTCCCTGGACTTGATGCTCTCTTCGAACACGCCGAGCTTCTCTCCCAATGACTCGCCATTGATGTTGGACTCATCCTCGTTGAGAAGGTTGGCGACGAAGTTACGCTCCTCTCCGCGGTATATGCCTTGGTGTGTCAGCAGTATCGTCTCTGCGTCTATCTTTCCGAACGGCGTGACGAGCTTCTGGTTCGTCAGGAGGTTCAGCAGCTTGCCTGTCTTGAAGTTCAGCTCTGACATGTCCTGTTTCTTTATCGCCATGTCGAACAGGCGCTTCCAGAACACAGGGTAGTAGATGTCCAGCTTGAAGTCTGATGAGTCGTCCATCATGCCGAAGTATGCTACCATGCCTTTGCCGTGGTTCCGTATAACTATCATCGAGACGTTGTTCGTCGTGGAAGCTACTACTGTGCTGCCTGGCAATGGCTTTACCTTCAGGTACTTCTTTACCATGCCGAAGTTTATGTCCTGCGTTAGGCTCGATTCCTGTGTTGGGACGATGTACCGGTCTTCTTGTATCAGCACCGGTCCTGAGTTCTCTGCCCGGTCTACAGGGAGCATGCCTTCGAGGTCTAGCGCGAGTATGTCTGGCTGCGCCATGACTATCAGGGCTGCTCCCTCCTCGACCTTCTTTCGTATGCTCTTTATCGTGCCTGGCAGTATCAGGTCGCGGTTGACATTGTTTATCATGATTATCTGGTGGTTTATCTCAGGGACTTTCGGCGGCGTGCCTCTCTCTACAGTCACTGTGCCGATGACTTCTAGCGCTGTCTTGAGATGCTTCGAGACAGTGTTGGCTATCAGCAGGAGCGGCGCTGCCTGTTTTGACGGTGCTGATATGAAGACTTGGTTGTCGAGGGGGAAGTCGTCTTGGCCCTGGACTGTCTTTATCGTGAACTTGGACAGTGCTGGCGGCGTCGGGAATGATACTATCTCTGCTGTCTTGGGCTCGATAGTCAGTTCGCGCACAGTCAGGTTCGCCCCTTCGAGGTCCAGCAGGACAGTCTCGTCTGCTTCGTTGAAGTTCTTTACCTGCAGGTCTGTCTTTTCCTCGGTGACTTCCATGTCTATTATGCCGACGTTCTTCGCCTTTCTGCTCTCTTGCTCCCTGACGTTGATGAGGTCTACTATTGTGCCTTTGGACTTGAGTATGTTCTTGGCTGCTTCGATGTCCTTCTGCGTGCCTGTCTCTATGAAGTCTGATATGATGATCGCTCTGTCTTTCTCGCCGGCATAGTTGCCTGCGAAGACTATCGCGTCAAAGAGGTTTGTCGGCGTGTCCCTTGGTTTCAGGTGCGCAAGCTCATCTCCTGCCTTCTGCGAGTCGACGTTGTCCACGATCAGCTCTGGGACCGAGCTCACGAGTATTATGGTGTTCTTGCTGGCTATGTTCTGCTTCGCGATCTCTATCTCGCGGTCGAACCTTGACTGGCCATCGACTTCCACTTGTGATGATGCCGAGGCGTCAATCACAAGCACTGTCTTCTCTGCCAGCACGTCTTCTGTGACTGTCATGTATGGCTTGGCGAGCGCTATCGCGAATGCTACGAGCACTAGTATCTGGAACAGGAACAATGGGTCGCGGATGAACCTCCGCAAGAACGAGCTCTTGTCAGACCTTGCTGACTCTGTCATCAGGAACATGAGCGCGGGTATGGTCTGTTTCTTCGGCCTTGGCCTGATGAGGTATACTATTATTAGCGGTATGAGTGCGAGAAGTGCCCACAGCCCTGCAGAGTACAGCAGGTTCTGTGCAGCTACCCCTTTTAACACCTCTAAAATAGCCATATTCCACGGTCTTTTAAAAAATGCTTGTATATAAAGGTTTTCGAACATTTCAGAGATAGGCCTCGTTGAAAAGGTAGGTGCTGCCATTTTTGCGAGTGCCAATCATGAATTCATTAACCACGTGACGGGGGATGGCCCCTCCGGGGGCTGGTCACGTTTGAGTATAAACCTCAGGGCACGAGCCGGCAGCACCCGAGCCGCAGGCGAGCTTTTCAACGAGGCAAGACCATCGAAAGTTTTATAAGCTTCAATAACCGGGTTTCCTGTGTTATCATTGTCTAAACCACCAAGGTGAGCATAATGGCTGAAAAAGAGAAAACCCCCATCTATGAGAAGCATAAGAAAGTTCATGATCTGGTAGGCAAGCTGCAGCAGCTGGGAGAGGATGAGCACAGCACAGGGCTGGCGAGTCATATCCACCAGGCAGCATCTGATTATCTCCATAAGAACAAAAGCATTGACGGCAAGGTCAATTGGAGCGAGAAAGGGGGAGATGAGGAGCACAAGAAGTTCTCAGACAAGTTGTGGGACACTGCGGCTGACAGGATAGCGAAGCACTATCTCAAGCTGGACGACAACCAGATAAAGGACCTGAAGAAAGGCAAGACCGCCGACGGCGAGAGCCTCTGGGAGACGATGATAGCACAGTACTTCGGCGGCATGACCAAGGAAGTGTTTTTCGACAAGGTCAAGGACGAGAACGAGCTCACTATCGAGAACATACTCAGTGTTTATGTCAAGAACCTGGCGAGCATGCACGTGAGCTACAGGCATCATGCGCTGGTAAGACAGCATATCAAGACAGGGGAGGACATGGACCTCGCATCATCATACCTTGGTGTGGCGAAGAAGCACAACAAGAAGTCCCTCAAGAAGTTCAAGTCGCCCAAGAAATTCAAGAGCATAGAGGAGGCGGCTGATGCTTTGGCGACTGCAGCGCAGTACGTGCCGAAGAGCTATCACCCTGACAAGCCGGACTCTTATCATTAAATCTTCTTTTTATTTTCTTGGCATCACTAGCCGGCAGGCTATTATCCCAGGTATATTGACTAAAATGTCTCACATCTGACGCTTAGTCTTTATAAGTATTTATAAATGCATCTGGCAATACTGGTAGGGTGTGTTTCACATTGTCTAACAATACAAACACCGATTCATGATTAACCAAGCAAGAGGATGCGCTATGGCCAAGAAATACAACAAGGAAGAAACAAAAGAAGAGCTCAAGAAAGAAGAGCTGAAGAAGGAAGTGCTGGAGGAGAAGGGTGTTTATTCTAAGGATGAGAAGCCCGCGAATCCAGAGGAAGCTGAGCAGCAGAAGAAGAAGGCAGAAGAGGAGATGCTGAACAAGCTGCCTAAGGATGTGCAGGACAAGCTCAAGGAGATAAAGGACAAGCTGGACAAGTTCCAGAAGGAAGCCCTCAAAAAATTTGACAAGTACATCATGGGCATTGCGTTGATGCCGCCCAGCAAGAAGGAGGATAAGGTAGAGAAGGACAAGATAAATGTCCTGATACTGATAGATGATTCTGATTCGCAGCGCATGACAAAGCAGGAGCTGAAGGACAAGCTCGGCGCGATAATGTTCAAGATGGCGCAGGACATAGACAAGCGCCTCACGCCGCAGACCATCATACTGTCAGAGGTGTGGCAGTCCTGCTATGACAACAAGCACGATATGCTGCAATTGTTCGCGATGTCCGCGCCAGTGTTCGACACAGGCATGACTTCCGCGTTGAAGATCGGCGAGATACACAAGGAGATGGTGCTGAAGAAGTTCGAGAAGTACATTGTCTCTTATGTGCTGTTCGGCTCGCTGACGAGGGGCCAGGCGACATCGAAGTCTGATATAGACGTAGCTATAATCGTCGATGATACCGATGTCAAGAAGATGACCAGGGCAGAGCTGAAAGACAAGCTGCGCGCCATAATAATAGGCATGGGCCTTGACGCAGGAGACTTGACAGGCATAAGGAACAAGCTCAACATACAGGTCTACATACTGACTGATTTCTGGGACTCGCTGAAGGAGGCCAATCCAGTGATATTCACCATCCTGAGGGATGGCGTGCCGTTGTATGACCGCGGGATATTCATGCCGTGGAAGCAGCTGCTGAAGATGGGCAAGATAAAGCCCAGCACTGAAGCTATCGACATGTTCATGGCGTCTGGCGAGCAGATGGTCGCCAGGGTCAAGGGCAAGATAAAGCAGATCGTCGAGTCTGAGATATACTGGAGCACTCTCACTCCGACGCAGGCAGCATTGATGCTGTATGGTGTCCCTCCGCCGACTCCTAACGAGACCATAGAGCTCACAGAGGAGATATTCGTCAAGAAGGAGAAGCTGCTCGAGGATAAGTTCATCGATACCCTTCGCGAGATACGCAAGTATTACAAGGGCATCGAGACCGGCGAGATCAAGGAGATCTCAGGCAAGGAGATGGACGACCTTCTCGACAAGGCAGACAAGTACCTGAAGCGCCTCAAACGCCTTTTCACGCAGATAGAGAAGATGAAGGAAGAGGAATCCATGCTGCATCTCTATGATTCCATCGTGACGATAATCAGGGACGTGCTGATGCTTGAGGGCGTCGAGCGGGTCAAGGATGTCGAGGTGATAAAGTACTTCGAGTCTGAGCTCGTGCACCGCGGCAAGATACCTGAGAAGTACCTGAGGATGCTCAACAATGTGATAAAGGCCAAGCGCGACTATGACGAGAAGAAGCTGACCAAGTCAGACATCGAGAATGTCCGCAAGGAGAGCCGGGAGCTGATAAGGTTCCTTGTGGAGTACATGCAGCGCAAGAGAGGAAGAGAGCTTGAACGCGCGAAGATACGCGTGAAGCACGGCGACAAGTACGGTGAGATAATCCTGCTCGAGGACACTGCGTTCATCATCCATGACGTCGACCAGGAGGACAAGGAGATATCCAAGGCGAAGATACTTGAGAACGGCAGCCTTGGCGACATAACCCCTTCCACCATAGAGGAGCTTGAGCAGCACCTGGCGAAGTATTCCATACCGCCGAAGGTCTTCATCAAGGAGCCTATCTTCGAGAAGATGAAGGACATATTCGGCAGGGATGTAGAAGTATTGGTAAATTACTGATAACAAAAACGTGCCAATAACTATTATGGCTCGCACGTTTTTGGGATTAAAAATCACGCGCGATTTTTAATAATTGTTTTGTCATTTAATTTTATTTTCTTGACTAGAACTGCCTTCTCTTGTTGCTTTCATCCAACGATCCTGAGATCAGGTCTCCCAGTCCGCTTATCTCTTCTATCTCTGCGACGTAGTCGGTGAATATCTGCTTTGTGGCCGCTCCTACAAAATGCACTCGCCAGCCATTGACCTTAAGCACATAGTTTTCCCGGTCTACGGCTTCGCTGAACTTGGTCGACTTCCTCTGTCTGAGTATGCCGTCGATGAGCTGTTTCATCAGCTGTTCGTCATAGCAGTATACTGCGACAGTCCCTTTCTCGGGGATCACTCTGCCCAGTACTGCAGAAATGCTCGGGTTGTCGAGCTGGTAGAATGATATTTCCTCCTTGTTGTCTCCGAAGAACTCTGCCAATGCAGTGTACAGGTCGCACTTGGGGAGCATTGCTTTTGCCTTCTGTTTGAGCTGCTCCTGAGGGGTGTTCGGCAGTGCTGCCTTGAGCCTTTCGACGAGGGCTTTCTGCTGCTCTTTTGTTATCGGCCGTGTCGTCTTCTCTTCGTATGGCCTCAGCATCTCTCTTGAGCCGAAGTCGAAAGCGACTTCTCCGGACAGCATGACTGCCTTGTCATACTCTATCTTCACAAGGTCGTCGAATGCTGCCGCGAATGTCGTCATCATGGCCGTCTCAGTCGTGATGTAGGAGTATCTCTCTTGAGAATTAGGCCTTGTCGCGCGTTCGATGTCGGCGAGCCTTATCCTGGTTATGCCTGTGCAGACAACCTCTGCGACGAGCTTTTCCAGAGCGCCTTTGCCTGCAGGGGCTGCCCGAGCTTCTTCGGCGAGTAGGTCGTCTTCAGTTATCTCTTCGAATTCGGCGTCCGGCCGTGCTTCTGATCCGTTGACAGCTATGACTCTCTGCTCGAGGACCGGCGGTTCCATTGCAGATGGCGCAGGCTCTGCAGGTTGTTCCGGAGCTTTCTGTTCGGTAACAGCTTCTATGGCAGGTGCAAGCGTCGTCGCCCTTGCGTACATCTCTGCTATCTTCCCGTAGCAGAGCCTGACTTCGTCAGGGACTATGCTGCCAGGGCACGATTTGAACAAGAACTGGTTAGTGTATTTTCCTTCCTTGTTGGCTATTATCTTCACTGCGTCTTCTGTCACATCAGGTCCGACGATGACGAGTTTCTCGTATATGCAGCCAGGCTCATCGCCCGGCAGGATGCCATAGACAATCCTTGCGCACTCGCCTTTCTCATCCCGCACTCTGATCTCTGAGACTGACGTATGTGAAGTCACATAAGATACTACAGTCTTGCCTTGTTCTGTCAGCTTATCACAATAGTGTTTAAATGCAGGTTCCATAGCTCT
>JAGVOD010000043.1 GCA_020052935.1 archaeon | reverse complement strand
GTCCGCTACGTCAGCTCCGTCTGCGCCTATCCAGAGGCAGCCTTTTCCGGCTCGTCCTCCTATGAGGCCGGTATCACGGCCAGGCATGTCTGATGAGGAAAGGAAGACATTCAAGCAGATGCTTGAGGACCTTATCGGTACGAAAGGAGCTTACATATTGGACCCGAAGCTGAGCATACTCGGCAAGGTCCCGATCACAGAGCTTCTCGCGACACTGAAGAGCCTTAGCTCTGGTGTCTATGCGATTGTGCTGGACGGCATTGTCGACAAGGAACTTGTGCCTTTGGCAGAGAACGCTGGCGCCAAGTATATGATATGCACAGAAGCTAGGTCAAAGGGCATGAGAACAGTAGTATTGACTGCTGACGACCTGCTGTGATGATTGGATCATAATTTTTTTATTATGTTTTTATAATTTGGTTTCTTGCTGGTATCGATTATGATTGTTTTGTGTCCGTTCTCTTTCGCTTCGTTCAGGCAGATGTCAAATATCTCGCATTCGAGGTTCTCCTTTATTTTTGCAGAGGAGTATCCTCGTTTTTTCAGTCTCATACTCAAAAGTTTAAGGTTGCACTTCGTCACTACGCATTTTTTTACTAGTTCTTTGGGCAAGTGGTGCGATAGGTGTGAATCAATAATGACCTTTTTTTTGGAATTCTCTATTGTTCTGCCCAAAATTCTGTTAAGTTTCTTTACATCGATGACCTTGCATCGTCTTTTCCTGTCATAGCCCTCGCTCAGCTTGTGAGCGGATATGACCTTGTTTACGTCGATATACTCTGCGTCAAGCAGCATAGCTATCTTCTTTGCCACAGTGGTCTTTCCTGTCCCGGGCGTGCCAGTTACGACTATTGCCTTCATAAATAAGAAGAAAGAAGAAAAGATTATTTAAAAGTTGGCAAAGTAAATCATTTCTGCCTTTTCTTTACCTTCCTTATTCCCCATCTGACCCCTAGCCAGATGAGCACTCCTGCTATTGCCAGTGGCAGCAGCCATCCGATGAGTTCTATGACCCATCTGAGCGAAGCGAGGAAGTTATTGAAGGACGTCTTTATTGAGTCCCACAGTCCCCATTCCTTTACTGCAGGCTGTTCCTCATAGAGATTTACTGTTATTGTCGACATCTGTACGCGGTCACTCATGTATCTGAGCCTGCCTTCCATGCTTTCTATCTCTCCCCTGACTCTTGCGAGCTCGTTCTCTACCTGCATCATCTCTTTGACATTTGTTGCTTTGGAATAGAGTTCAATGAGCCTCGTCTCGTGAGCTTTTGAGTTGTTTATCCTCGACTGCAGGTCAATGTACTCCTCTGTCACGTCGTTGCCGTTGACATTCTTCGATTTTATCTCTCCAAGAGCGGTTATCTCTGTAATTGCAGCGTCGAAGTGCAGTTCCGGCACGCGTATTGTGACTGTTCCGCTGTGCTTGTCATTGCTGTCTAGACTTACGTCAGAATTTGATACGTATCCGCCGTATTTCTTTGCATATTCCTCTGCTTTTTGTGATGCAAGGAAGTAATCCTCTACTTCTATGCTCAGATATGCGGTCCTTATGATCTTGGTCTCTGTTCCTGGATCTTTTGCAGGGACAGCGCTTTCATCATATTCTCCATATGACTCGAGCATCGGTTCTTCTGACACTGTGTCATAGGCGACTTGCCTTGACGGCATCATTTGCCCGGCGATGCCTGACGATTTCACGTTCTCTGTGCTTCCCTCTGAGGACTGATTTGCGCATCCTGTTGCTGTCAGTACCGCGAGTATCACTAAAAAGATTAGCATTACTTTGATGTTTTTATTCATTTGAACGCCTCCGCTTGATCTTCTTGATGAGCCATTCGATGAGCAGGTACACTGCCACACTCGATACAGCCCCTATGAAGAACCATAATGCTATCTCTGGTGCGTGGCTTGTCACTTGTCTTGTCGTCTCGATGACCTCTGGAGCTCTTTCCGCAGCGAAGTTCTGCACAGTCGGGGCTGCTGCTGCTACTGCTTCGTCTGCCATCGCTCTTGATGCTTGCATTATCGGTTCTGCCGCTGGCGCTGCTGCTCCTGCTGCCTTCATCATCAATGGCGCTGCAGTCTCTTGCGCAGCCATGAATCCGCTTGAGAATAGTTTGATTATTGCTGCTGCCGCGCCCATTATCAGCGCAGTCGGTATTATTGATCTGAGCTTCTCCCTGATGAGCGCTTTCTCGCCTTCTGGCGCGATTATGACGTATTGGTTTGCGAGCTTGTAGTGGCTCACTTCCTTGCCTTTTGGGCTGTAGTGATACTCGTCGCTCTTCACGAGTTTTGCTTCCAGCAAGGCCTTCATGTTGTAATTCACAGTGGAGATGGGTATTCCCAATTCCTTGGCCATATCTGATTCTGTCGCATCCTGTTTTGATGCGAGATAATCCAGCATCTTTCGGCAGGTGTTGTTGCTTATCACTTCTGCTAGTTTCTTTGTCTTGCTTTCATTCAGCGATACCAGGAGGAATGATTTCTTTGTCATGTTTATCCTGTATGTTTTCCGCCTTATAAATAATTAGCGATTGGTTTGATTTGGTCTGAAGTCTTTTATGTGTCTGGTTGTTTGAATTGGCCTGCAACGCACCCTGTTTATTGGCTGTTTTTGCCAGGAATTTTGTTTTGTTTATAAATGTCATAATTTTACCGGGATTCCCGGTAGTTGCTGTTTATATGCCTAATCCCGGTGTCTTTCATAGGTTGTTTGAAAGTCCTATTTTCTATGTAGAGCCTATTTCTTGTGCAAAGCCGTCTTTGAACCGAAACATTTAAATACTCTATTTCTTACTTTCAGAAAATAATTCATTAATTCAAAATTTTTTATTAAAAATCAGCAAGTTAGACAAAAAATCAGACATTTGATTAAATTTTCAGTTAATTATTTAGCAATTCAGACATAAAATCAGTAATTCAGATGGTATTTGGATGAAGAAATACCCTAAGATAGTGCAGTGCGACGCTAGAGGCCAGATAGTCATACCTAAAGACATTAGGCAAGACCTCGGGGTAGAGGAAGGCTCTGCTTTCTGGATGTATTCCATCACGAATGAAGGTATCCTTCTCAAGCTTGTTCCGCATGATGATCTTTCTGATACTTCTCCCATCGTCTCCAAGATCAAGGAAAAGTCTTCTCAGATCAATGTCTCTACAAAGAATGTCGACAAGTCTGTCTCTGAATACAAGAAGCGCCAAAGAGGGCGGTTAGAGGAGGTCTAGGGTAAGATGGAAAGGTCGACACTGCAGACGCTGGTGAAGCAGAAGGAAAGCGTTACTTTGGAGTTCAAGCCAGGCTTTTCAGAGCCGGACAGGATTGTTGAGGTTGTATGCTCTTTTGCAAACTCTAAAGGCGGGTTTGTCCTAGTTGGTGTTTCCGATGACGGTACTGTCAAAGGCCTTGATATCGGCAGGCAGACAGTTGAGGGCCTAACAAACAAGATCGTTGACAACACCGATCCTGGCATTTATCCTGAGATTAAAGTTGAGAAGATTGACAACAAGGAAATTATCCTGATTGAAGTGTCGCAGAGTGCGAACAGGCCCCACACCGCGTTCGGCAGGCCTTTCATCAGGGTAGGGAAGAATACAAAGTTGATGAAGCAGAGCGAGTATGAGCAGTTATTGTTGAAAAGAAAGAACATAGCTTTCGACAGCCAGGTTTGTGAAGATGCGGGCTTGGATGATCTGGATATGAAATTTGTCAGGTCATTTATATCTAAATACGAGCTGCTTAACAAGACTAAGATTGCCGGAAATCCTTTAGGTTTGCTAGAGAGCCTGGGCGGTGTTAAAAATAAAAAACCGACCAATGCAGGGGTTCTGTTGTTTGGCAAAAATCCTCAGAAATTTTTCCCTAACGCATTCATTGCCATAGCGAGGTACAAAGGCAAGGAGGTTGGTGCTGAAAGGCTTGATTATAAAGAGTTTGAAGGTCGCCTGTTCGACCAGGTTGACGATGCGGACAGGTACATCAAAGAGCACGTAGCAGTCATGTCCCGCCTCTTGCCTTACAAGGTTGAGCGGCAGGATATTCCGGAATATCCTTTATTTTCAATCAGGGAATTGATCACGAACGCTGTAGCTCATAGAGACTATTCTGAACAGGGTTCTAAAGTCATCGTCAAGATGTTTGATGGAAGAATGGAGTTTTACAATCCTGGCGGGCTAGAAAAAGGGATCACATCTAAAAACATAGCCGCTAAGCAGTACTCTAGGAATCCAGTTATAACAAAGGTGCTGAGCAAGGTCAAGTACATAGAAGAGCTCGGCGAGGGTTGGGACAAGATATTGAGTGAGCATGATGAGCACCCATTAAAGCCAAAAAAACCTGAGATTGGCGCTGATGAGTACAGCTTCATCGTCACCGTCTTTTCGACCAAGGGGAAATTTGAAGAAGAAAAAACTCCTTTCCAGGGTGTTGAATTGAATGATGGCCAGAGGAATGCTTTGGATTACATCAGGAAAAACAGCAGGATAACCAATGAAGAGTACCAAAGGCTTTGTGCGGTAAATAGGGTCAAAGCATTCAGGGACTTGGCAGAACTTGTCAATAAGGGGCTGATTGAGAGGAGGGGTAAAACAGGGAGAGGCGCGCACTACATATTGAAGCGTTTATGAAGCGTTTATGAAGCGTTCATACACAAAAACACAGGAAGGAATTATGGAATTAAAACCAATTTCAAGGAAGGAAAAGCCTTGCGTACGCGCTATAAATTAAGTCCGGACATCAAAAAAGGGAAGAGGTGGGGAATATCCGTGAGTATTCAAAAAAGGGAGTGCGGGTCAAGGAATGAAAAGGCAGATCCCTGCGATATATCACCAGGTAACGATTAGGTAATGATTATGAAAAACCAAAGAGATGGCACGAAAGGATTTGAGGAATTAATGGACCTGGTCCAAAAGAGACTCCTTATAGAGGAAGGGGCAGGAAAATATAGGAAATATAAGTTGACGCAAGGTTGACGCAAGGATAATCAGATGATTCAATAAAACCGAAACAAAGAACAACACCAAAAAGATGGCATTAAGCATACTGCATTCAAAACGCGCACAGGTCTTGTCGCTCATCCTTGTACTCGTAGCCATAGCAGTGATGGCAGGAGGAGCCTATTTCCTCAGCGGAGGAAGAGGAATAGAGATAACAGGAGCAGCATTAGGGATTGGGGATTGTGGGGCTAGCTTTGGTTCTGGGACGTATGAAATAACGGGGAACGTGGATTGTGGGGCTTCACAAGGATTTACTTTCACAGAGGGGAGTACAGAACTTGATTGTCATGGTCATACTATATCGGGCGATGGTGCCCACGGTGTTGCATTCGGCGGTGTTGACAGTAGTGTCAACAACATAATGCTAAAAAATTGTACAATAGATGGTTTTGATTACGACGTCAAGATATACGCTGTAGCTATAACTGCTGGCGCAACGACAAGTAACATCCATTTAATCAGCAATACTCTGAGAGATAGTGGAACTGCATGTATATCTGTTACGTCTTGGGCTACTGCTGGGAAGACGGCGATAACAGAAAAATTAAACTTGAGTAGAAACACAATAAATTGTGCAGATGTTGGCGCTTTTGATTTTAATTTATCTTTGGGTGCTGCGGGTGGAACAGAGACTATACGCTATATCAACGTAACCCTAAACAACTTCCTAGGCAACGGCATAGGCAGTAAGGGTTCTGCCACAGACTGGCGGTTCTGTAATTTCGAGAGCGACTCGCGGGTGAAAGGTTTCTTTGGTAACTTCTGGGATTCTGGTTTGACTCCAGAGACAGACCTTTGCATCGATAATTGGAGAGCTACTCTTCCAGACCAGTTCACCGGCACCCTTCCCATCCTCTGCGGCTCTGAGCTTCTCGACAACGTCAATCTCGATACGAACTTGAAGAATAACACTCCTGGTTTATCTGATTGGACCTGCCCCACGTTATTTGGCCTTTTCATAAACACTTCGGGTGTCGAGCTTAACTGCAACAATCACGAGATTAATGGTTACAGCCTTGGTGCTGGTGTATTTAGCACGGCGGGCAATGTCGAGATCCATCACTGCAAGATATACGGGACGTTCTTCACTGCAGGCATCCTCTACAATGGCTCTAATGTTGATATCCATGACAACTTCATTAACTCTTCAAGCATCTATGGCGGAATTTCCGCAGCGCAGTACACCACGGACAGCGATATATACTCTAACGAGATATCCGGCAACCTGTGGGGCATCTCCACGAATTACACTGCGAATTCAAGGATTTATGATAACACAATCCATGATAACTATGGCTCTGCGGGCAATATAGGCGCAGGCATAGGCCTGCTTTACACCAATACTACAAGGCTCTACAGGAACCGTATCTACAACCACCCGACAGCGCAGGTATGGTTCGCGCAGTCCACCAACAATACTTTGGAGAACAACACCATCAGGAACAGCACTCATGGTGTTGGTGTCTATGTCCAGAATACCAATTATACGCTTGTTGCGGGCAATAATGTGTCAGAAAGCGGGTACGGTGAGCTGTTGATAGACGGCAACCCGTCAATCGGCAACAACATAACGCGCAACATCCTCAACCACGCAGTATCTGCTGGCTATGATTTGAACATAACTGCAAATCCTACCCAGACAGTAGTCTATCTTAATGAATTCATTGGTGCTGGTGTCACTGACACAGCTGCGGATACAGACTTCTGCTACCCCGGACCTGCTCAGTACGGCAACTTCTACAAGTACACGCTCACGCCGATGCCCGGCGACTGCGGCCGTCTCAACATCACCTGCCCGTGGCTTGGCTCTGCGTGGCTTAGCGAGTGGGGTGTCGATGTTGTCTTTAGTAGCGGAATTTATGTCAATGTAATGACAGTTGGTGATTTGGATAGTGATGGTGATTTGGATATTGTTGGTGGTGTTGACACTGATAACAAGATTTCATGGTGGAGGAATAATGGTTATTGGTCATTTACCCGCTATGACCTGGCGGAAACATTCATTAGCGCTTCTAGAGTTGTGGTTGCTGATTTGGATGGTGATGGTCATCTTGACATTGTTGGCACGGCTTACACTGGCAATGATGTTGTCTGGTGGGAGAGCGACGGCGGAGCAACTCCTTCCTTTTCTCAGCACATTATTAATGATTCTTTTGGTAATGCAAAATCTGTCGCTGTTGGTGATTTGGATGGTGATGGTCATCTTGACATTGTTGGTGCTGCCAGTAGTGCGGATGATATTGTTTGGTGGGAGAATGGTGGAGGCGCAGTGCCTACATTCACCCAGCACGAGATAAATAGTAGCTTTGATGGTGCTTCTGATGTTGCTGTTGGTGATTTGGATGGTGATGGTCATCTTGACATTGTTGGTGCTGCT
>JAGVOD010000034.1 GCA_020052935.1 archaeon | reverse complement strand
CCGCGAAGAACAGCAGCACGTTATGCACGACCTGAATCACATCCGAAGCAATCTCATACGCCATGATACCACCTAAAGCTTGAAGTCACCCATCTCCTTACTGAAATCATCCTGACCGCCAAGGCCTCCCGCGCCAGAGCTAGGCTGAGCAGGAGAGCCGAACCCGCCCAAGTCACTGCTGCCACTCCCCCCTTCCTTCTTCTCACCGCCGCCTTCCTCCAAGTCCTCGACAACAGCCTTCGGATTCGGAGTGTATCTGTCGATGAGCTCGATAGCGAAGTAGAACAGCGGGAAGAAAAGCAAAGCAGCTATGACATGGTTGAATGTCAGAGGCAGCGCATTGTAGAACACAGGGGTGAATATCGCGAAGATGTAAGTCACTTCGCGGACCCTGCCGATGTACTTGATTATCTTATTGCCCTTCAGGCCGAACACTATGATAGTGACTCCATAGCCGAGAAGCAGCGCGATTATAAAAAACCTGAGCACCAGATCAAGGCCGAAATGAAAAGTGCCTGCTGCAATGAAGTTGACAGTCTGCCTGGTGCAGTCGATGCTGCCCCACACTATTATCACTGAGTTGCTTATCGCGTTGCCCATAGACGTGCCGACCTTCTCCTGGAAGAACTCTGCGAAGAACCAACCTATCCACACAGGGACCAGGAGCCACAGCATGTCCATGGTCTGGAAAGGCGTGACAAAGATGGTGTGAATCCATAGCTTGAACAGGCCCCAGAAGTAAAGACCTATGCCTATAAGCCAGTCAGCCATCAAACACCTCTTATTTTTAAAGCTGATAGGAGGCGGGTTTTATAAACGTTTTGATGTGTCAGTATACCACCAATCCGTGATTGGTGAATAGTGGTGGTATGCTGAGCACGCTCAAAAGGCGGCAGGTTCCCTGCCGCTTTTGACGGGGTCGTAGGCTATTACCTATAGATGCAATTACCTAAGCAGTTCTCCAATACCTTCCTGCTTGGCGGGAAAACCTTTGATGGCAGGCTGTTGATAGGGAACCAGCGCCACTCAGTTATCTCATCGGGCTCCATGACTCTGGGCTCACCAGCAAAGCGCTCACACAGAAAACCTATCGTGATGAAATGCGCGTCATGCGCGATGTCATCTGCAACACTGACCAACTTGAGGTCTGTCTTTTCAATCTTGATACCTGTCTCCTCCAGCATCTCCCTGACAGCGCCGTCGGCAAGTGATTCCTTGAAATGGAGCTTGCCGCCGGGCATTGTCCACGTGCCTTCTCCGTGCAGCTCAGAGTCTGCCTTCCCTGCGTCATCATGCCTCTTGCCGAGCAGTATCTTACCGTCCTTGCGCAGCATCACGCCGAAGCCTACACGCGGCTGAGAAACAACAGTTGTAGCCATATCCAATCACCCTGTACCGTGCAGGGAGAAAGAATTATAAATACCTGATTAACTACTCACGGTAGTGAATATCTTGGGGGCACTATGGAACAGTTACTGGGCAAACTAGGCTTCAGCGAGTACAAGAAAAGGGCATACATAGCAATCATAAAGCTAGGGCGCTGCAAGGCTGGAGAGGTAGCCAAGAAAGCCAACATACCATCAAGCAAGGTATACGAGACGCTGGACTGGCTTTACAGGAACGGCTACATCTCCCTTGTGAGCGCAAAGCCTCTCATCTACAAAGCTAATGACCCTAAGTCAGTCCTCAAGAGCGATGTCCGCGACAAGATAGCGAAACTGAAAGCGCTGGAAGAGGAGATAAACAAGATAAGCACCAACCTGGGAGTCAGCGAGAAGGCCTCCTTTGAGGTGGTGTATGGACGAGATCCTTTCTTCAAGAAAGTCAAGGAGGCGGTGGCAAGATCCGAGAAGTCAATACTCGCGATAGTGAAGAACTGGAGACTCGACTACGAACTCAAAGAGCTCAACACAGGATTCATAAAAAAAGGAGGCAAGATGCTATTCTTAGGGCCGGTCACGAGCATGAACAGAACTCGCGTCGCAGAATGGAAAAAGATCGGCGTCAAGGTGAAGAACTTCGTGCCAGAGATGACCCGGTTCACTATCTGGGACGGGAAACTGATAGCGATAGGATTCAAGGATGAGAAAGAAAGGGACTATTTCTCCCTATGGATACAGAACGAGCACCTCGGGAAGATATTCACAGACTACTTCAACAGCATATGGGACAGCAAGTAAGGGTTAATTTTAAATAATGACAGCCAATATCCTCGCTTATGCCGTTCGTGCACAACATAAACCCGACACTGCTCAATATCGGGCCATTGGAGATAAGATACTACGGGCTAGTATATGTAATAGGATTCATCGTGGTATTCCTCTATCTGCGGCATCTTGTCAAGCAGAAAAAACTCGCGCTCAACGAAGAAGAGCTCTATGACCTCGTGTTCTACCTGATGCTGGGCGTGCTGATAGGAAGCAGGCTGTTCCACATAATATTCTGGGAGCCTATGTACTATCTCACGGCACCATGGAAGATATTCTACCTCTGGGAAGGAGGCATGTCATTCCACGGCGGGCTCGTCGGAGTATTGACTGCGACATACCTGTTCTGGAGAAGGAAAGAGATACGGAAAAAAGTCCCGTTCGCGAAGCTTGCAGACTACCTCGCGATACCATCAACATTCATCCTGGCAGTGGGGAGGATAGCCAACTTCATCAACGGCGAGCTGCCAGGCACAGTCACAAATGTTTCGTGGTGCTGGTACTTTCCAGGATACGAAGGATGCAGGCACCCACAAGTCCTGTACGCTGCAGCGAAAAGATTCCTGATATTCGGCTGGCTCGTCCTGCTCAACAGCAGGAAGCACAAAGATGGATTCATAGTCTGGAACATGGTGACGCTGTTCGGCATAGGAAGGTTAGTGATAGACTTCTGGAGAGACGACTACCGCTTCCTGGGACTCGCGGCAGGGCAATACCTCAGCATCGTCATGATTATACTTGGCGGATACGTGCTTTTTAGATACTACAAGGAAGACCTCAAGAGGCTCTTCGGAGCAGGAAAATGAGAAAGCTGCTGATGACCCTTCTGGTGTTGCTCATACTGACAGGCTGCGTACAGAAACTAGTGCCAAACACAGAAAAGTCAGACAGCAATGTGCAAGAAAGCAGCATAGAAGAGAAGCAGGAACAACTGGGTGAACTCACGCAGAAGATCGAGCAAAGCTCAAAGATTTTCGATAGGCCGACAATCGCAGACCCTGAAGAAGACAATACGACACCGACAAAGAAAGTGCTGATAACAGCCAGGCAGTTCGCTTATGAGCCTGACCTTATCGAAGTGAAAAAAGGCGATAAAGTCGCGATTACGATAACAAGCCTCGATGTCGGGCACGGATTCGCGCTGCCGGACTTCGGCATAAACACGCGCGTGCCTGCAGAAGAATCTGTCACTGTAATCTTTGTCGCAGACAAGAAAGGAGAGTTCCAATACTTCAACTCAGTATACTCTGGCAGCGGATGGAAGAACATGACTGGAAAGCTGGTGGTGAAGTGAGGCAGCTCCACGCCAGGCTAGCTAACTGGGCAGCTCCACGCCAAGCTCCGCTACTCTTTTTATTTTCTGATATCGCGGCACCTCCCCGGATGGGGCGTCCCCCTCCGCGAGCTACTATCTTACTGAAAGTCGCTACGCAAATTGGCGGTGGAGCTGCCTACTTTCGTAATAACAATCAATCCACCAAAATGTTTATAAATAAACAAGCGGATTGGTCAGGGCATGGTTGATAAAAAACAGGCAAAGGAAGAACTTGCAAAGAAGAAACTACATCCTGTAGAGACACTCACCAAGGTAATAATATTCCTCGCGATAATAGGGATATTTGTCGCGCTGTACCTCTTGAACCTCCACTACAAGAACGGAGGGAGCAGCTTCTGCAACATAAACGAGCAGTTCAACTGCGATGTAGTCAACCAGAGCCCGTACTCAGAAGTCCTCGGCATACCTGTCGCGATAATCGGGTTCTTCGGCTACCTGGCATTCATCGTTGTCGGGGTTGCTTTCCTTACAGGATATGACTGGAGCGTCATACATCACAAGCTCAGGCCGAAGCACCTGAATTGGCTGATGATGGCATTCGGCATCGTCGGATTCGCGTTCTCTCTCTACCTCTCATACATCGAGGAGTTCGTATTGCACACGTGGTGCATAATGTGCATCGTATCGCTCATACTCATAACAACGATACTCGTCCTGACGATAATAAACTACTCATACTGCATAAGGTGCAAGGAAAGGCTGCACAAGCTGGGGATGAAGACAGGAAAGGTGTGCAGGTACTGCTAAAATGAGGAAGGCAATACTTCTACTTACGATTGTAGCGCTCCTGATACTATCAGGCTGCGGGCAGAAAAAGAACTACGACGAGTTCGCGAAGTGCCTCACTGCATCAAACTTCACGATGTACGGCGCGTACTGGTGCCCGCACTGCAACACTGTCAAGGAAGACTTCGGCAATGCATTCAGGTTCATCAACTACTTCGAGTGCGACCCGCGCGGGCCAGACCCTGAACCTGACAAATGCAAGCTTGAAGGCGTCCAGTACTACCCGACATTCAAGTTCGGAGACGGCACGACACTGTTCGGCGAAGTAAGCTTCGAGATAATGGCACAGAAGACGGGATGCGCGCTGCCAGAATAGAAATAAAATAGAAAAATCAAACCTTTATCTTCTGGCTGCACTGCTTCTTCTGGGACCAGTGATACCAGCACTTCTCCTTGAAATCCTTCCAGTTGAGGCAGCTCTCACAGAGGGACTCTTTCTCTTCCAGCAGATGCAGATCATAATCTTGTTCGTGGACCATGACTTTCAAGATTAGTTAGCTGATATTTAAAGATTGCTCAAAGGAGGGCTCAGTAGAAAGTAGAGAATGGTTCTAGCCATTATGTTGTATGAAATGAATCTGGTATATATCTCGGCGCGCTGTGCGCGCCATGAGCGTGCACGT
>JAGVOD010000110.1 GCA_020052935.1 archaeon | reverse complement strand
TCGATGAAAGCCTTTGACGGCCCGTCTTCAGGCCTTATCTTCAGCACAGAATTGAATTCATGCAGTGCCTTGTCCCATTGCTGCTTGAAGTATTCATCGAGCCCTTTCTCGAAGTGCGTTATCACGTCGTAGTACCAGTCGAGCGCATCTTCCTTCTTGGACACGAGTTCATATATCGTTATGGGCTCTTTCTTTCCCTTGACCATCACCCTGTCCAGCTTGCGTACGAGGAATGGCTTCTTCTCGACAGCTGTCTTGGTGGTCTCGCTGATTATTATCCGTGTAAAGTACTGCTTGTTCAGTCCCTCGAGCCGCGAACCGAGATTGACAGTGTCTCCCATCGCGGTGTAGTCGAACCTGTCAAAGCTGCCCATGTTGCCGACGACAGCAGGCCCTGTGTTTATGCCGACGCCGATCTCCAGCGGAGGCACTCCTCGTTCGCTCCACTCCTTCTGTAGCTGCTTCAGCCTCTTCTCCATCTCGAGCGCAGTCGAGCATGTCAGCTCGGCATGCCTGGGCTGGTCGAGCGGCGCGTTCCAGAATGCCATTATCGCGTCGCCCATGTACTTGTCGACGACGCCATTGTTCTTGAGTATTATGTTTGTCATCTCAGTGAGGTATTCGTTGAGCAGGTGTACGAGCTCCTCAGGAGATAGCTTCTCGGATATGGTCGTGAAACCTCTTATGTCAGAAAAGAATATCGTTATCATCCTCCTCTCTCCACCCAGCTTGAGCTTCTCAGGGTCGTCGAGGATCTCCTTCACCACTTCTTTGGATACGTATTTCTCGAACGCACCGACAACCTTCTTACGCGACTTCTTCTCAGAGAGGTAGTAGTAGGTCATGTTGGTTATGTATGTGGTGACTATCGCGGTCGGTATGTATACTAGGTTGAGTATTATGCCTGAGTTGAATGCGAATATCGCCGCGAAGAGGTAGAGTATCATCAGCGCTGCGCCGATTATCGTCGCGAGCCAGATGGGGAGGAAGTAGATCAGCAGCGCGACGACGATTGCTGCTATGAATATCATTGTTATAGTGAGCGTGTCGCTCGCCTGCTCTACGCTCCTGCCTGTTATCATCTGCTGTATTATGTTCGCGTGTATCTCAACGCCAGGCATCGCCTTTCCGTATGATGTCGGCACGAAGTAGTCGTCATGCAGGTCTGCTGCTGTCGCGCCTATGAGCAGTATCTTCCCGTTGAACTCTTCCTTCTTGTAATCGCCGTTCATCACGTCTGAGAATGAATAGTACCTGTATGTCCCTGGCTTGTCTATGAAGTTTATCAGGTACCTGCTTCTTTTTTCAACAGGTTTCCTTATGTACTGCTTCAGCACGGCGTATGCGAAAGGCTCGTAGTTGCCTTGTATGTCCAGGTTGACTGCCCTTGTTATGCCGTCCTTGTCTGTTATGATATTGATGTATCCGAGCGTGGTGCATGCCTTGTATATCTCTTCTATGGGCTCGACAGGCTCCTTGCCTACGACCTTTCCGCCCTCGACCGTGAACTTGGTGTATTCTGCAGGCATCACAACTTTGTTTGATTTCTTGATTGCCTCGGCCAGCGCCTTGTCAGCCTCTGTGTCATGGTGCTCGAAGAACGCGACATCGAATCCTATGACCTCCGCCTGCTCCAGCTGCTCCACGAGGGTTGTGAAGTTGCCCCTGTCCCACGGCCATCTTCCTATCTCCTGTATGCTCTTGTCGTCTATGGCGACTATGGCTATGTTGTCCAGCGGCGTAGTCCCGCCGTAGAGGAAGTCGGTCAGCTTCAGCTGTATGTGCGAGTAGAATCCTGTGGAGAATACTAGGGCTACAAATAGCGCTGTAAGAATGGCTATGCCGACGCTGGTCATCAGCTGTGTCCGCTTGATCTTGGCCAGGCCGGCTAGTTTAAAATCAAATATTTTCTTCAATGTCATGCCTCTCCGCAGAGGGACTACTTCTGCACGAGTATCGGCTTATCTTCAAGCAGAGGCTTGTCGATCGGCGTCAGGTCTGGCTTATCATCCAGCAGTGGCTTGTCTTCGATAGGCTTCGTCAAAGTGCCTTTCAGCTCCTGCTTGACTGTATCGGGTGCTGTTCCTGTGCCGCTTAGCTCCTGCCTCAGCGTCTGAAGCCTGAGCAGGTCCGCCTTCTGTTTCTTTATCTCTGTGGTCATCCTGGCGAATTTGTCTATTGATTTCGCAGGCAGCGGTGATTGGCTCCTCACTGTGTTCTCGTCGAGCTCTCCGTTGTCGAGCTTGTTGAGGAATCTTGTGACATCATCATCGTTCAATCCTCTTGTCTTCTTTATTATCCCGACGATTATGTTGTGCTTGTTTATCTCGTCCTGCCTGAGCTTCTTGAAGTGCTTTATCAGCATCTCTTTCTTGCTGAGCGCCCGTTGGATATCCTTGTCTGAGAATCCTTCCTCGTTGGCGACTCCGTCGCGCAGCACGCCTTTCTTGCCGGCCATCAGCGTCAGCAGCTTGCCTTTCATCTTCGCGTCTACCTGGCCTTCATCTACTCCGATGCTGTCCATGTCGACCCAGAATTCTGTGCCACGGACAGTAGCCACGGTTGTCGGTGTCTCGACCTCGAAGTTCTTTATGCCTGATATGGCTGCGAACTTGTTCCATGTCGATCCTGACTGCTGGTTGATCTTGACCTTGTCCTTGCTCAGCTGCGCGATAGACACTTCTGTGTTCGCGTCGAGCTGCACCATTATGCTCTCATAGAGCACGATGACTGCGCTGCCGTCTTCGCCGGTCTTCACCTTGTCTTCAAGGCCTAGCTCCATCCCATCTTCTGCAGCGGCCCACCCTTTTCCGGTGTCGACTTCGACTGCGCCGCTTTCGATGTTGAGGAAAGCTACCCTTGTCTTGCTGCTTACCAGTGTTGCAAGGCAGACTATTATGACTAGTATGACTACTGCAACAGGTATCCATATCTTGAGATTAAATTTTTTCTTCTCCATGCTCATCACCCTCGGTTTATGTGTAGATTTACACGTAGATATCATTTGGTTATAATTTTAACTCATATAATCTAAAGCAGAGCTTTCTTATAAACATTTGGTGCGGGTTTTTAATTAAAACCGCTAAATGTAAGTATTTTTCACTTATTTTTAACGAATTTACGATTTATTTTACTTTTTTAAGAAATAACTAAATATTATTAGGAATATGTTTGCTTGGGTGGTTGCGAAATGTTTATATACCTAGCGGCTATATAATACTTATCCAAAATTAGGGGTGGGCTAAGGTGGATGACTTGGAGTTCGATCCGTTTGATCCGTTGGATCAAGAGGAAGAAGAGGAAGAGTGACTTCTTTGTATAAGTTCCACTCCGGGGG
>JAGVOD010000113.1 GCA_020052935.1 archaeon | reverse complement strand
ATAATTTCACAACAAAGGATATGCGTTCCATAAAAGAATTCATGCGACAAAGACCAGACGTGCTATATTACGTAGAAGGAGTTGCGCTGCCAGAACTCCTTGACATCGAGATCATGGTAAAATCAAACCAGGAACTACACCAGTTCGTACAAGAATTACGCAACAAATACCCCAAGATCATCGGCTCTTTCAAATCATTCATGTTCATCAAGACAGTCAAAGTGAAATATTACCCATTCTAGGCAGAAGCTTTGTAGAATGTCACACTATCTTCTCAACGATGCACTAACACAGACAAAGTTTTTTAAGCAAGGGTTCTCAAGCAGGATACATGGCACGAGGACGACCGACCAGATCACAGATAAGGCAGAACATCGTTGAGCTGCTCTATTTCTTAGAAGAGGGGTATGCGTACAACATATACAATGTGTATGTTGAGCTCTTTCCTGCTGTGACGATGAGGTCTGTGTACTACCACCTACGCAAGGGAGTGGATACTAGGGAGTTCGTTGTCAAGGCAATAAAGAAGGAAAAAGGCGAATATTCCTGGGGCAGCGAGGCAGAAAAGACATATTATGCTCTTGGACCAGGTGCCGCACCCAAGATAATCGTGCGAGTAAAGGAATATTTTGAGAAGAAACAGCGAAAATAGGCTTTATACGCCTTCTAAAGCCATATTAGCTTAACTATTCTGAAGTAATAAAACAGCACAAAATATATAAACCAAATACAATTACCTATACTGTTGGGGGATACGATTAGATGAGTGATGGCACTAGAAGTTCTGGAAAAGGCGGACCGCCTGCAAGCATAACAGTACAGGGAGAAGTGTACATGCGGCAAGCCCTGATAGGGGAGACCATAGCCAACCTAGACAGGCAACGAACAAATTTGGCAGAAGCGCAGAAAAGATACGAGCAGATGGCGGCTACGCTAAGAAGCTCGGACGAAGGTCTCGCACAGCAAGCAGAAGACTTGAGACGCGCAAACGTAGAACTTGCCGCAAATAACCGCGGCCTGGAAGAAAGGCTCGCGCAGATGACACAAGCACCATCACCTCATTCTCCTACAGCCATCGAAGCGACAGATTCTGGCGGAAGGATCAGCAGCCCGATGATAAATATGGCTGCATTCACAGAGCAATACGACACCAAGATGAGGGAACAAGCAGAAGGGTATGACCGCAGGATAGAAGAGCTTATGCAGACAATAGCACGACACGAAACCGCTGCAAAAGAGGAGACTGTAAAATACCGAAAGCTGGAAGGTGAATGCCGGGCTGCGACAGAAGAGCTCAGAACGGCAGAGGAGACAATCACAAACCTGATGAAAGACTTGCGCAAAAGGAACGATGCGAAACTCGACAGCGTGGTAGTATCAGAAGAAGGAGAGAACACGCTTGTGGGCGTTACTGAGCCAGTTCCTCCTGAACAAGCCGCGGAAAAGGCAGCAGGCATATACGAAACGCTAGTAAGGAAGGTCATAGAGCAATCCCAATTCTCTGACAACAAGAAGAGGTCAGCATATTACACAAGACTGACAGAGCAAGGCGTCTCTACGGAAATAGCATCGAAGATAATCATAGACATCCTGACTGACGGCAACATATACAAGGCGCTGCTGGAAGAAGGGCAGAAGCTCGACGATATGCTCCAAGCCATATTCAGGGCAAGACACACTCTCGACGAGAAAAGGGCACAAATCGCACCCCTGATACAACGCGCAGACCAGATTCCTGCAGAGGAAGCAAGGCTAAGGGAGCTTGGAGACGGGCTTGAAGCAAGAACGCTCCAGCTTACCCGGGGAGAGGTGGAACTCGCTGAAAAAGTCAGGCAGACAGAAGCAGGATTCGCAGAAAGACTGGCCGAAATCGACAAGACTGCAAAAGATGCGGCGACGCTCCAGACCAGAGAAAGACAAGAGGTACTGAGGAAAGAGTCAGAGAGACTGAAGACGTACGAGACAGACCTGCAGAAAAGAGAGATTGATATGGAGAAAGGCGCATCTGCGATAAAAGACGGAATGCAGGCGCTGAAAGAGCTCGCGCTCAGGTTCAGGAGCTACTACACCCGCCAAGCAAACTTCTCAAAGAGACTGAGAGACCTGATGAAAGACAACCTGCGAGGGTACCAAGCTCGCGTAGACAACATCAAGACTGAGAAAGGCATAGGCGGGGTCGTAATAATACTCAACGAGGCATATCTCAAGAAGCTGCCTCAAAAAGAAGGATCTGATATGCAAGACATGATATCCGCAGGACCAGACACAGAGGCACTAACAAAACTCAGAAAGCTCGCACTTACTGTCCCGAAAGCAGACCAACCATCATTGAGATACGATGATGCAGTAGGCCACTATATGATACATCCAGTCATTACCGAAAACAACTTCCCGATAGCATACTTCTGCATGACAGGCATACCAGAAGAGGCGAAGTCAGACCTCACAAGGCTAGACGACCTCCTCAAGACAGCGGCAGCGGTCAAACATGCCTTGCTCACAGAATACACTACGATGCACATGCTGAGCGAGGAAGGTGAGCTGGGCTACATAAACACCAGGCTAGGCAGCCTTGAAAAGTCACTAGGCCTTGAGCCAAAACCCGCTTAAAACTCTTAAAGCCTTATTTCTCAGGTTCTTAAGCTTTCTAGTGGCAAAACCGCAAAGCTTAAATATATCTATTATTTAGATATAATAATATTTTTTATTAGATTTTAATTATTAAAAAAGAGATGATAAAATCTTTTAAATAGATAATTATTTAAGCAGGTCTAGAAACCCTTAGTCTAACCCCCGCGCCCTGAAAAGGGCGCCCACCCCCATTTTACTTCAAAGAAGAGCAAGAATGGACAACACCCTGAAACACAGGATAATAGAGCTGGTCTCAAGAGACATTTCTGAACAGCACTCCATAGCAGACATAGCGAAGAAACTCAGCGTTGCGTATTCTCACGCACACACTTTCGTCAAGAAGCTTGTCTCAGAGGACGTGCTGAAGATAAAGAAGATCGGCAACGTGTCAGTGTGCAGCCTCAATCTCAAATCACAGATGACGCTGGCATACCTATCTCTCATCGAGGCGCGCAAGACAAGAGAATGGCTTGCAAAGAACCCGCACGCAGACAAGATAATCGAGAAGATAGACCTTGTGCGGGACAGCATCCATGTCGCGATGATCAAGAACAACAACGTCATACTCATAGTGCCAGAGCACACAACAGGAGTTGATTTTTCCGCATTCAGGAACAGAAGCGTAATGACAAGCGTCCAGATGTTGAGAAACAAGAAGATGTATGCCGATGCAGTCATACTGCACGGAGCAGAGAAGTACTGGAGCATGATGAGATAATATCTTCAAATCTTTTCGCAAGTAAAAAGAGGTGAACAGTGCCGGAGATAAGCGAAGAGGAGATGGAACGCCTGCTGGCGAAATATAAGACCAAGCTAGAGGTGAATCTCGCTCCAGAAGATGAGGAAGTCCAGAGCATAGGCGTCATAAGGAGCAGGGCATACCAGGATTTCAAGAAGGAATACCTGCCGAAACACCTGTCCTGGTACGAGAAGGCGTGCAACCAGTCAGAAAAACTGTTCAAGATAGTCCCTGACAAGAAAAAAGGCCAGGCGCTGCAGGAAAGCATAGACGTCTGCCACATAAACGTAACGCCTGCCGGCACTTACTCCTTCTCATTCCTGTTACCGATAGCATACATACTCGTCGGAGTCCTCGCGTCATACCTCCTCACAGGAGGCGGAATGTTCTTCCCCATGTTCTTCCTGATAACAGGCGGTATAATGATATTCCCGCTGGGCAATGCGCCGCACTTCATGGCAAACAGCTGGAGGATGCAGGCATCAAACCAGATGGTGCTGTCTATATTCTACGTAGTCACATACATGCGCCACACGTCAAACCTGGAACTGGCGATAGATTTCGCCGCAGAACACCTCTCCCCTCCGCTCTCGCTGGACTTCAAGCGGATAATATGGAACATAGAGACAGAGAAGTACCCGTCAGTCAAGGAAAGCATCGATGCGTATCTCGGAGGCTGGCGAAAATGGAACATGGAATTCATCGAGTCGATGCACCTCATCGAAGGCTCGCTGTTAGAAGGGGATGAGAACGCCAGGGTCTCGATGCTCGACAAGTCCCTCGACGTAATACTGCAAGAGACCTACGAGAAGATGCTCCACTACGCACAGAACCTGAAATCGCCGATCACCATGCTCCACATGCTGGGAATCATACTGCCCATATTAGGACTAGTCATCCTCCCCCTCGTAGTGAGCTTCATGGAAGGCGTGTACTGGTACCACCTCTCCACGCTCTATAACCTAATACTCCCCGCATCGGTATACTACCTCGGCAGGGAGATACTGTCCAAACGACCTACAGGATACGGCAGCGTCGACATCTCCAAAGACCCGGAACTGCAGAAATACAGGAACTTCATACTCAAGATAGGGCCTTCAGAGATAATGATAAGCCCAATCTACCTCAGCATATTCGTCGCAGCGCTCTGCCTCCTGCTCGCATTCATCCCTATACTGGCCCACATAGCATCACCAGGCTGGGACATAGCGACGACAAACGGGGGAGAGATAAAGATAATCACAGACTACGCAATCGATGACGGCAAGTTCTACTTAATAGGATACCAGATGTCGAGCAAGCCTGAAAGAGGATACATAGGCCCATTCGGGCTCGGAGCTGCGCTGCTTTCGTCATTCCTGCCTCTCGCCGTCGGGCTGTCAGTAGGGCTGTACTACAAGGTGAGGAGCAAGAATGTCCTCAAGATACGCGATGAGTCGAAGAAACTCGAGGCAGAGTTCGCATCAGCACTGTTCCAGCTCGGAAACAGGCTCGGAGACGGCTATCCTGCAGAGATCGCATTCGGAAAAGTGGCAGAAGCCATACCTGACACGATATCAGGACAGTTCTTCGGCATGGTCGCGACAAACCTCGGCCAGGTAGGCATGAGCTTGGAGCAGTCAATATTCGACCCGCAGAACGGGGCGCTGAGACACTACCCATCCGACCTGATAGAGACATCCATGAAAGTCCTGATGGAGTCGGCAAAGAAAGGCCCGCTGGTAGCGGCGCAGGCCATGATAAATGTCTCACGCTACGTAAGGGAGATGCACAGCGTCGACGAGAGGCTGAAAGACCTGATGGCAGACACCATCTCATCCATGAACTCGCAGATAAAGTTCCTGACGCCAGTCATCGCAGCGATAGTCATAGGCATAACATCAATGGTCACGACGATACTCGGAAAATTAGGAGGGCAGCTCCAGAAACTGCAGAGCGAGACAGCAGCATCACAGGCCGGCGTGTCAATGGGGCTCACATCGCTCTTCGGCGACGGAATGCCGACGTTCTACTTCCAGATAATAGTAGGATTCTACGTCGTGCAGATAACATACATACTCACGATAATAGTCAACGGAATAGAGAACGGCGTGGACGAGCTCGCAGAGAACTACAACGTAGGCCAGAACATGACAAGAAGCACGGTGATGTACTGCGTCGTATCAGCAATAGTGATGCTGGTCTTCAACATGATAGCAGGAAACATAGTAGGCGGCGGGCTGGAGTAGTTAGAACAGAGGAATCAATACGACGACTCACTTCGATGAGATAATCTCCATCACGTCACGATGCGAGAGCTTGTATTCCTTGCCGACGGTCATCTTCTTCTTGACGTTTATCGCGCGGATGAACCCTTTTCCGAGATCCGTGTGGATGCGGAACGCGAAATCCAGAGCAGTGGTGCCCTCAGGCATGAGGAAACAATCAGGAAGCGTATGCCCATACTGGTCCTCGAGCTTATTCACGCCGCCAGGGAATATCGCAATGTACTTCAGAAGCCTGAATATCGCTGTGTTGAGCGCGTCCTGCACCCCGGTCGAGCCGAACCTGCCAAGCATGTTCGTCTGGATAAACTCCAATGCAGCCTTCTGCTTGTCATTCAATTTAGCAGGCTCGAGCAGCTTGAAAGACTTCTCCCCAGGAACGTAATCAATAAGCTTATGCTTTGCTGCCTCGCGCAATGCAAGCTCTGACTCTGCAGAGCAGGGTATGATTATATACTCCGGAAACTTGGCTTTTATCCTCTCGTAATTCTTCTCTGCGCCAGGTATATCTATCTTGTTGGCGGCGATGATCATAGGCTTTGTGCGCTTCCTCAACTCTTCTGCAAGAGCCTTCATATCCTGCTCAGACCACAAGTCAGGCTTAGACATATCAAAGCCCATCTTAGCAATCACTTCTTCAGCCATCTCTTCTGTCACTTTAAGCCCAGAGAGCTGCTTGCCTATAGCTCTCGCGATGTTGCCTTTCTCCTGCATGACCTGGCGGGCGAAACGCTCCCAGCCCCTCTTCAGTATGCCGAGATACCACATGTCAAGCTCCTCCTCAAGGAACTTAACATCATTTAGCGGGTCGTAACTCAGCGGCTCCACAGGCTCGCCAGTAGCATTCACACTGCCAGAGATATCAACGACGTGGATAAGCGCATCTGCCTGGCGCAGGTCGTCAAGGAACTGGTTGCCCATGCCCTTTCCCTCATGCGCCCCTGGCACGAGACCAGCGACATCCATCAGGTCTATCGGCACGAACCGCCAATTATGGATGCAGAATCCCTCTCTCGGATGGCACTGCTTGCCGAAATCCTTGTCAACGCACTCAATCTTCACAAAACCGACCGCATGATTGGGCTTTATCGTTGTGAAAGGATAATTGGCGATATCAACCTCTGCAAGCGTAGCTGCCTTGAAGAAAGTGCTCTTGCCGCAAGACGGCTTGCCAACGATGCCTACGAACATTTTAAGCATGAGAAAAGAGGACGGTTTAAAAAGTTTCCTGAGAATAGACTGGTGCTACTATCAAAACATACGGGCAGTGCCGCGCCAGGCTACGCTTCTTGATTATCTTACTGAAATGGGGTTCCCTCCCGTAAGGAACTTCCCCTTCCCCATCTGATTCATTTACCGAGAAACGCTCCGCAAAGTGGCGGCGGCACTGCCTTTTCAATAACTCCTAAGAAGTTACCTTGGCGGCTCATACCTATCGAAATGATAACGCGAATCAGGCCTGCCAGGTATGACTACGCAGTCCTTGCACCTGGCCTCGTACTTATCCTTTATCTTCCTGCCCCTCTCCTTGCCGCCTATCGCAATCACCCGCTCATCATAGTCCGGCGTGACCCAGGAACCATCCTTCCTCACAAACCTCTGGCTCTCTGAAGCAGCACGATGGCACTTCTCGCAGTAGCCATGCATGACATTTATGCGTTCCGCAATGGTGAGAAGACGAGGCATCTCGCCGAAAGGCTCCATCTTCCACGTCCTCAACAGCCCTGTGACATAGAACTTATATCCCTGGTAGACACGCAGCCTGACAACATCAGCAAGATCCTTGATGAACTGGCCCTCATCCACAAATATGTGGCCGAGACGCAGCATCCTCGTCTTGTTCTTAGCGTCAAGCGACTTTATACCTGTCCTGCACTCAAGATACATCAACATATCATGGGCATCCCTCACAACTACCGCGGGGATCTGCTCTTCGCTATCATTCAATCCTATGCGGCCAGTATCGAAAGTAGAGTATTGGGCATCCCTCTCAGCATACCGCGCATCCTCGACCCACTTGAACACGACATAATCGATGCCATTGGCCTGCAGCTCCTTCATCCGCTGGTGCCACATAGTCGTCTTGCTGGCGAACATGCTGCCCACGAAAAGCTCAAGGCCGCCTGTCTGGCGCTTGAGGAACGGGCGGTGCTCAGGCCTGCCTTCGAAAAAATGATGGTCGATGCAGACCCGCTCGCTCTTGCCATCTATGTTCCTGCTGCGGGTCGCGCGGAGCTGGCAGTCCCTCTCTATACAAGGCGCCTCGGTAAGGACGAATTCATCCGAAAGCGCCATTATATCAGGCATGAAATTATACGGCCTAGAATCCCAGGTAAGATTATGGCCTGCAGCATACACCCGCCTGTTGCTCAGCGCGAGGGACTGGACAAGATCGACAATCCTCGGATTGGTGAAGAAATTTATGCCAGATATCACGACTGCTTCTGTGTTCTTCACAACGGCATGCGCAATCTCATCAGGGTTATCTGTCGAAATGGCATCATAACCCACCACCTTCCTGGGATTAGACACATCATCCATCGGATGCTTCGCCAAGATTATGCCGCTACCGCCGTCCCATATCCTTCCACGGGCAGATTTCAGAATACGCTCAAGCTCAGTAGTCTTCCCAGAATGCACAGGACCCGTGATTGTCGTAATGCGACCATGCCTTGCATCCCTTATAGATAACATAAGACACCCCTTGCTAAAAACTAGGCGCTTGGTCGAGCTAATAAATTTTTTGCAGAGGTTTTAGGCACCAGTTTGGGACGAAACTTTTATAAACCGCGTTCTATTGAATACAGGCATGCCTCCACCTTTTGAGCTAAACAAGCCATGGACAGTAAGGCAGTTCAGCCTGAACTACAAGCACGTATTCAGCATGGAATACCTATACAAAAGAGTGCATGAATGGCTTGTCGAGGAAGGATACTGCGAAGGCACAGGCTCTGGCCCTAAATCAGACAAGTGGATAGAGAAGCTCTACCTAGAGAGGATAGCCTCTAATGGCGCGAGGCAGATATGGATATGGTGGCGAATGGACAAGGACTATGCCAACCCATTCTTCAAGTTCTACCTGAATGTGGATTTCCACGGCCTCAACCTGAAAGACCACGAGATAGTCGTGGACGGGACAAAGGTGGCGATGAACAAGGGAGAGTGTGAAGTGTTCATAACCGCAAGGATGGAGCTCGACCCGAAAAAAGAATGGGAAAAGAACTTCTTCCTCAAGAACAGCATGCTGCAGAAATTCTACCTCAACAGGATATACAAAGACAGGATAGAGCAAGCGGAAGACGAACTCATAAGAGAGACTGCGAGACTTCTTGGAGCTGTGAAGCAGCACTTCCAGCTAGAGTCCTGGCTGCCAGAATACACAGGCAAGCCGTTCCATCCCGCGAAGGGAGAATAAGGAAGAGAAAAAAGTTCATACGCCCAGATATTCTTTCCAGACAGCAAGTTCCCGCACAAACTCCTCTGGCGAATCAGAACGATGTATGACATTCCTGCAAGGCCTTTTCTCAGCAGTCGCCCGCTCCAATGAATCGCCACTATACTTCCCCCGGATAGTGTTCTTCGGCGCCTTGGCAGGGTCTGTCGGGCCGATGAGCTCCCTGAACAGCTGTATGACCCCTTCCCCCTCGTAAACCGCGACGACAGTCCGCCTTCCAGCAAAAGAGGCAGTCATGTAACCAAAGTAAGACCTGCCCCTATGGACAGCATAATGATCCTCTACAACCTCAAGGGGGATGCTCTCCACCCTGGCAGTCCTGACCCTGCGCGCATGAGAATCCAACTCAGCCAGGATTATGTCTGCCAAATCCACGTGATCAGGTTTTATAAGCACCAGTGTCTGTTCTACCATGAAAAAATAGAATCCAGAAATACTATATAATCTTTATTGAACTACAAACAACACAACAAAAAATAATAAACGAAAAAAATAAAGAAGAAAGAGAAAAAGAATCACTCACCGTCCAACGGCACCTCAATGCCAGGATGCACTGCCTTGTGGATAAGGCCAGCCTCTTCTCTCAGCAAATCTGCCTTGTCTGTACGCTCCCAAGTGAAGTCAGGGTCGTCGCGGCCGAAATGGCCATATGACGCAGTCTTCTCGTATATAGGACGGCGCAGGTCAAGCGCCTTCAGTATTGCTGCAGGCTTTACAGGGAAATGCTCCGCGACCAGCTTCTCAATCTTCTCCTCAGGCACGTGGTTCGTGCCGAAGCAATGCGTCAGGATAGAGACCGGCTGAGCCACACCGATGGCGTAAGCGAGCTGGACCTCGCACTTGTCTGCGAGACCAGCAGCGACGACATTCTTCGCGATGTACCTTGCAGCGTAGGCTGCAGAGCGATCGACTTTTGTCGGATCCTTGCCGGAGAACGCGCCGCCTCCATGCGAGCCATGGCCGCCATAAGTGTCGACTATTATCTTCCGTCCTGTAACTCCAGCGTCACCGACAGGACCGCCGATGACGAAACTTCCTGTCGGATTCACATAATACTTCGTGCCGTCGTCAAGCCAGTTGCCGCAGACCTGCCTGATGAGCTGCTCGACGATATCCTTCTGGATACGCACATGAGGGACATTCGGCTTGTGCTGCGTAGAGATGACCACTGTATCGACACGCAGCGGCCTGCCGTCCGCGTACTCGACAGTCACCTGCGATTTCGCATCAGGACGCAAGTAAGGTATCTTGCCGGAACGCCTCAGCTTCGCGAGCTCGATCAGGAGCTTGTGCGCAAGGACAATCGGCAACGGCATCAGCTCAGGCGTCTCATTAGTCGCGTAGCCGAACATCAAGCCCTGGTCGCCCGCACCCTGTTCCTTGAACAATCCCTGGCCTTCTGTCACACCCTGCGAGATGTCAGGAGACTGCTCGCGGATGAATATAGAGACCTTGCACCCCTCAGGGTCGAAGCCACAGTCAGGAGTATAACCTATCCGCCTGATGACGCCTCTTGCTATCTTGTCAAAGTCAAGCTTGGCCTTGGTCGTTATCTCACCCAGCAAGAACACGTTGTTGTCCTTGACAGCGGTCTCGCATGCGACCCTTGAGTAAGGGTCTTCTCTGAAACACGCATCGAGAACAGCATCTGATATCTGGTCGCAGACCTTGTCAGGATGGCCTTCAGACACAGACTCGGATGTGAAAAGATATCTTCCTTTCTTATGCACCATATGAATCACCCTCTTTGGTTTTTTGATGCATCCCCAAACTGCGTCTTTAATAATGTTCTTGAAAGAAATATTCTTATCGGAATAATTGTTTGAGCTTAAAATCAGTCTGTTATCCCGAAAGTGCTTCCGGTCACGAAACTAGTTCCGGTTTAAAAGTGCGTTCCAGGTCTCTTTAGGTGTTTTGTAGTTTAGGCTCATGTGGAGTCTTTTTTCGTTGTAGTGGGATATGTACTCGTTAATGTTGGTGAATGTGCCTGTAGCAAATTCTGTTTTGTAGGTTAGGAAGAATCGTTCTACTTTACCATTGGTCTGGGGCCTGTTAACTCTTGCCAAATAATGCTTGATGCCTAATATGTTAAGTGCGCTTCTAAACGTGGTGTTTTCTTGGTTTGCATCAGGATAGTTAGCATAGTACTGAGACCCATGATCAGTCATTACTGATTTAGGTTTACCGTATTCTGCTATGCCGCTACGCAAAAGAGCAACAGCAGACACCGCTGTTGCTCTTTTGAATATTCCAAAACTAGTTATTAAACGAGTTTTGTCGTCGATGTAAACACTTAATTGTTTTCCTGTAAAAGGGTCGTAGCTCCAGTCAGTATGCCACAAATCATTAGGGTTAGGCAACTCGTACCTAACCCACTTTCGAGATTTTTGTTTTTTGATGTTTGGAACAACAAGGTTGTTCCTGAGAAGAATCTTCTCTATCTGCCGATGACTGATAGAAAAGCCTTTACTCTTGAGCAGCTGCTCAATCATACAAGCACCATAACCAAAACGCTTCCTCAAATCAAGGATAACTATCTCAGCATTCCGATTCAAGATGGTCTCGGGACGACCAGTTTTATAATCTTTGAGACCATCCAGACCAAACTCCTCGTACTTCTGCATAATCTGCCTGACGGTCCTATCACTTACATTCTGCGCCAGAGCAGCATTAACACGAGGAGCACCATCAAGAACTTGCTTAACAATCCAAACACGCTTTTTAAAGGTCAATTTATACATAATAACCACCCAAAGTGGTTATTAAAGACCGGAAGTAAAAACGTGATAGCACATGAGCTTAAAATCAGCAAAAGGTTATTAAACCGCCTGGCAGAATCTTGGTTAATTATATAAACCACAATGTAGAGATAAGAATCATGTTTTGGGACATAGTGCTGTACGTCGTATCTTACTTCGGACTATTTGCAGCAGTGTTCTTCCTCCTCACCCTGTTCGAGAACCGCGGAAAGATACGCAATCCTCCGCCTCCGAAGGTACTTCCAAAAGTAACGGTCATCGTACCTGCCTGCAATGAGGAGAAGACGCTGTCAAAGACAGTAGACTCTCTCCTGAACCTTGACTATCCGAAAAAAAAGCTTGAGATAATAATAGTCGATGACGGCAGCAGGGACAAGACACTAAAGTTAGCGAGGACCTATGAGAAGCAGGGCGTGAGGGTATTCACAAAGCCGAATGGCGGAAAGGGAGATGCCCTCAATTATGGATTGAAGCGAGCTACAGGCGAGTTTGTCGCCTGCCTCGATGCCGATTCAATCGTTGAGCCCGACGCCCTGAAGAAGATGCTCGGCTATTTCAAGAGGAATAGTGTGATGGCAGTCACGCCATCCCTGAAATGCACTGTCCCTAAGACTGTCTGGCAGCGTATCCAGGTGATAGAGTTCCTTCTCGGCGTCTATCTGCGCAAGGTCTTCGCGTATCTCGGCAGCATCCACGTCACTCCCGGCCCTTTCACTGTCTTCCGCAAGCGGTTCTTCGACACCTACGGCGGCTATGATACAAGCACGTGCACAGAGGACATCGAGATATCCCTGAGGATACAGGCCAAGGGCTATGAGATAGAAAATGCGGTGGATGCCAATGTGCATGCCGTGCCTATGCCCACTTTCATGACGACTAAGCGGCAGAGAGTAAGGTGGTATAAGGGCTTCATGGAGAACACCCAGAAGTACCGTTTCTTGATATTCTCTCCAAAGTATGGAAACCTGGGCCTGTTCGTGCTGCCAAGCGCATACTTGTCGGTCCTCACAGCCACAGTCATGGTCATCTACTCCATCTACGTCATGATTGACAAGAACTACCAGCGCTATGTCAACCTCGCCAGCGTCGATTTCGACATATGGCGGATGCTAGACTTCAAGTGGGACATGTTCTACATCGACCAGAGCCCGCTGATGATGATAGGCCTCTGCGCGCTCATCATAGGCATCCTGATGATATGGCTGGCGAAACGCCTCTCCAATGAGAAACAGAGCCTGACGTGGAGCTACGTCATCTTCATGTTCCTCTACCTGCCTTTATATACATACTGGTGGGCCAGCGCAATACACGCAAGGCTTAAAAATAAGGACGTCGGCTGGAGGGGAAGGCAGAGGAAAGAGGCAGAGATAAAGTACGCATAAATGGCAAAGAAGATGAACCACAACCAGAGGCTCAACAAGGGAAGGTATCTTACTGTATTCGCGATAACCACGCTGATATTCATATTCGGCATCTTTGTCGGCAATTATTTCTCATCGCAGAAGCTCGAGCAGATAAATGACATAGGACAGCAGCTCAAGACCGACACGACAGCGATGGAGCTGCAGTACGAGCTAATCGCAGAGGACCCTTGCGAGAACTTCAACTCTACGCCACTGGCCGACGAGCTCTACGAGATGGCATCCAAGCTGGACTACATGGAGAACAGGCTAGGCCAGGATGACACGAACGTGAAAGACCTCAAGAGGTACTATTCCCTCCTCGAGATAAGGCACTGGCTGTTCCTGAAGAAGACCAACAAGGAATGCAACCAGACAAGCTCGCTCATACTCTTCTTCTACAACAACGAAGAGGACTGCAAGGAATGCAAAGAGCAGGGATTCATACTGACATGGGTAAGACGCAACTACGCAAACGTGTACGTGTACAGCTTCGACTACACGATACAGAACGCCGCGCTGGACACCCTCAAGAAGATATACAAGGTGGAAGGGACGCCAGCAGTAGTGATAGACAAAGACACGTACAACAGGTTCATGACAAAGCAGGAGATAGAGACAATACTCCAGGACAAGGGCATAGAGACAATAAAATAGGCCTTAACTAGTTCTCTCGCAGCACCACGCCAAGCTACAACAAGCAGTGCCGCGCCAGGCTTCGCTCGTGGTTTAATATTCCGACACCGACGTTCCCCGTAGGGGCCAACCCCCTCGTCGGTCTGATCCTTTCTACTAAGAAACGCTTCGCAACATTGGCGGCGGCACTGCTTAAGCAATTATTGGCGGTGGTGCTGCTGGACAAATCATCTTTTTAAGCTTTTAATATACTTCTAGGATACTGTCTATTTAACGTCATCTTTGTTTTTGGGCATATTTTATCAAGTCTAACAGCTTATTTTCTCCTAATGGTTTTTTTATGCCTGCGGCTTCT
>JAGVOD010000030.1 GCA_020052935.1 archaeon | reverse complement strand
TTCTAGCTCAGACTGGCCTTGGCCAAAGTTATACCCGAAGACAGCATTACTAGACATCTAACTCAGCACCCCAACAATACTATAGTTATAGCGCTTATGACACAGGGAATATATAAATCTTTCGCATTTTTAGTCACTAAACAGTGATAACACCAACCAAATCAAACGCCCAAAGACAACACTCAGAACGCCAACGGTAATAATAAAATTACGTTATAGATATTTTACTTTTTAACGGTTTTGCTGACTTCATAACATTTAAAGTAAAAGCACGTTTTTTATAGAAGGAAAGTGATTTCAGTCCCGTGCGCAGCTACCGCTACTTTTACTTCATCGTCGGCCTGTTCGTAGCCGTGCTGATAGTCTCGAACACCGCGAGCACCAAGATTCTTGATCTCGGCCCTTTCACGTTTGATGGCGGCACAATCCTTTTCCCGTTGGCTTACATCTTCGGCGACATACTTACAGAAGTCTATGGTTACAGGAATTCGAGGAAGGTGATATGGACCGGATTCGCGTGCCTTGCACTCGCGACTGCAGTATATTATGTTGTAGGCCTCCTCCCTCCCGCAAATGACTGGAACGGCCAGGACGCTTACATGCAGATACTCGGTATCGTCCCCCGCATCGCGCTCGCAAGCCTCATCGCTTATTTCGCTGGAGAATTCTCGAACTCGTACCTCCTCGCCAAGATGAAGCTTTGGACCAAGGGCAAGTGGTTATGGATGAGGACAATAGGCTCTACGCTGGTAGGAGAAGGTGTCGACTGCATGTTGTTCATCTTGATAGCTTTCTTTGGCGTGCTGCCCAACTCCCTCCTCATCGCGATACTTATCTCGAACTACATCTTCAAAGTGGGTGTCGAAGTCCTATTCACGCCGATAACGTACACTGTAGTCGGCTTCCTGAAGAAGAAAGAGCACGAGGATTATTATGACTATCACACTGATTTCAATCCTTTTGCGATAAAGTCATAGAATCATATCTTGATAGTGTAGACCGGATGCATCACCGCAGCGACCTCGCACATGCCCAGGTCTAGCGTCTTCTGCAGCACTTCCCTTCCGCGGTATTCGAACTCTAGCTCTTTGACATTAGATATTATCAGTTTGCCTATGCTGTCGGCCATTTCGATCTTGAAGTATCTTTTGTCTTTTATCTCGAAGACTTTCTCGACAGAGATGGATTCTGGGAATGTGTAGCCTCCGCCGTGAGGAAGAACATTGGCTCTGTTGAGGCGGTGATAGACACCAAGTTCGTTGGCCCGGGCAGTGAAGCCGAGCATGTCCATCTGGTGCTGTGTGAAATTGTGGATTCCACGCACGAGATAGGATGGCAGGTCTGCCCTTATTGATATGGGCATCAGCTGCTGTCTTGTCTGGAACACGTTGCAGCCTAGCGCCATCTCATTCATGTTGAGCAGGCCTTGGTGCGTTTGGTTGCATATCACTTTGCCATTGTCAAACAGCCTTTTGAACGCCATCTCGCGTCTTTTCTTTGCGAACTCTTCTGCAAAGAGGTAGAATGAGTAGTAGTCGACAGCGTCTTGTCCCTCGGCGACGTATGTCGGTCCGAACGGTGTCTTTATGGTCCTTGACATCTCCATCAGTTTCTTGCTCTCGTCCCAGTACAGGCCAGGGCCTTTGTCATTCTCGCCTTTCAGTTCAGGGCACCCTGCGTGTATTATCGCTGCGTATCTCGGCAGCCTGAGCCCGTGTTCTTTCTCCTCCACCTTGAAGACGTCGATGAAGTGGTTGCCTTTGTAGAAGTCCCATTTTACCTTGATGTCTTTTATGTAGCTTGATTCCTGCTCGAGGTCGAATACCCTCCTAAGTACATTGCGTGGTTTCGGTAGGTCATGCAGCCCTCCGACGAGCATGCCGCAGCAGTTGGGCTTTGTGTCGAGCACTACGAGTCTCTCGCGTCCAGACCCCCAGCTGAGCTTGCCGCCATAGGCTATGCCTTGCTCCCATCTCTTGACATTGCGGCTTATGGTCTCGTCTGGTGTCGTGATGAACGTCGCGTCTGGCTCGAGGCCGTACTTGTTCTGGACATAGTGTATCTTCGCCAGGCCGTACTTCATGTTTGCGATGCAGAGCTTTGATGCTCCATCGCCGAGTCCTGTTGAGAATATGTGTGATTCTGCCCTGTTAAGAAGTCCTTTCTGCGTCAACGGTAGCTTTCTCTTAAGTATGCTTCACCACCTCTTTTCCATCCATTGCCAAGCCTGCCTTGTTTAAAAAGGTTTCCTTGATTATGCATATAAGGGGCAGCGCAACCGCCACTATTGCGGAGCGTTAAACTGCATAAGTATCAGACGTGACAGGGGGTTGCCCCCTACGGGGATGTCACGTTTCACATGTAAGATTAAACAAGCGTAGCTTGGCGTTGCGCTGCCCAGTTTTAAGAAAACTATAAATAATGAGGCTGCCTTACTCATTGAATGGATGTTCATCCTATAGCCAAGATGATTGCTGAGAAGGGCATTGATAGTGTCTCTCTTGACATGTTTCCTGAGGAGCAGGCTCGCGAGATCTATTCTCAGGCAGCTGACATCCTTCTCCGCCTGAACAAGACAGACCAGGCTTTCATCGCGATGGAGCGTGCAGGCCGCCCATTGCCCCTGGACCAGCTGAAGCGCATGGCAGACAACCTGATAGCATTAGGAAAGTACAGGCAGGCATATGATCTTCTTGTCAAGACGAACCAGATAGAGATGGCAGAGTTCGTGAAGCATAATTTCTTGTGATTGTTATCAAGGCCAGAGCCGCGCCCTATTTCGCTTTTTCTCGCCAAGCTCGAAAAAGCTCTCATCGCCGCCAAAAATAATGCCGACTCGCAAGCTCGTCTGGCATTATTAAGCTTGCAAACCAAGTTTGCAAGTACGCCCGCTTGATTCTTTTTTGCGAAGCTAATACGTAAGAAACATATTATTTCAGTTACTAAATTTGCCGCAATAGCGGGCTAATCAGGCGGCGACGTTCGCGGCTCTGGCCCTGCATCAAATCAGACCCAAAAAACATATAAACGCACAGCCATTACATCCAGCTTAGAGGTGAAATTTTGAAAGGGCTGTTGAAGTTGCTTCTTTTGACAGATGCTTGCTTCATATTTGCAGCAGGACTGTTCGGCCCTATCTATGCCATTTTCGTGCAGCGCATCGGCGGTGACTTGCTTGATGCAGGCTGGGCCTGGGCTGCTTTCACGCTCACCTCAGGCATTGTCATATTCTTGCTGAGCGGGTGGGAAGATCGAGTAGTGCATTACGAGCAGCTGATAATAGGCGGCTATGCATTGAGGTCGATAGGCATATTCTGCTATCTGTTGATCAGCACTCCCATGCAGCTGCTTGTGGTGCAGGTGCTTATAGGACTCAGTCTCGCATTGTCTTCTCCTGCGTATGATGCGCTTTACTCAAAATCTCTTGAGAAAGGCAAGGAAGCGTCTCAGTGGGGCGACTGGGAGTCCATGGATTTCATTGTCTCAGCGTTCGCTGCGATAATCGGCAGCGCCATCGCAATGGCGTTCGGCTTCGCCACCCTTTTCTTTATCATGTTTCTCATATCTTTGGCAGGTGTTTTCGTCTCAATAATGCTTATCCCGAAGTTCAGTCATCAGTTCAGGGAATTCATTGCTGCGAAGGCCGGGGTGTTCAGGAGATGAAAGAAGCTATGTTCTACGAGAAGCTGGACAAGATGCGGGTTCAGTGCCATCTCTGTCCGAACAACTGCATCATCCTACATGGCAAGAGAGGCAGTTGCAGAGTCCGAGAGAACCGCGCAGGCACCCTCTACTCACTGGTCTATGGCCTGCCTTGTACTGCTGCCGTCGACCCGATAGAGAAGAAACCGTTGTTCCATTTCCTGCCAGGCACCACGACGTATTCCATCGCGACGCCAGGCTGCAATCTCCATTGCAAGTTCTGCCAGAACTGGCAGATTTCGCAACGCGGGCCTGATGAAGTGCCATGCTTCAAGCTCGATCCAGAAGAGGTAGTCAATAACGCATTGAAGAACGGCTGCAAGTCCATCTCTTACACTTATGTCGAGCCTGCCATATTCTACGAATACGTTTTGGACACTGCAAAGCTGGCCAGGAAAGCTGGGTTGAAGAACATCATGGTCACGAACGGCTACCTGAATCCTGCTCCGGTAAAGCTTCTCTACAAGTATATCGACGCTGCGAACGTCGACCTCAAAGGCTTCACAGAAGAGTACTACCGCGACATCTGCGCAGGCCATCTCAAGCCTGTGCTGGACACGATAAAGACTATCCATAAGATGGGTGTCTGGACCGAGCTTACCACGCTAATAATACCAACCCTCAATGATGACATGGCGACGATCAGGAAGCAGTGCGAGTGGGTGAAGAAGGAGCTCGGCACTCGCGCGCCTATGCACTTCTCAAGGTTCTTCCCTTACTACCAGCTTGCGCATCTGAGCCCGACTCCGCCAGAGACATTGGCTGAAGCCTACAAGATAGCGAAGGAAGTCGGATTGAAGTATGTCTATGTAGGGAACATCGATATGCGAAACACGGAAGACACGTATTGCCCGAAGTGCGGCAAGCCAGTCATACGCCGTTCATCTTTCTTCACAGTGACCGAGAACAAGGTCAAGGACAGCAAGTGCGCATACTGCAAGTCAAAGATAGATGGGTTTTTCACGTCAGCAAAGAAAGTCGCTAAGAAAAAGTGATTACGGCACCTTGACTATCATCTGCAGCGGGGCGTCGTAGGGGTCCTTGTCCGGCGCTTCTGCAGGGTTGTCTGACTTGAAACCTACGCTGACTTCAAACAAATAAGTCCCTGATTCTGCTTCGCGCGGGACCATCACGCCCACGAGGAACTTGCCTTTCTCGTTCTTCTTCAATGCCATCTCTGTCATCGCTATGTTCAGCCAGTCCTGGGCGTTCAGTGTTATGCGCGTCTTGTCTTTCTTGAACGCGTCCTTGTAAGTGACAGTCAGCGTGTATTTGCCGCTGTTCTGCGCCAGCACGCCCACGCCGAAAGTCTCGAACTTGCTCCTGAATATCTCTTTGGTGCTCAGCGGCAGCACAACAGGGCTGCCCGAATCCAGCAATTTCTCTATCTGCTTCTCTGTCTGCGCATCGAGGTTTCCGCGCATCTTCTCTGCCTGGCCGAAGAACTTTGCGGCGAACATGAGCCCGCCGGCGAATACCGCTACTGCTAGTATGAGCATGACTATGAAGTTTATCGATAGCTCGATGCCTTTCTTGCTCTTGTAGATGCGCATTTTAAGAAAAATAAAAAGGATTTATCTCAGGACTTCGTACTCCCTGATGATGAGCATCATGAACAGGACGAGGATTATCACGCCGGATATGCCCCACGCGACCGCCGGTCCCCAGTCATCTGCGACCACGCCGAGATAGACCGCGTATCCAAGCACGATGAAGCCCATCCACAGGAACTTGTCCAGCACCAGCTTCATTATCTGGAATTCCTGCTCTTGTGTAAGTCTTTTCTTGATCTTTTTTATCATAATCGTTCACCTACCTTATCGAGACTACGATCTGCTTTCCTTCTTCATTGGCAGCTTCGTCAGTGAATATTATCCTGCACACCCTTGTGTCAGAGATGCTGACTGCTGTCTTCGGGACGATGAACTTGAATCCCTTGTCCTCGCCTGCAGGTATTGTCTGCGGACCGGACAGGACTTCGTTCGCCTTTCCCTTGCCTATCTCTGCAGCGCCGTTCTTTCCGACAGGGCATTCCAGGCTGCCTGTTGTAGGCCCTGTGAATTTGTCGTTATACACGTTGACGCTGAAGATGAATTCCTTGTTCTTTGTTATTGTCATTTCCTCGCTTGGCATGACTACCGTATCGTCTGCTGTCGCGGGTATGTCTGGCTCTGGGACTGAGAGCTTGCTTGACAGCTTGCCGAACATGCCTTTTGTAAACGCGAGTCCTAGGCCTAGCATGGTTATAGCAAGCACTAGGATGACTATTGCGTTGATAGAAAGGCTTAAGCTTGCTTTCTTCTTCATTCAATTCACCTCTTATTATGGAAGATAAATAGGATAACTTATCTTATTTAAGAACCCAGGAGAATTTTATTTATAAACTTTTTGGTGCTCTGGGGCTGTTCAACAGCATTTTTGTGAAAAGATAACTTTATAAATGACTGCCTTTTCCACAAAACCGATGTAAAATGGCACGACTTAGGAGATTCTCAGCGTACAGGAGCCTTGAAAGGCCTTACACTAGGATAAGCAAGTTTAGGGCTAAGTCTTATGTCAGGACCAGGCCTCATAACCGTATCGTTAGGTTTGATATGGGCGACCTGTCCAAGACTTTCGATTCTATCATTGTCCTTAAAGCAAAATCTGATCTCCAGATACGTGATGCTGCCATCGAGGCTGCTAGGCAGACTTCTAACAGGCTGCTGCAGAAGAGGATAGGCAAGAACGGCTGGCTGATGAAGATAAGGATGTACCCTCATCACATACTGAGGGAGAACCCTCTGGCGTCGGGCGCTGGTGCGGACCGTATGAGCACGGGTATGGCGCATTCTTTCGGCAAGCCCATAGGCATCGCTGCCCAGGTCAGGAAGGGCCAGGTCATCTTTCAGGTCGAGACGAGCAAGAATTTCATCCCCATAGCGAAGGAGTCCCTGCGCAGGGCAGCGACTAAGATACCTTGTTCTTGCATAATCGAGTCATTCGATAATGTGAAGATGAAGACCAAATAGGTCATTGTCAAGTTTTCTACCATAAAGTTTTTATATAGAGACCGCCTAATTATGTGTAGTTTAGGGGAGCTTTTTCTGTAAAATTGGTGTTTGGAGTGACTAGTACATCAGAAAATGGTAGCCAATCTAGATAAAACAAGAGCCAATGCGGTAAGTAGGCCAAGTGATTTTGATGATGATTTCCCTGAGGTAGAGGAAACTCCATTGATTCTTCCAGGCCCTGTCTTGATCAGTGATTCTGCGGTTGAGCCTGGCAGCAGGGATGTAGTCCAGAAGGAATTTCCTGTCGGGCCTCTTCTGGAGCGCAGGCTTAGAGAGTACGTTGGAGCTGCGGGCAATGAAGGCATCGTCCCTTCGACAGATCCTTCTTACGAGTCTTTGGCGGTCAGGATCGCGAAGCTGGTCCAGATACATTTTGCAGATGAGCTGAAGCAGAGGAATCGTGGTTTCCTGATCGCGAGCCGTCTTGAGGAGCGGGAGGAAGACGGCAAGGTCCAGCTCAAGTATGCATGCTCGGCAGATATAGAGCCGCCTAAGAGCGACATGGATGACGGCATTAAGCGCACGATCGACCGGCTCGTCCGTGACGAGCGCGGAATGCTTGGTGTGCTGAGGATTACCCACCCCGTATTCGAGGTGGAGCCTAACGCAGACAACAGCGGCAAGAAAGAGCTTCCTTACTTCTGTTTCAGCGTCGAGCTGTCTGAGCTGCCCTCTGCAGCAGGCTTCCGTGCGAGGATAGAATGCTCTTCAGCTTATTCCGACGCAGATGACCCTGGTCTGAAAGGAGCGTTCAAGTACACCCGCCACTTCTTCGCGCTTAGGAAGGTCGTCAGGGAAGTTTTCGAGGCATTCGGCATGCCTCTTGCGAAGGACTCTGTCCTCGAGCAGATGATCACATATCTGAGGCTGCAGAACCTCTCGAACGAGGGCAATCATAAGGCGCCGCCGAAGGGCAGTTACGGCGAGACCGCGTACAACCTTACCGTAGAGATGAGTGTGCGTCCTAGCGAAGTGGATGTGCTGTTCCATGACCAGAGTGGTTTCGCGCAGAAAGCAGTAGATGTTGCTACGCGCGAAGCTGCCTTCCTGAAGTTCGCCAGCGTCGATGAGGGTGCTGCGCAGGCCAAGTACACGCTAGGGAGGATGGGGAAGTTGCATCCTGAAACGGTCGATATGACTGATGATGATGGTGATGGCTTCGGAATCACTCGTTATGAAGAACAGACATTCGAGATAGTGGGCAAGGACAGAAGAAAGGTCCAGACAACCCATTTCTATGTGAACTTTTCTAGGAAACGCTGATTTCTATCTTTAATCAGTAGATGTTTAAGAACCTGAAGGAATATAGAGGATGCAGCAGCCATAGCAAGGAGAAGCGTCACGGCCACTGCACCCAGGTGTTGAGAGATGTCTTCTCATAAAATGGATTTTTGCAGACTCTTTTGCTTTATATGGTTTGCTATATAATCATTATAATCTAGTTATGTTTTTTAAAGCCGCGTAGGAATGCTGCCTCTTCTGGCTTGAAGCCCATCTCCATGGCTTCCTCGTCATCAAGGCCTTCTGAGTAGACGTCGAGCTCGTAGTCTTTGATTTCCTCCCCGTCTATGGGCAGAAAAGGCTCTTTTCTTACGGTCTTCATCTACCATCCCCCCTTACGTAAATGTTCCGACCCAGGATATAAGGCGTAAGTTTTATATATAACTATCCTTTATATTTTATAAAGTTTATAAAAAGAGGGGCATAAATAACAGGAACTATATAGGTTTCGATTGCTTTAGGGGGGTTCAATTTGAAACGCAAAGTCATCCAGATTGCAGGTTCTACTTGCCTAGTCTCTCTGCCGAAGGAATGGATAAAGAAACATAATGTGAAGAAGGGGGAGGAGCTCGAGGTCCAGGAGCAGGGCAACAAGATATTGGTCAGCACAGAGCAGACCCAGGCGCTGCCGAAACTGGTCATCGAGCCTTCGAAGTTCGGCAAGTTCCACAGGAATTACCTCTCTGCAGCGTACCACATGGGATTCGAGGATGTTGACGTCTATTTCTCGAATTCTGAAGAGCTGAAGGCCATACAGGACAGGGTAAATTCGTGCATAGGATATGAGATAGTCAACCAGAGCAACAACATCTGCTCTGTGAAGAGCGTCTCAGAGGTCTCGACAGACGAGTTCGGCCAGATATTGAGGAAGGTCTTCCTCCTGTTGGTGAACATGGGTGAGAACACGCTCGAGCTGCTGGAGAAAGGGGACTTCTCGCGCCTTCCAGAGGTCATAGTGCTAGAGAACACTAACAACAAGCTGACTGATTTCTGCAAGCGCGTCCTGAACAAGAGAGGGTATCATGACTTCAGCAAGCTCACCACGATATACACCATCTGCATGTACCTGGAGCGCGTCGCCGACGAGTACAGGGACATCTGCAACGCGTTGATGGGCAAGAAGGAGAAGGTCTCGCCTTCTGTGTTGAAGGACTTCAAGGAGGTGACTGATCTATTCTCGGATCTCTACAGTTACTTCTACACGTCGGACCGCGCGAAGCTTGAGAAGATATTCTTCACTGCTGCGCCTTTGAAGATGAAGCTGCTTGAGAAGCTCTCGAAGGCCCAGTCTGCAGACCGGATCATGCTGCACGCGTCGAGCAACATACTGAATGAGATATATGAGATGGCGACCGCGACTGTGGAGCTGCACATCTAGCGCTGGAAAAGCCTATCGACTTTGTCGTCGGGGAAGGCCAGGTCGCCGAACCCGTAGCCGAGCCTGGGGGTCATCTCAGTAGAATGCGTATCTGACCCGCCGCTGGCCAGTATGCCCAGCTCACTTGCTTTCTGTCTGGCCCACAATGTGGAGATCCTGGTGAACTCCCTGTCGTTCTGCAGGTCCGCGAGGTGCTGGCGCATTTCCTGCTCTGTGCTTGATGCAGCTTTTCTCCGGTATCCTGGATAGTCTGTCTCTATGAATCTTATCTGTCCTGACCTCGCGAACGTATCTATGGCTGACCCGACGATGTTGAACGCCTCGCCGACTCCTCTTCTGCCGTAGAATCCGTCGCCTTCTATCTTTCTCGCTATGGCGCGCACGTACCCCGCGGGGTGTGCAAGCCCTATCTCTGCCCGCACCTTCGCTCTTCTGTTCTTCCTGTTCAGCTCGCGCAGCACCTCGTCTGTAGGGACTGTGAGTTGATTAGGTGTGGAAGGGACATATAAGACAGCATTCCTGGCGAAGTAATCATCAGTCACCTTCTCAGGCGACTGTCCTATCCCTCGGGCATAGAGCAGCTCTGCGAAGTCTGTCTGCACCAGCGGGACATACTGATTTGCTGTGTTGATGATAGACGACGGGTCGCATGACTTGGCAGCCCTTCTCTTGGACTGCGCCTTGAGCTCTTCTTCTGTTATCGGCGGGATCTGTCCCTTGAAATGTTCATTCACCCTGTCGCGCTTCTCATTGAGCCAGCTCTTGTTCAGCCCGGCTATTATCCTGTTGAAGAGGTCCAGGTGATCGTCTCTCAGCGCCTTCACGAAGTCTCTTGCCTCTTCTTCTGTCCTTGCGAGAAGGTCGAACCCTCTGGCATCCTGGAAGTAGACGAGGAGGTGGAGAGAGTGGTATCCTATGTGTTGGAACTCGTGGCTCGCGTTGATCTCTGCGCCGACGATGAACCGTTTTCCTCTTTCACGCGCTCCGAGCCGCCTCAGCTCATCGAGCATCTCCTCTGTGCCTAGCAGCGTGTTGTGATCAGTCTTGCCTACTGTCCTGAGGTGGTTGGCGACATCGCGTGTGGCCTTGGCCAATCCCGTGAGTTGTGTGTTGTCTAGCCCTAGTTTCGCCGAGAACTCCGCTTCTGGCTCTAGCGCATCTAGCACCTCGTCTAGCGTCAGGCCGTCGTACTCCATGAATGTCCTGGCCAGCTCTCTTGGGCTTGCCAACCCATCGCTGGCGCTTGTATGTGTGTGTAGGTCTGCGAAATATGTCATCATGAGTCTTGCGTAAGAGAGATATTTATTCTTTAGGCTGATCGTCGAGTTCGCCAGGCAGTTCTTCCTCGGCGTCTTGCGGCGCAGCCACGCCGTGAAGCAGTGCGTTCTCCCTCTTTAAGGCGTTGTAGAAGCGCCTTACGCCGAGCCTGTGCTCGGGATGTGGTCTCAGGGATAGGCGGACCAGGTTCTTCAGGTTGTCAGAGACGCCAGGGGCGTATCTGCTTATCGGCTCTACCTTGTTGAATGTTATGTTTCTCTTGAGCGTCTTTATTGCCTCTTCCCTTTCGGTGTCAGAAATGTTAGACCAGTCCGCAGGCGTTGTCTCGAACGGGTATTTTCCTGTGAGGGACTGGTAGAGCAGCACTCCCAGCGCCCAGATGTCTGCAGGCATGCCTGGATGCTCTCCTATGATCTCCTCGGGGGACCTATATATTACCGTGCCCAGCTGGCGGTACTGTTCTGCTGTGACTATCCTTGCGTTTCCGAAATCTGTCAAGACGGCCCTCCCTTGCGGCGTGACTATGATGTTCCTTCCCTGGATGTCGCAGTGGGCCATGTCGTTGTCGTGCAGGTACTTGACTCCGTTGCATACCTGCATGAAGGTGTCGACTGCCTGTTCTATCGGCAGCTGCTTGAGCCCTTGGCTATTGGGGGTAAGCCCGTCTATGATGTCTGTGAGCGTCTTTCCATCGACGAATTCCTCGACGAAATAGAGGAGCGCATAATTGTCGCCGCTGGCATAGTGTGCATTGGCGCGCATTATCCGCGCGATGTTCTCATGGTTGCCGTTCTTCTGGAGGATCCTGAGTGCATTGACCTCCCTGAGGAAATTCGTGACTCTGGGGTCCTTGAAGTGGCTTTCAGATCTAGGTTCGACGTCTATCAGGTTGAGGTTCTCGACAGAGCTCGGCGAGTTTATGTCTTCGCGTCTCTTGAAGAGTTTAAGGACCAGGGATAAGAGGCCTTCCTTGCCTTCAGTCCCCTCGAAGTCGAGCTCAGGTATTGGTTCTACCCTGTAGATCTCTTTCATTGAGCCTGTCGCGTAAGGTTCAAGAATCCTGTAATTACCGATTATGTCTCCTCTGTTGAAATGGAACTTATAACCATTACTAACTGGAGCATCATTCATTTTCTCTATATTCCCCCTGACTGCTCAACCCTATCATGATAGTATTAGAACTGGTTTAAACAGTTCTTTTGAGCAGAGTAGTCACGACCCCTATTTAAATTTTACTATTAACTAGTGAAAAATAAAACGTGTCGGTGTTTTTAAATGCTGCCAAAACCACCCAGAAGGTTTAAAACATCAAAAATAGGCCTTTAAGCAGGTTTTAGAGTGATTTTGCTATCTCTGCCCTCACTGCTTCTGGTGTCGAGAAGACCTTTTTCTTGGCCATCTTGAGCTTGATTTCGCTGCTCTTCAGGTCCGTCTTGCTGAGGTATATTATGACCTCTTTTCCGACATTCTCTACGCTCGCCAGCAGCTTCTTCTGGTCATTGATGTCGTAGGATTGGTCGCTGTTGTCGAGCACGAAGACGACGATGTCTGCGCAGTACTTTATCGCAAGGTATGCCTGCCGCTCGACAGGGTTCATCTTCTCGAACCTGTTCAGTGTCCCTGGTGTGTCTATGAACTGCACTTTATGGTTGTCTATGTCTGCGTACCCCATGTTGAGGTTCTTCGTCGTGAATGCGTAATTCGCGATCTCTGGCATCGAGCCGGTCATCCTCGAGAGCAGCGTCGTCTTGCCGACGTTCGGGAATCCTGCTATCGCGACTGTGAATACCTTTGTCTTTATTGAAGGGAAGCCTTTCATCACCTTCCTTGCGTGTTCGAGGTACTCGAGCTGTTTCTTTATCTGCTTCATCACCGAGCTTACCCTGCCGTAATACTCTCTTGAGTATCCTGTCATGCGCCTGAAGTCCTGGCACCTCTTGACCTTGTTGGTGTACTCGTTCGAGAAGAATGATACCTTATCCTCTGCCCATTTCAGTGCGCCGAGGCATTTCTTCAGCTCAGCATAGTCGAGCTCGAGGCGTATCAGCTCTTGGTAGAACTCTGGCAGCGTGTCCAGCGACGGGAAAGCAGTCAGGATCAGGCTCAGGTGCTTCCTGATTATCCTGTTTATCTCTGTGATCTTCGACAGCTCTGCCTTCTTTATCGAGTCGTACCTAGCCCGCATCTGCGACTTCATCTCAGAAGCTTTCTTTCCTGCGTTGCGGAACGCGAGGTCTAGATACCAGTCGGCAGTCTCGACCTTGACCAAATTCTGGAAGTTCATGCCTGATTAGAATAATGCGTGGTTTATAAATGTTCTATCATGACTGTTTTATTTGGTTAAACAAAAACCTTTAAAAACAAGCTATTTTGTCTTTTGTGCATCGCTCCTGTAGTGTAGTCCGGCCAATCATGAAGCCCTCTCGAGGCTTCGACCCGGGTTCGAATCCCGGCGGGAGCATTTCTTTATTTTTCACCACCACCAGGTAACAACAAAAACACAAGTTTTATAAACCCGCGGCTTCGCCTTGGTATCACAATGCTCGAAAAACTTCTTGATGGTGCTATTGAGACTGCCAGCAAGGCAGCTTCCGCATGTGAGAGAACTGTCAGTTTCGTAGCTTCCAGCTATGAGCTAGTCAAGGCAAATTGGCACATGATAAGTACAGAAGGCAAGTCTCTAGTAGAAGTCATAGCTGAGCTGGACCATGATTTCTTGACAGGCCTTCCGGGAAGGAGGAAGTCGATGCAAGACTTCAACGATAAGTACACAGGCATCATGAAAGATATTTCTGGTCGGGAAGCAGGCACGGCATACATCGCTTGCCTATACATAGATATTGATAAGCTGAAGGCAGCGAATGACACTTACGGCCACGAGCTTTTCGGCGACAGGCTGATAAAGGCGGTGGCCGACGCTATAAAGCACAACACGAGGGGTGGCAACGACATAGTCTATGTCACCGAAGAGGGCTACAAGCCGATATTCTCTAGGAGAGGAGGCGATGAGTTCGTCGCCATCGGCAGGATAGCCAATAAGGGCGACGGCAGGATATGGGCAGAGAGGATACTTAATACTATTCGCAGCACCCAGATAGCTCTTCCTGGCAGCAAAGGATTCTACACTCCGTCAGTCAGCATAGGTGTGTGCGAGGTCGAGCTTACCAAGTCTGATGTCGATGTCTACAAGGCGATGCTGAAGTCTGCTGAGCAAGGAAGACGTGGCAACGGTGATGTATTTCTGAACAGGGATGGCCAGAAGAAGATAGATACCTGGCTCACGCAGCAGTACAAAGCGTTGTGCAGCAAGGCTGATGAGGCGCTCTACGCCGCAAAGGAGAACGGACGTGGTCGCGTCGAGATATGCTCCTCATTGTGAATTATTGTATTTTAGGAAAACCTTTATATACACCTGCCTGGTTTCTATTGCTTATTGAACATTTGCTGAGGCACCCTATATGGGGCGTCCTGACAAGGACACTGGCCTCGGGGAGTAAAACAAAATGGCTGAGTTCAAATTAGTTCTTTCAGACCCTAAGACTGGCAAGTCTATACAGCGCGAAGCAAAGGATATGTCTGCCAAGTCGTTGATAGGCAAGAAGATAGGCGATGCAGTGAAGGGCGAGTCGTTCGACCTGCCTGGCTACGAGTTCGTGATAACTGGCGGTTCTGATTTCGCAGGATTCCCGATGCGACATGATGTCTTAGGCGCAGCAAGGAAGAGGATAACTGCTGTCAAAGGCATAGGTGTGAACAACAAAATCCGAAAGCCCAACCCGAAGAAGAAGGGCTGGAGGAAGATGGAAGGCATGAGGCAGAAGAAGACCGTAGCTGGCAATACCATTTATGAGAAGACTGCCCAGGTCAATATGAAAGTCACTAAGAAGGGTCGAGAGCCGTTGTTCGGCGAGGAGCCTGCAAAAGCAGAAGCAAAGCCAGAGGCTGCTGAGAAGAAAGAAGAGAAGCCGAAAGCAGCGCCGAAGAAAAAAGTCGAGAAGGCAGCTCCGGAGAAGACAGAGAAGCTAGCCAAGGATGCTGAAGCCCTTGAGGCAGCGGCAGAGAAGGACGCTGCAGAAGTCGAGGAGGAGGATGAGGAGATCGCCGAGCTCGACAAGGAGCTGAAGAAGGCGGACAAGGACCTCGAGGAATAAATACTATGCCAAGAGCCAAGAAGGAGACTGCAGACAAGAAAGTAGAGGACAAAAAGGTCGAAGACAAGAAGCCCTCGAAGAAGTCTGACGTCCCTGTGCAGCCTGCGATAAATATCGGCCTTGTCGGTCACGTCGACCATGGCAAGACCACCCTGACTGAGAGGCTTTCTGGCAAATGGACTGATACGCATTCTGAGGAAGTCAAGCGCGGCATCACTATCCGTCTCGGCTATGCTGATGCCATCTTCTACAAGTGCGAGAAGTGCGGTTTCTACACAGTCAAGAATAAGTGCCCGAAGTGCAGCGGCGAGGCTGTCCCGTTGAGGAAGGTCAGTTTTGTCGACGCTCCAGGCCACGAGTCATTGATGGCGACGATGCTGGCTGGCGCTACCATAATGGACGGCGCCCTGCTGTTGATATCCGCCAACGAGACCTGCCCTCAGCCGCAGACGCGCGAGCACCTGATGGCCCTGCAGATCGTCGGCGTGAAGAACATCGTCGTTGTGCAGAACAAGATCGACTTGGTCAAGGAAGATGACGCGATGAAGAACTATGAGCAGATTAAGGCGTTCCTGAAGAACACCGAGTTCGCTGAAGCTCCTATAATCCCTGTCTCTGCGCAGCACAACATCAACATCGACCTGCTTATCGAGGCCATCGAGACTGCCATCCCTACCCCGCACCGCGATGTTTCCAAGGATCCTACTCTTTTCGTAGCCAGGAGTTTCGACGTGAACAGGCCAGGCTCTAAGATAAAAGACATTGTCGGCGGAGTGCTCGGCGGCGCCTTGTTCCAGGGCAGGCTGAAGGTGGGTGATGAGATTGAATTGAGGCCAGGCCACGAGATTGAGTTCGGCGGCAAGAAGAGCTGGAAGCCCATCCATACCAAGATTGTCGGCCTGAAGACCGGCGGTGCCAGCGTCCAGGAGATTGTTCCCGGAGGCTCTGTCGGGCTTATGACCGAGTTGGATCCTGCTGTCGTGAAGTCAGATTCCTTGACAGGCAATGTTGTCGGCTATAAGGACAAGCTGCCTCCTGTCTGGCAGACGTTCGTACTCGAGACCCATCTGCTGGACCGCGTCGTCGGCGCCAAGGAAGACCTTGTTGTCGAACCTATAAAGATGGGCGAGCCCCTGATGTTGAACGTCAACGCAGCAGCTACTGTCGGTGTCGTGACGCAGCTGGGCAAGAATTCTTTCACATGCCTGTTGAAGCTGCCTGTCTGTGCCGAGGCTGGTTCGCGAGTCACCATATCTAGGAAACTGGGCGCAAGGTTCAGGCTGATTGGATATGGAATCATAAAGCAAGGTAAATGATTTCCGCTTTTTTAGTAATCTTCTCGGTTTTCTTCTTTATTTTCGGATATCTTACGTAGTAACTCGCAGACTCATTTTCTCGTCGGAAAGTTTCCGGAAAAAGAGACAAAAGATTTAATAAGCACCAAGACTTGTTCTAGAATCAATCATTTTCAAAAAAAACAAGGTGGAACCATGAACAAGGACAATGCGCTTGTTGTTTTTCAGGACAAAAAGATCAGGAGGAAGCAGCATAACGGTGAATGGTATTTCTCTGTGGTTGACGTAGTCGCTGCCCTGACTGAAAGTCCAGATGCCAAGGATTATTGGTATAGGCTCAAGAAAAGGGAGTTGGAATCCGGAGGGGTCGAGTTATCGACATTTTGTCGACAACTGAAATTGCTATCATCGGATGGCAAATATTACTCGACAGACTGTGCAAACACAGAGTCTATGTTCAGGATAATCCAATCAATACCTTCTCCAAAAGCAGAGCCTTTCAAGCTTTGGCTTGCCAGAGTAGGTTATGAACGCGTCCAGGAGATTGAGAACCCTGAACTCGCACAGGACCGGGTGAAGAAATACTATGAAATGAAGGGTTACCCGAAAGAATGGGTAGAAAAGAGGCTTCGGGGCGTAGCCATAAGGCAGGAGTTGACTGATGAATGGAAGAAAAGGAGTGTTGACGAGCACAAGGAATTTGCCATCCTGACAAACGAGATAACCAAAGCGACCTTCGGCAAAACAGTACAGGAATACAAGGAGTTTAAAGGCCTTGAGAAAAAGAATCAGGCTCTCAGGGACCACATGACAGACTGGGAAATGATACTGACGATGATTGGTGAGAAAGCCACTACAGACATCACAGTAGCCAAAGACTCGCAAGGGTTTGACCAATGCAAAGAATCCGCGCAGAAAGGCGGAAGAATAGCAGAGAACACCAGGAAAGAATTGGAGAAAGAGACGGGCAAGTCGGTTGTGTCAGGAAGCAATTTTGTTGAGATTAAAAAGACAAGAAGTATAGTGGAGAAGAGAAGATGAGTCGAGAGAGTTTCAACATATTCCGGGTAGAATACCAGTGGGTCGAAGGTGAAGAAGGTTTCACGTTGGTTGGGAAAGGTGTCACCAGGCGAAGATTTGAAAAAGACCTCAGTGAAGCAAAAAGGTTTGCTGAAAGCCTCAGAGGAAAAGAGATTATCTCTGGCGAAAACCTGGGGAAAGGATATTACACTGAGTGTATCCCTGAATATTACCGACAGATTCTCTGGTTCTTGAAAAACAAAAAAGGGTATGTGTATTGCTATTTTGATGAGCACTTCGCCTATAAAGTGGATAATGGCCTGGGAAGATCGATTCTTGTTGAGAGAAAAGAAAAGCGCACCAAAAGGTCGGAAATCCTTTGAATTACAGTAGTACAATAATGCTCGATGCACTGCCCTAACTGCAATTTTGAACTGAGAAAAGTAGAAGTTTCAGTAGCGGGCGCTAAAAACAGAGCTGTAAGCTATCAATGCTCCAAGTGCAACTATTTTGAGTTTGAACGTAAGTCTGCTGATGCGGTTGTCAAAGCACTAAATAAATCACGCCTTTTTTTCAAACCTCGGAGACATCTGATAGATTGACCTTGCGAATTCCTGGAGGTTTATTATGCTCTTCAGTATGTCTCTTCGAGGATTCTTTTTTTCTTGAATATTATGTTCCATTTTTTGAGGAACTCTTCGAAATCGTCTGCGTTCTCTATGGGTATAGAGACAACTCCCCTGCCTACTGCGGTTCCTGAGACTGAATCGAGCACCCCTTTTGTCCCTCTTCCTTTCATTGAGAAGTTGAATTTCACTTTTTCGTTGTGTGTGAGTCCCTGGAGTGTGTAGGAGAAGATGGTTTTGCCCTCAAATCCTAGTTTTTGGGCCAGTCTTTTTTGGTCTATGAGGCTTGATCCTTCGATGAGCACTGCTTGTCTTGCAAGGAAGTCGGGGTTGAATAAGTCTTTGAGGTTCATTCCTTTTATGTCAAGAGTTCGGGTGGTGCTTTTCAGTGTTCTCTTAAGGTCAGTTATTGTCTCCAGCTGCGGTCGTAGGGCGGTATCTAGGAAGAGGATTATGATGTCGATGTCATTGGGTGCTGTCCTGCCTCTGGCCGAAGAGCCATAGAGGACTATATCGAATATGTCTTTTCTGCTGGCTGCGAATCTTTTACATGCTGATTCCAAGCTGTTCATATAGTCGTTTGGCATCTTCTCTTAGCAATGCGGATATTTCCGCGTCCATTTTTCTTCGGTAGCTGTCCTGGTAGAAGCTGAAGTTCTGGTCCAGTTTCTGGTATGTGTCTGGATATTTTTCCTCAAGTGTCCTGAACCGCTCTGTGTGTGAACTCGGCAGTCTTCCTTCCTTGCGGTATATCATAAGGTCTGCAAGCGCTGCAAGTGTCTTGAAGAAGAGGGTTACAGCCGTGTTGTATTCTTTCCTTTTCTCTGCGCTTGTTGCGTTTCTGAAGTATTCCTTTGCGTTCTCGATCAGTGCTGTCTCGGTTTCATTCATGATTATTATACTACGCATCGCAGATATATAAGGTTTTCTGTTGTATCATACAACAAACAGAGATAATTGGTGGTTTAATGTTGTATAATACTACAGAAGCCACAATCAACCCCCTGACGACCACTCCCAATTTATATAAAATATAAGGTAAAATCTTAAATAGTTGTAACTATCAAGTGATAACAAAATGAAAGGTCTGTGAATTGACTGGTAATTACCATGGGCGCTAAATTCGAGATGATGGATGTTGAAGCTGAAGAACTAGATTATCTCACGCGCATATTGGACAGAAAACATTTAGAACCCCGGATTCGCAGGAGTCTTCGGAAGGATCTATCAGAAGAAAAATCATACTCAATAATTCTGTTTGACATAGACTATTTCAAAGCGATAAATGATCTCATAAGTCACAGCCAGGGCGATGAGGTCCTTAGGGATATTGGCAGGATAATGCATTCGCTGGATTCTGAGGTAGCCAAGTACACAGGGCTATACGGGCGGTGGGGTGGTGAGGAATTCCTTGTTGCTCTACCATACGCGACTGAAGATGACGCGCTCGGTCTCGCAGAAAGGATAAGAGAAGCTGTCAAGAGTTACACTTTCACAGATGTGGTGAGCGGTCAGACTTTAGAACGCAAAATTACAGTCACGCTTGGGGTCAACACAGAAGAGATAAAAATGTCCGAAAGCGGAATCAGCAGGGTCCTGAAGGGTTTGGTGAAGAAAGCTGATACCGCATTATCCTACGGCAAACTTCTCGGCAGAGACAGGGTGGCAATATTCAGCCGTTACCTTGCGCACGAGATGCGGAATCTCAATAAGACAAGGACGTTCTATTTTAATTTAGTCGATGAGGATCTAGAACGGCTGTCTTCTGCAATGGGCCGGTCAAGAAACCTCCGTGGCAAGGAGAGTCTGAAAGAGCTTATCAGGGCTCACGCAGAGATAATAAAGCAGCATGTTGAGCCGCTCAACACAAGAACGCAAGCTGAATTCGCCGACAAATTTTATAGGGAAGTGAGGAAGTTGCCGTGCGAAGAAAAGACAAGGGTGTTGAGGTTCATGGAATATTTTATGCAGGGAAGATATGATTAGGAGGAATATTCAACAAGCCTTTCTAAAAGATGGTCAGGAGTTACGGGAAAGAATTCGTAAGGTCCTCTTAACGCTTTTGTCGATATTACCTGGTCACTTTTTTCTGCATATGCTATTATCTTCCCTAGTTTTCTGGTGCCAATAGGTCCTGCAAAGAAGACCTTGTTGGCATCTCTATATACTTGTGCATCTCCGTTAAGTATCCCCATTACTTCCTCTTGGACTGCAGATGATGCGCCACGGGTCGTGATTAGGAAACCATAGTACTGCCCTCTCGCGTGCATCTCATCGAAATGCCTCCTCGTTTCCCTGTCCCAATCCCGCGCATATTCTGATTCCATAGATAGATATATGTCGGCCAGGTTTAAATAGTTTTCTCAACAACACCATTTATAACCACTCTTTAGTGACTACAAATCGAAAGCTTTAAATATAAGTTATTGTTCTAGTCTTTGATATTCATGCTACTTTGGAGGTGGCTTTAACAATGGATACCTTAAAACCTGCGGATGTTTCTCTTCTTGAGCAGAGGCTGGCTGACAGGATAGAGCCTTGGAAGCCTTCGCTTTGGCAGAAGATCACTGCTGGCGTTGCTACTGCTGCGCTTTATGTCATGACTGCTTTTGGTACTGGTTGTGATGGCAACAACAATCCGAATCCTAACACAATAAATCCTATCCCTTCTGGTTATAGTGTTTCTGATAACATAACGCCTGCCAATGGCACTACTGTCGGCGCTTCTGACAGCCCCTTGGAGGTCGGAGTTCAGACTCCAGCTTTGAATCCTGAATGCTCAGCTGATGCTGCCTGCGCAGCCGCTGCTGCTCCAGGCGTCAATGTTGACATCAATGCCACTTATGACAACGCCACGCCTGGCAATGCTGCTGATGACGAGACTGTTGTTGTCGCTTCGCATACTGGCGTTCCTTTCGACACTTACACGTCTGGAACTCTTGGCATGGCCGCAGCTCACTCAGGCGCAGGCCTTGCAGATGGCGAGAAGATAAACCTCGAAGTCATAATCACAGC
>JAGVOD010000016.1 GCA_020052935.1 archaeon | reverse complement strand
TCCCCGTAAGGGCGCTAGAACTCGATTGGCACGCTGAAGGCTAATTCTTATGATTATACTGGCATGCTGTCGGATGTTGTCAAAAGCGGCGGGGGACCACCAGTCAAACAGACTGGTGGTATATTCCTGACATATCAAATCTTTTTATTTTTCTTTTGGTTGTTTATTTTCATTCTTTATCTTCTCCATCAACGGCAAGTATAATGGTTGTAAATCTGGTAAATCAAGATATTTACCCAAATTGTGTTCCGTTTTAATTACTATTCGCTCATTACCTTCTCTAACTACAAGATCGCTTTTTTTGTAGCACTCATACAGCGCATCAATTAAAATCGGTTCAAACTTTGCAAGTTCTTCATTCACTTGCACCTCATATACTATCTTGATAATGTGTTGCTTGTCTAGACCATGCTTTTCGAAGAATATGTCGAGCATATCACATATTAGATGAACTGTCCCTTTGGCATAATCCATCAATTCATCATCTGTTGCTTCATTAAATGTGAAGTAGGCTGTGGCTGAAAATGCTGTTTTCTCACGTTTATAGATATCTATCTCAAAGTGTGGTTTGTGCGTATCGTGAATTTCGGATTCAGTCTTCCGATCTTTACCGAGTCCTATCCTGAATTTAATCAAATGGTCTTCTTTAGTGTCCTCTTGTGTTATCCTCAAATTTATTATAAATATTTCAGCATCAGAATCTTGATCAATTGATACTTTAAAGGCATATTTCCCCTCACTTATTGATTCCCCGGGTTTAGGAAAATATTGCTCAAGCTCGGATATATCTATCATTAGAACATCCTCTCGCCGTATTTGTATCTTTCTAACTTGTCCATTACATCTTCTTCGAATGCTTTTTTAGGCAGGTTAAGCATATCAAATTCTTTTTGCCATGAAAAGTAGTCCACGAAAGCACCATTATGCTTGAAAAGAGGCTCTATTTCTTTTTGAATTGCTACCTTTAACAATTCAAAGTATAGTAAATACTCCTTGGTAAAAGCATCACGGTCAGTTTCAAATTTGGTGAGAAATTCGTCAAGTGGAATAATTTTACCAGATTCTCTAACAATGTTTATTTTGATATCGAACATAAAGCTTGGAGAGTTATTGAATCGGTTGTACTCAAAGATAATCTTATATTGGTTGATTGAATATATTGCTTGTTTTCTTACGAATCCCTGTAACTCGACAAGATTTTCTACATGAGCTGTTTGATTCCGTAGTCTTATAAGATAATTAACATAGTTTTCATAGCTATAACTGCCCTTAAGTTTTCGTAATCTGTTTTTTGTTCCCAACGATAAAGTAATCGTTGTTTTTATTTTGTCTAACTCTGAATTGCTCATTTTAATTACCCCATTATTATAATGTAAGTAATGCAAAGCATTATAATATATAAATCTTTCGCTTTTGTTTATAAATGGTCGGAATAGAAACATATCTAAAACACTTACTGGCGGACTGAAAAGAACTAGACTTTAGGCTCCCACTCAAACAGCGTCAGGTTGAACGTGTCTGACTTGAGAAGCTCTTTCTGGTCTTGGGTGAGTTCCAGCCTCTGCGTCATGTAATGACCAGATGGCTTAAGCGTGCCGGGGACTTGCGAGAGAGCCAGGTTGTCATACCTCTTGTTCGTGAACTTGTTTATCACAGAGACAAAGGACTTGTTGCGCAGCATGTTAAGAAGCTCCTGCCTTGACTGGTCGTCATAGAATATGCAATGCCTGCTCAGCCAGTTATTGAGTTTCGTGCCATCGAACCACTCATTGTTCCTGTTGGCCAGCACAGTGAAGAAACGCCTGAAATAATCTTCGCAACTCTCCCTCACAGGCTTGCCTTCTACGCGATAACGCACCAGCTTATCCCTCGGCGCGATGAATATCCCTTGCCTGATATCAACCTTCAACGGCACGTCATGGGACTTGCTGAAGACGAGCAACCTTGTATTCGACTCTGAGAGGCCGCGCTCGGCTGATGGATTGTCTGCGAGCTGGCAGAAAAGCTTGTCTGAGACGAGCTTCGAAAGAGGGAATATGAAACCGATATCCCCGTCCTTGATGTCGGCATCTACGTGGAACATCAGCGAATCATGATCATTGCCAGAGAACGCCGCGTGGATAGAAGTGTCAGAAGAGATATAACCGCGCTGCAGTATCTTGTACATCTCGTCGATAGGAGCGAAGTACATGGCAAAGCTGCTCTCCAGCAGGCGCTCGGTATGGTGCTTAAGTCCTATGCGCTCCTTCGCATCCCTCAAGACCTTGTGCAAGAGGAGCATCTGCTCCATCAGGCCAGCCTTGAGGCGCTCGTTCGCGTCTTCTGAGTAGAGCGAGAAATTTGCAGCATAGTCCCTGAACTTCGCGTAGTCTGAGATTGTTCCGATCTCATTCATGTCCACAAGCTCATGCTGCCTGTAGAACTCCACGAAACGGTCGAACAGCCTCTGGATGTCATCGAGCTCCTTCTTCTGCGGGACGCGCCTGAAACGCTCTAATGGCGCCATACCTGAGTCCTCATCAAGGAAATCGACCAGCATCCAATCATTCGCGTCTTCTAGGGAATCAGAGCCTATCCAGCCAGGATTCTTTCCGTCGACATTAAGGTATGATTCTTTGTACCAGCTGAAAAGCTTACCGACTTCTGTGGATATGTCTTCCAATACACGGGTCTTCTGGCTGTAATCGCCTATCTTACTCCTCACGGTGTGCTCCTTCATCAGAACAGTGCGCTTCTTCGCCAATCGATGCGCGAGCTCTTTCATCGCATATGTGAAATCAAAACGCTCGCCAGCGTACCTGTATTCAGGCGTGTGGAGCTTCCACCTCTTGAAGAACGCATTCAGCATGCGGAACTGCACCAACGCGTCATCGAAGCGCTTACGCTCCTTGTCGAAGTCGGTCATATCTTCAGGCTCTCCTACTAAGTCAGAGACTTGACTTGCTATATTGCGGAACTTCCTCGCTATCGACTCTGACAGGTCAGACCTCAATGACTTTATCTTATAGGCATAATCATCAGGATAAGTGCCGAGAGCAGTGCTCATCTTCCTCATGCCAGACATGTCATAATACCGCTCCAGCTTCCTCAACTGTTGGTCAAGCTCCTCAAGATCAGAAGAAGAGATATACTTGAGCTTGGCTAACGCGCGCTCCCACTGCTTCTGGAAAGAAGTGTTGTAAAGACGCTCCAATGGATAGACAAGAGTTATGTTACCTAGCAAACCAAAATCCCCCTTTTACAGAAGACAACAACATACTCTGGTTTAAAAAGGTTGTGATGGAAAGGAGAGAAGATGGGAAAATAACCTCTTCAAGATCATCTCTGACCAGTCAATCTCATATGTCTAGAAGAAACAGCAATCAAACAGGCAACGCGACAGTACATAGTCATCAATATCCCTTTCTGCCTCTGAACCTATCTTGACCTTTTTGTTGATACCAACTTTCCTCTTAGCCCCTGAACCGATTCCAACCATTTGCCTGATGCCGGGAAAATGGTCAACTACAATCCAGCATTACGCACGCTGCTTCTATATCAATGCATCTTGATTCATCAGCGTATCAGTCAATCGAAGAAATCTTAATCCTGATTAGCCAGTCCCATCGTTTTGTTGACATCAACGAGATGATACTATGCTCTTTAATAGATTCTCAATCTCTTTCTTCAGTGCAGGAAGATCCTTCTCAACAGTATTCCACACAGCATCCAGGTCGACACCGAAATAACCGTGGATAAGCTTGTCACGCATGCCTGCAATATCCTTCCAAGGCACGCTCTCGCTCTTCGCCTTTGCAGCGGCAGAAACCATCTTAGCGGCTTCGCCGATTATCTCTATCTGACGTATGACTGCATCCTGTAGCATCTTTGTCTTCTTGAAATCACCAGCAGTCTTGCCTTTGGTATAGCTGCCTATCCTATCTATCGCATCAAGGATATGCCTGAGATAGACATCATCATCCTTCGTCATCCGTAGAGGACCTCCATCTCCTTCCGCACACCACGCAGTATAAGCGGACTTATCGACTTCTCAGTCAGAAGATCGACCTTGACCCCTGCCTCTTCAGACAGCTCACGCTCAATCCTGACAAGATCGAGCAGGCTCTTCTTACTCACGAAGCGCACCATGACATCTATGTCACTGCCTTTCTTCTCCTCACGCCGGGCGTAGGAACCAAAAACAGCCACTTTCTTCGCACCCTGCTCGCGGAGCCTTGATACAACCAGCTTGAATAGTTTCTTTCGGTCCATGAACATCACAACACTCACCTAAACAGCCTAGCTTTTTAACTTTTTCCTTTTTAAATTGGCGGATACGCACGTATTATTCAGCTGTAGATGTTAAGAGTCTGATGTAAAGAACTCGGTCGTTCTCTTTACAAATAGCTTACTCCTTAGAATCGAACTCTTCTTTTTGTTCTGGACCAACAATTTTCATGTATTTCTCACAAAGTTTATTGTATTTTTTCATGTCTTTCTCCTCTTTTGCTAAGTCCAGTTGAAAATATATGAGGTCATGCATTGCATAGTCCTTTTCCTTGACTTTTTCTGATTTTTTATGCACTAATTCGGTAAATTTCAGCTTGTTTTCAGGTGATAATTCATCAAGCATTATCTTTTCTGCCGATTCAAAATAATAGTCCTCCTTTATTCTCAAATATTCAATATATTCATTGAATAGCTCATTGATATTACAAGTCTTGACAAGGCACGTAAAATAGAATCCGACAATCTTTTCAGAATTGAATTTTGACATAATATCTTCATAATTGAAATAATCATAATCTCTTTGTAACAGAAAAAATAGGAGTTTTTTATAGCAAGTCCTTGCGGCTTGAAAATTCTGTTTTTTGAATCCTTCTTCTAACATCCGAAAGTATGCTTTAATAAGTTTGAGTCCTTCCTGTCCGTATTTGTAGTCGTAGTGGTATGCGCCGTTCTTAGCGTCCCGTATAAACTTACCCATGTCTCTTTCAAGCGTTTTCTCGCTTAGAGAGTAGGTCTTGGTGGTTTTCATCTTTTCTTCTTGTCTTCTAGCCTCTTCTTTTCAGTCAGGCCTAAGAACTTGTCTTTTGAGATGACTGCTTTGTCCATAGTTAATCCTCTGAAAAAATTTCTTTATTGAAACAGTCATCGCACATTCCACCATGCCAATCCTTGTTGTGGGCAGAAATTTTTACTTTGCATCTCTTGCAGGCATAGTCCATCTCTTCATTGTTTTTCATGTGAATCGTCCTGTTTTTCTTCTCCATCTCTTCTTTGCTGATGGATTGCACAAAAGACCCGCCAGACCAGAAGCCATCATCCCCCTCATCATCAATGTTTTCAGACTCTTTCATTTCAGACTCTCCTAAATGACCTTAATCTATCATGTCATTGCCCGATTCTTACAAAGCAGCTTCCCTCTGCTCCCAAACGACGCAGAGCACGAGCTAATCTATAAAGGTTTTGAAACAAGCGGTGACCAAGAATTTATAAAGAAAAAGGCCTTAGACGAGAAAAAGAGGTGTTATGAATGCAAGAAAAAACCATAACATATAAACAACTCAGCAAACCACTCAAAGTCCTGGTGGTCATGGGCTGGATAAGTATATGTGTGAGTCTAGGATTCGTGTGTACATATCTGTTATTGATCCTCACAATATAGAATCACACAGAAAGGAAAGCGTATAATATTCTCGAAATTACCGAGCAAGCTGCAGACCCTCCGTGGTGACCGAAAGTTTATAAAGAAAAAGGGTTCCTTTCTTAAGGCACCGGAGAAAGTTTTATAAACCTGTCAAAAGAATGGTTGTAGCATGTCATTGATCAATCTCTATCTAAAAGAGCGTGGCGCAATAAAAGAGATACGTGAAACGCCACTCTTTGCAGCAAAAGACTTGCTGGTTGATGACTTCAGGGAGGATGACTTACGCTTCCTGAAGTATAGGGAACATCCAGCGCAATACATCGCACCGTTCGATTTAGGAGTGATGTTCATAGACTTCGATTCTAAGCTGATATTATCTGCCCAGGACGGCTTCGGACTCGAGAACCTCGATCCAGCAGTCAAGTCAAGACTCCTCAAGGACTGGAAATTCGAGGAAGTAGAGAATTATGAGGAAGTTGCCAGAAGGCTAGGGATGAAAGCGTTTGATGCGTGAAATTATTGTTTCGTTTTCTATTTTCTGTTGAATAACAAACTATTTATAGTACCATTAATTCTAACTCCTCGGGCGTGGTTAAAAAATGACTGAGTTCAAACTTCTAAAGAAGATACTTGATGAAGATTCATCGAATTTTCCGGCAAAAGTTCCGGTGATATGCGGAAAAACACTAAGTAGAACCAGTAATTGGCTCAAAGCAATAGTCTTAGTCAAAGCTAAATTTGGCAACAGTGAAAGATATCAGATAAGGCTTTATGGCTGGCAGAAAAACAAAGAGGGGGTATGGAAGCAAAGACAAAAATTCAACATTTCTGCTGCGTCTTATGTAGGTGATATCATAAATGCCTTCCAAGTTTTTCTACAAGACTCTGTCAGGTCTGGAGACTATAAAGGGATTGTTAGTACGCTATTAAGGAAAATTTCAGAACTTGAGCAGCAAAGATTTACAATTCATCAAGAAGCACAGAAAGATCAGATTAAGGAACTCGAAGAGGAACTCAAGAAATTTGAAAACCTCCTCAAGCAAAAAAGAAAAGAAAAGGAGTATCAGAGATTTCTTAAAGATAACTTCTGGATGTTCGGGCCTGATTATGTACGAGTCCGTAAAGAAGAGAAAGCAGGTATGAAAGGCAGAACTGACTATGTGCTACAGCGTTTCGATGGTTATCATGATATTATAGAGCTTAAAAGACCAGACCACAAGTTATTTTCTGGCACCAGATTACCCACATTCAGCAAGGACTTAAAGAATGCTCTTTCACAGGCTGCTAAGTATCTTGCTTATTTCTCAAAGCACTACCTAAGCCATAAAGAAGAAACGGGAAGGGATGTTTTCCTGCCTAAAGTGTATATCGTTATCGGAAGATATAGTGCAAGAGATAGCGAATTGCTGAAAATCCATCAGAACATTCTAAGCAGATACGTTGAAATTACGACGTATGACGACATATTAAACAGGGCAAAACAAACCTTGAAGACAATTAAAAAAAGGAAAAGCAAAGAGAAGAAAAAAAGTAAATAGGCCATTTCAGACGCTCTCAATAATCCACGTTTGTCATAATTGCCCGACAAGAACTCTGTTTATACAACTCCAAAAACGTATCTCAAGACTATTCCACCGATGACTGTGATTATAACGCCCATCGTGAAATATAGCCAAGGATTGTCCTGCCAGTTCTTTTTATGAGGATTTGCTGCTTCAACCAAAGCTCTCTTGTTATCATCTTCAACCGCCTTTCTCATCCCTTCAGAAAAACCTGTTTTCGGCATGGCTCCCATTGCTTCAAGGGCTTCAAGCCTGACGAGAAGTACTTCCCTGTCAGAAATTTTATCTTTCACTTCAAACTCTCCTCAATAATCTTCCTTTCCTTGTCAGTAATGCCATAAATCTGGTAGACAAGGTCATCAATCTCCGCGTCAGTCTTTTCTATCTCTTCTTTTAGTTTTGCTGTCTCGGAGGTGTTCTTGTCGCCGAACTTTACAAGTTGCTTATTTAGGGATATTATTTGTCTAACGAGAGCCTCTATTTTCTCTTTATGGTCTTTTGAGGGGGTTGCTATAGGTAATATTCTTAATTGTGGGGCTTGGAATTGGAAGTAACCTCCACTCATCCGTAATCCAGAAAATAACTCAGAGTAAATAAATGAGATTAGCTTTGAGTTTATGAGTCCCGCAAGGAACTCAATTGAGTAACCCTCTTTTGGACTGTGTACGCAGTTGGTATTTATTGATGAATACTCACCTTTTTCGTCTACGAAGCCCTCAATCCTCAATGCTAATTTTGCAATTATTATCTTTTTGCTTTCATAGAGTTTTCTTCTATTGTCACTAACTTTTGAAGTATCAAGAACGGGTGTTTTCAATTGCGTTCCTTTATTCATGAATTTTGTTGTTCCGTATGTCGTGCCATACCTATCTATTGTTCCTGTGTTGATAATTGGCATTCCTTTTTTGCCATCGTCTATATGTTTTGAATATTCGTCCGCCTCCGCAGCAGTACTCGTTGCCTGAACCTCAGCAACTGTTTCTAGTGGCCTGCCTTTTCCAAATATTTTCTGAACAAGAGAAAGGTTGTTTGACAGGATTATCCCCCAGATTGACTCAGGTAATTTTGTAAGATTATCTGATGAAACGTGGCATACTCGTTTGTCGCTTTGATTTTCAGAGAACATCTTTTCTGTAGTGATTGTGTACTTCTTTGTCATCTTTACTTTTTGAATTATTGTGACAATAGGATAAACAGAAGGATCTTCAAACACCTTGACAGAAGACAAGTCAAGTATCTTGACTAGTTTGTAATTTTTCGAGATGAATTCTCTTAAGGCAACTCCATAAGGTGATGAAAGGTATTTGTTTGGCGTAATAAACGCGACATACCCTCCTTCTTTACAGACTCTTAGTGACTGTTCAAAGAACAAAACATAAATATCATACGTTCCTTTTGCCGATTCGTATTTCTCCTTCCAATACTCCTTAACATCTGCCCCAACCGTTTTAGTTAGTTGGATTGCATTTATGTACGGAGGATTGCCTATGACTGCATCAAATGTCTTCTCTTCAAAATCGCCAATCCACTTAAATGCGAATGGGTCTTTTGTGTTGTTGTCAATGAGGGAATTACCATGCCTGATGTGCATGTCCACTTCCTTTGGCAACTTCCTGTTCTTCTCTGCGGCTTTTAATAGCAAGTTCAACTTCGTGATTTCCACTGCCTTCTGGTCCAAGTCCACGCCAAACAAGTTGTTCTTCAAAATCTCAGTTTTTACAGAATAGTGCCCCTGCTCATCCAGCCTGTGCTGTTTACTGCCGCCACCACTACTTATTATGTGATTTGCGAGATAATCATAAGCTTTGATCAAGAAAGACCCTGAACCGCACGCAGGATCGAGAATCTTTATCCTTGTAGGGTCGACCTTCTTGTCCTTTAGCAGTTCTCCGACCGTATTTTTGACAATATAATCCACGATGTAAGTCGGAGTGTAGTATATACCCTGTTCTTTTTTGTGCGCCTGTCCGTCCTTTAATTTTGCCCTTCCTGACTTTGTTTGGGCAAGGATTTTACCGAGATACTGTTCATACACCTGCCCCAGGACATCAGCATCTATCCAGTCAAAATCATAGATGTATTGCTTGTCTTTTGACTCGTATAAGAGATAAATCAGTTTCTTGGTGATTTCGCCATCGATTGTTATCTTGTCACAATCATTGTCGTAGTTCGGGTCAAATAGCCCGCCATCATAAGCGCCATCGTATTGCCTGAAGATATCTTTCAGTCTGGAATATGCCTTGTCTCCCGAGAGGTGTTTTATGTCCTCGAGCCGCAGGTCATCCGGTTGGATACCTATATCTTCAGCTCTCCTTATGAATATCAACCTATCAATGATTCTTTGAACAATCTCGTCTTGCTCATTTATGCCGTATTTGGAGGGGTATCTTTTTTCAAGGTCGTAAGCAATCAATCTTCTTACTTCCATCAGGTCTTCAAGCAATACCTTATCTATTGCTGACCTGCGTTTTAACCTTCCCTCTGCTTCTGCCTGTAGCATAAGCTCATTTTTTTCAAATGACTCCCTTGAAAGGAGAAGCAGATCGTTGATTTTCGTCACATACTCTTCTGGGTCGGTAAAGACCCTGAATACGTTGTTAACTGCATTATTCTCTTCAACGCAGAATATCTTCATCTGTTCAAAATTCGTTGATATCGCAAAAGAGACCCTCTTTGAAAGAGCATAAGATACAACCTGTTTGTCTGCTTCTTTGTCTAGCGGGACTCCAACTCTCTTCACTTCTAAGAAGAAAGATGTTTTTTCTCCAATCTTGAAGGCATAATCCGCTCGCCCTCTTTTATCCCCCCTTTTTGCGGGCTGTTGTTTGTAGAAATCTTCTTTTGCCCAGCCGAGGATATTGACAAACAGGCTTTCGACGAGTTTGCTCTCAATATCTGCTTCGGAAAGGGATTTGTAGTGAGAATACCTTGCCTTGAAGTCATCAACAAGACCGCGTAGCTTCTTAACAACCTCTTCTTTGCCCATTACGACACCCTACAATGTTGTGAAGTAGGTTGATATTTAAATGTTGCTACATCATTGTAGGATGCCTAAACGAAAACCTTGCGAAGTCAGAATGGCTATTTTGTTTCTTCTTAAAGAGAAATCCCTATCATACACCCAAATACAGACAAAGCTAAGCACCAACTATGACTCTGTTAAAAACAACTGTGAAGAACTGGAAACTTACGAGTTAGTGGCGATAAAGACCATTGACAGACACCCTGAAAACGGAAAACCTTCTTATGACGTGCAGCTGACAGAACGCGGGATGAAAATCGTGCAGAAAGTTGCTGACAAAAAGAAAAAAAGCCAGAAATAATCACCAAGTATGGCCAGAACGAGTAGATTCACTCATCAATATCCGGATATTCAAACAGCCTGCATTCGTAGTTCGTCAGCGTCAGCTTGTTCTTCTCTTTGCTGACGATGTAGTTGGGCAGAAGTGGTATCTTTCCTCCTCCGCCTGGAGTGTCTATTATGTAATGAGGGACAGCCATGCCTGAGGTATGCCCACGCAACGCGCGTATTATCTCTATGCCTGTCTTGACAGGCGTGCGGAAATGATTCGTACCACGCACAAGGTCAGCCTGATAGATGTAGTAAGGCTTGACACGCATCATAAGAAGCTTATGCACAAGCTCCTTCATCACCTTAGGATCATCATTCACGCCCTTGAGCAGCACAGACTGGTTGCCCAAAGGTATGCCGACGTCAGCCAGCATCTCGCAAGCCATCTTGCTAGCATCAGTCACCTCAGCAGGATGATTGAAATGCACGTTGATGTAAAGAGGATGATACTTCTTCAGCATAGAACACAATTCAGGAGTGACGCGCTGCGGCAAAGTGCAGGGAACTCGCGTCCCGATGCGGATCACCTCGACATGAGATATCTTCCGAACTTCCTTGAGTATCCACTCAAGATAAGAGTCAGAGAGAAGGAAAGGATCGCCTCCAGAAAGCAGCACATCACGCACCTCTGTGTGCTCGCGGATGTACTCGATGCCGCGCATTATCTGCTCCTTGGTGATGCGCTTGAACGGATCTCCCACTTTGCGCTTGCGAGTGCAGAACCTGCAGTACATGCCGCACTGGTTAGACACCAAGAGAAGGACACGGTCAGGATAACGATGCGTCAATCCAGGCACAGGGCTGTCAACCTCCTCGTGAAGAGGGTCTTCCACACCATTCTGCTCGGAAAGCTCCTTCACGTCAGGGATGCACTGCTTCCAGATGGGATCATTGACATCCTCGATAAGACTGAGATAATAAGGATTGACACTCATAGGATACTTCTTGATGACCTTCTTCAGCTCCTCGACGTTAAGAGGATAGGAACAGAACTTAGAAAGCGCCTCTGCATCAGTTATGCTCGACCCGAGCAGCTTCTTCCACAACGGAGAAGACTCCTTCAGGTCAGAACTTTGTTGGGTGGGTTCCGAAACACTCTGCATTGTTACAACATGCCTCTTTTAGGTTTTCAATACACTCATCATATATAAATTTTTCCCTGAAAAAATTTCAATCACCGCCTCATTGAAAAGTTCATGCTGACGCATGGGTGCCACCAGCTTCGCTTGCCGTCGGATCAGTAAATACAGGACATCCCCGTAGGGGGCGTCCCCCTGTCCTGTGTGAATATTTTCGCAGCAACTCGCTACGCATAAAGGCGGCACCTCACTTTTCAACGAGGCTTCAATCATGGACCTTCCTTCGCCGCCGTCGGATAAGCAAACCTCTTGACGAAAAAGACCTTGTCATCGCCATGCTTGTAAAAGTCCTTTATGCTGGCTTCGAGCAGGTACCCCCTCTTGGTGTAGAAGTGCCGGGTCGACCCATACGAATCCTGGGAAGATGTCTCAGCGACGATTATCCTCGCTTTCTTGCCCTTAGCGACATCCTCCATGTGGTTGAGCAGCTTAGTCCCGACTTTCTTGGACTGGTGCTCCTTGGCGACAGCTATCCAGTAGAGGTCATACGCCCTGTCAGACAGCTCTGACTGCCCATAGCATATGAACCCGAGGACCTTCCCGTCCTCGACCTCAACATCAAAGACATACTCTTCCTGGGCAGGATATGAAAAGCTCAGGTCGACAAGCTCGAGGGCGCACTTCACCTCTGCCTTGGTAAATACGTCAAGACCCTCCATAAGCGCCTTTATGGCAGGCCTATGCTCAGGCTTAAGACTCGATATCATCCTGCACCATCTCCTTCCTCTCGCCATGCCTCTCAAGGCACAGCTTCACTATCTTATCCAGAAGCATACCATAATCCATCCCTGCCTTGCTGGCCATGTTCGCCAATCCAGCATCATCAGATATGTCAGGGTTAGGATTCACTTCAAGCACATACGGCACTCCCCTGCTGTCGACCCTGAAATCAACCCTTGCGTAATCGCGGCAGCCAGTCGCTTTAAACGCATCTATGGCCATCTCGACCAGCTCCTCGTACAGCTCCCCATCCACCTTCGCAGGGCAGACAGGCGGAGTTGACTTGAAGACGACAGAGCCAGTATTCCACTTGGCATCATAAGAACAGAACTTATCATACTCTGAAGGCAGCGCGGAAAAGTCTATCTCTGAGACCGGAAGCACCTCAAGCTTGTCCCCATGGCCCAGTATCGCGATGTTGAACTCCCTGCCTTCTATATACTCCTCCACAAGAGCCGGCTGGTGATATGACTCTATGGCCAGCTTCACCTTCTTCCTCAGCTCAGGCTCGTTCCTGACAACCGAATCCTGCCGTATCCCTATGCTGCCATCCTGCTTGGAAGGCTTGACAAACAACGGGAACTTCAGGCCACGCGCCAGACGCTCGTCCCCAGAGACAAACTCCTGGAACTTGGGCGTATTGATACGGTGATAGAGCAGCAGCTTCTTCGTGAGAGACTTGTTAAGGCACAAAGACAGGGTGAAGTAGTCTGCGCCAGTATAAGGGATGCCAAGAACGTCCAATGAAGCGGCGACGTGAGGCTCAAGCAAAGGATTATTATCAAAGCCCTCATCACAGAAGTTAAGAAGGACATCAAACTTCGACTTGTCAAGCATGCTCAAAGTCAGATGATTGACCTCCACCACCGCAACCGTATGACCAAGCTTCTCAAGCCCTTCCTTCGCATGCAGACAGTAGGAATTGTCCAGCCTGCCCTCATAATCATTAGGATGGGCATACCTCATGTTGCTGGTGCTGATAGTTATTATACCTATCCTCATACCTTACCACACCTCTCCAAAGCAGTCGAGATGATCTTCCCCAACAGCTGGCTGAAGCCAATACCCGCAGCAAGGGCGGCAGTAGGCATACGCGAGTTCTCTTTAGGATCAGGAAGCAGGCCCACAGGGCAGTTTATCTCTATGACATACGGCTCACCCTTATCATCCAGCCTGACATCAACACGCGCCCAGTCCCTGCAGCCTATCGCCAGGAAAGCGCGCTTTGCGACATCAACGACCTTCTTGCCCAGAGCAGAATCTACCTTTGCAGGGCATATCACCGCATCTATAGGATTAGAAGGGTCGTCCCAAACCCACTTAGCCTCATAACTATCTATACGATTGACACCTTTAGGGAATGATTCGAAATTCACCTCAACCAGCGGAAGAGACTCAAGCTTGTCCCCATTGCCGATAAGCGAGACAGTGAACTCGCGGCCAGGCAGGAACTTCTCCACCAGAGCAGGCTGCTCGAAGTCATGCAGTATCTCCGCAACCCTGGAACGCAGCTCCTTCTCGTTCTTCACGACAGAAGAGTCCCTTATGCCAGTGCTGGAGCCCTCGCTGGTCGGCTTGACTATGAGAGGGAATGACAACCCTGCCTTAAGAGGCTCGTCCTTGGACCTGAAAAGCTGGAAAGCAGCATTAGGCACGCCATGATAGCTCCAGACCTCCTTGGCACGCGCCTTGTCCAGTATCATCGCAGCTGCCAGCGGAGCAGGGCCAGTGTAAGGTAGCTTGAGAATCTCCAGCATCGCAGGGATATGGGCCTCGCGGTCAAGGCCGTTACTGACAGCCTCTGAGAAGTTGAACACCAACCCTATCTCATCACGGTGCTGCCTGAACTTGTCAAAGGCAGACTCATTGGCCTCAACCATGATGACCTCGTACCCGTTCGCCTCGATGGCCTTGCGTATGCCCTCAATGGTATGGGGCGTGTCGAACTCTGCATAGAACTCAGCATCAGGATCATCCTTGCTGATGTTCTCAGGCTTCAGGTTGTAAGTGAAAGCTATCTTGAAAGGCTTCTTGACAGCCTTCTTGCCAGGTGATTTTGTCGACGACAAAGAAACTCCACTAGGCATCTTAGAACATGTCTCCGGGGAACCCGCTACAGATGAGACTGCCTAAAGAACACGCTTCCAGTCCCTCATGAAAAATGATCGATACCCCAGTTTTTAAGAGATCCATTGTGACCAAACTTTTATGGCAGACCATGATGAGAGCAGGTATTTAAAGTTTTTTGTTGCAATGTTTTTCACGTCGGATGATATATGACAAGCAGTGCCACCGCCATGATAACTCAGCAGCACCACGCCAGCTCCGCGCCTCGTCGGTGTTGACGATATCGACATGCTCAAAAACGCAACAACGTTTTTGGCACACCAAAAATCCCCGGGATTTTTTAGTGTTCCCCGTAAGGGACAACCCCCTTGTCGATGCAAACCTTTCTGTTGACTGGCGCTCCGCAAAGTGGCGGTGGTGCTGCTTCAGCAATTAATGGCGGTGGCACTGCCTCTAATGCTAAAATGAAATAAAACAAGAAATCACTCTATGACTACACCATCATACTGCTTAAGGTAATCCTTTGCGTAGTCCAGCTTCTGGGAGTTCTCAGCGTATATCGTGAATAACACATCGCCTTTGGCTACCTTGTCACCGACGTGATGGTATAAGTAGATGCCTGCACCCTTATCGAACGGAGCTCCAGCCACCCTGGCGATGCGGGAGATGGAGACGTTGTCGATATGCACTATCCTGCCGTCCTTCCCTGCCTTGACATCCAAGCGCGACTTGCCCAGCTTAATCTTCTCAGGAGACGCGACATGCGCACCCTGGGCATTGATCATGCGCTCCATCGCCTCCAAGGCCTTGCCAGACTCAAGGAGCTGCTTGGCGTAATGATAACCGTGCCTGGACTTCCAATGCGAAAGAGGATAGCTGCGCATCATCTCAGACGCGACAAGAAGAGCCTTGTGCTTCAGGTCCTGCGGCGCGTCCTTGTGGTTCATCAAAACCCACATGACATCCCTGGCCTCCAGCGCAGGGCCGATGCCGTTGCCTATGGGCTGCGAACCGTCAGTTATCACGACGACAATCTTCATGCCCAGCTTCCTGCCCAGCTTCATGAACTCATCCCTGAGGTGCTTAGCCTTGTCCATGCGCTCTATCTTCGCGCCCTTGCCTACAGGGATGTCTATCAGTACATGCGTCGCGGAGACGCTGCCCTTCTTCGCCATGATAGAAGCGAGGAGCTGGCCCTCAGCATCGATGCTCAACGGGTGCTCGACAGTTATGATCTTGTCATCAGCAGGAGCAAGATTGACAGCTCCGCCCCAGGCGATGCAGCCACCCACCTTGTCCACCACCTTCCGTATCTGCTCGATAGAAAGGTCGACATTGCAGAGGACCTCCATGGTATCAGCAGTGCCCGAAGGCGAAGTTATCGAGCGGGAAGAGGTCTTTGGGACGCAATAGCCAGCAGCGACGAGGATGGGGACGACGACCATGGTCGTGCGGTTGCCTGCCACTCCCCCGATGCAGTGCTTGTCAACAACAGGATAACGATCCACTTTAAGTATCTGGCCAGTGTTTATCATGGCCTTGGTGAGAGCGACAACCTCATCCATGTCCAACCCTCTCACATAGCTAGCGGCGACAAAATAAGTGATCTCGACCTCTGTCAGCTTGTTATGCACTATATCCCCTATTATGGCATCCATGTCATCTGCCGACAATTTCCTGCCGTCAAGCTTGCTCTTTATCAGAGCTATAGACTTAGGCTTCTCCTCAAGGGATATATTGACTGTGCTGCCCTGCTTGGCGCTTATCCTCTTAAGGACCTCTTCCATCAGCCCAAGATAGCCCCTCTTGACAGCCTTGGAAGACTCTGCGAGGTCAAGCACGGCGACAGCAGACTTGTTGCCCTTGGTTATGCGCAACCTGTCGCCAGTATGGAAATCCAGCATAAGCGCGTCATGCTTGTTCAGGATAGCGACCAGCGTACCGCCAGTCTCGATGTCGACGTCCTGAACCTTGAACTTCATGCAAACACCTCTATGCAACAGGTCAAAACATATTGTGCTTCTCCTGCACATATATCTTCAGGGAAGCTGTGAACAAAGTCAGCAGCAAAGGCCCGACTATAACACCAACGAAACCGAAGAGCACAATGCCCCCGAAAACACCCAAAAGCATGACCAGCGGGTGCACCTTAGCCCCAGAACCCATTATCCTGGGCCTGATGAGATTATCTATCGTCGAGACCAGCAGCGTACCATAGATCAGAAGGCCGATCGCCCTCATCACAAGGGAAGAATCCCCGCCCAGCAGGCCGCTGGCCAGCATCGAGACCGAGACAGGCAGCCATACCAGCGTGGCGCCGATGAAAGGCACGAACGCAGCGACTAAAGTAAACAGGCTCAGCAGCACAGGCGACTCCACTCCGAAGATGAAATAACCCACGCCAGCAATCAGCCCCTGCAGCAGGGCAACAACTATCGCGCCATACACCGCCGAACGGATTATGTCCTTGAACTTGCTGACTATCCTCTCGCTTTCGTGACGCGCCATGGGCAAGGCTGAACTGAACGAAGCGACCATCTCCTCGCCCTGCACAAGCATGTAATAGACAGCGAAAACACCTACGAGAATGTTAAGAAGGAACAAAGGTATGTCCATGATAAAACCAGAGACCCTCAACATGAGGACAGACGCAAGGCCGCTCGCAGCCTCGCCGACACGCGAACCGAGGTCGATGCCATACTTCTCAGAGATGGACGAGACAAGCGAATAAAACCCACACAGCAAGCTTCCGCTGCCACAGCCCCCACCAGACCCCTGCTCCAAGAACACCTGCTTCACGCTCACATAGACACCATAAGCCTCGTTAGTCAGCTCCCCGACCACGATGACGACGGGAATCGACGCCAATAACAGAAGCAACAAGAGCGCAATGACTGCTGAAAACCGCTTCATATGAGTGAAACTGACGAAGCGGACATAAACTGGATTCAGAAGGTACGCGACCAACGCGCTTATCACCAGCGTGGAGATGAAAGGACGCACTATCAAGAATGCGATGACCAGCACTCCAAGAAAGAAAAGCAGGAAAAGGTATTTCGAGAGATTCTTCTCGCCCAGATCTCCGCGTCGCGCACTCATCTTGCTACCGCCGCACCACCGACTCCAGAGACCGGCTGCTGGCCGAAAGCAGGCACCTGCTGAGAAAGTATCTGCTGCGGGACAGGCTGCTGCACAGGCTGAGCCTGCGGCTGCTGCTGCGCCATCTCGCGCTGCATCGCCATCTGCTGCTGCTGGACCTTGTAACGCTCCTCGCCCTGCCTGTAATAAGTCACCAGCTGCTCAAGATAAGACTTTATCTGCGCGACATTAGAGATAGGGCCTATAGAGAAAGCCTTGCTCAGGACTATCGAGCCGGTGTCGAACATCTTGTCGAACACGTTCTGGTTCAGCTTGACGTCCTGGAAATCGCCGAACATGAAATTAGACTGCTTCTTGCCGTCAAACTCCACCCTGTTGGTGTAGAACAGGTACTGGTACTTGCCGAACTTGACGTGGTACAATATCGCCTGGGTGCCTATCAGCACAATAAGGAAAGCGAATATCAGGAGATTGATGTAAGCAGGGATGTCTGTGCTCAACGCGACCTTCGCATTGAAATAGATGCCGCCATAGAACAGTATAGCAAGACCAAGAAGCTTGAATATCCAAGGCACCAACATACGGTTGGTGTTCGGCCTCAAGGTATATTGAGGAAGTTCCATTTCACACCTCTTTTTGACGAAAAGATTAACGGGAAATGCAAGAATAATCCCGACTCGACAAGCGCACCGGTCTTCTTGCATGCAAAAATAATCCCGACTCCCTTCGGTCGTCTGGGATTATTGAGCATTCAAAAGCCAATTTTGCCGACTCACAAGTTCGTCTGGCAAAATTGTCTTATTAAATGGGCCCGCTCGGATTCGAACCGAGGGCCTTCCCGACGTCAACGGGACGTTATAGCCGCTAAACTACGAGCCCGATTTTGTCGTGCCATTTGCGAAGCGAATGGCACCGGATGGCGCGTATCAATCGAGCAAGACCAATTGAGCCTTGCTGAAATACGAGCCCAAAGCCTGAAAACCACGAAAATAGGGTTTTCTATCTACTTAAAGTGAAAAGATGATGTTTTTGGTTTATAAATGTTACGGTGAGAAAACGGCAATCACACATCAATGAAATCATTTTCAGGGAGAGGCGTCAGACCATGGTCTTCTGGCTTAAAGCTGTCTGCAAGATGACAGACATACAGCCTGCCTTTGTAATCTGAGCTGTCAAGCCATGCCTTCAACTGCTCAGGAGAAGTATGGACCGCGCTGTTGCCATCGCAATCATGTATCATCACGTCTGCTTCGCTGAGGAAACCCACAAGACCAGCATCAAATCTCGTATCGCCGCTATAGGACAACTTCCTGCCGCGGTAACCGACCCTGAGCGCAAAACCCGGCACGTTATGGTGGTTAGGCATGACCTCGATCACAACCTCTCCGATATTCACAGGAGAGCCTGGCTCCACGATCTCTGGACTGAAAAAGTCGTTGAAGTAAAGCCCTGTGCGGTTAGAAAGGCTCGGCTCCATGCTTCTCTCAAGATCACAAAGCACGTCCCTTGTGCCATACAACCTGGGCCTCAACTCCCTGTTCGAAGGATTGCCCTCAATATCCATTATCCTTGGGTGCTGCGTGAACATCTTGTACCACGCGATGAGCTCAAGCCCTGCAGCGTGGTCGCCATGCACGTGGGTCACCACCAGGTCATCGATGTTGTCAGCACTGATGCCGTCGAGAAGCGGAACATCATGCTCACCAGGGTAGACTGCGCCGACAATCTCCCTGTACTCCCTCGTCTTCTTCGGAAGCTCGCAAGGCGCCTCCACAAGGATAAACCTGCCGCCGGCCTGCACGACAAAAGATACAGTAGAATGAAACTCAGAATAATAATTGCCTACGCCAAGGACGTGGACACGGAATATGTCTTCGATGCCTTTGGTGGGTGTCATCATATTGCCTTTAGCACAACATCATAAAAAACAAAAATAATAAGAAACAAAACAAAAAATTAACTCACTCCTTCTTCCTGGTCGCGAAGAAATACGCGCCGAGGCCGAGCAGTATCACGAGCAATGCGACGCCGACTCCAGCCCACAACGGAGCAGAGGACTTGACATTCACAGACTCGATGAACTCGAGCACGCCCTCGGAGAACTTCTCCTCGACAGGCTCGACGACCTCAGGCTCGCCAGCCACTTCCGCAGTCTGGTTAGTCTCGACCGTCTTGACCTTCTTCTTCAGGAAAGGCAAAGTGAATATCGGCTTCTTCTCAGGTATCTGCAGGAGATCAAACGTGAAGTTGCCTGCGCCCAAGTACAAGTCGGTAGGCCTGACACCAAGGTCAGACAACGGCTCGTCATCAAGGTTCAGGTTGTACTTGACATTCTCGTCCAGAGAGTACTCCTTGTAACCTGCAGCCCTAGACACGCCCATCTTCGCCTTATCAGAGAAGACATACCTTATCGGGAAGGAAAACTCCTCACGATTCCAGGTATACTTCACAGTGTCGCCGGATCTCAGGTAGAGAGACTGTGTCGGATGTTCGGCAGTCAGCACGAGGTAATATATCCTACCTGCGTTGCCGCCACCACCGCCACCGCCGCCTCCACCGCCACCGCCGCCACTGCAGCTGCCGCAGTCGGCAGAGCATGAAGAGCAGGTCTCAGCGCCATTGCAGCTGCCGTCTCCGCAGAACGGGGAAGGCGTGCCGCCAGTCACTGTGAAAGCGACTGAAGGAGCGATGTTGTTGGCATCAGAGCACTCATGGTCAGCAGCCAAACTTGCAGTCAATGCGTGCGTGCCGCTGACACTCGTAGTATATGCATAAGTCGCAGTAGCCGAAGCGCCGACAAGTATGTTGCCCAGGACCTGCGTGCTGACAGCGACGCCATCGACGCTGAAAGTCACGCGGACATTCTCTGCAGTCGTGGTGCCCATGTTATGCACAGAGGCTGAAAAAGTCGTTGTCGCGCCAGCAGCGAAAGTGCTAGGAGTCGCGCTTATCGTGGTGAAAGCCATGTCAGAGCCGACGACATTGAAAGAGTCGCTGGCCTGCGCAGGAGGCGTCATCAGGACGCCATTCTCATCACGGTAGGAGACTGTTATAGCAACAGAGTCGCCTGTGCCGCATGCTGTCGGAGTGACCGTGTGCATGCTTGGACTTGTTAAGCCCGCGTTCAACCTCGCCAGCGAAATAGTGCTGGGAGCGATTGCCGCGCCTGAGCTGCTCATCAAGATACCAGATATGCTGGTAGCATTTCCAGGACCACGGCTGTTCAGCACAACCATGAAGTTAGCAGGGTCATTGACTACGATGCTGGTCAGGTTGGACAACGAGACAGTCATGTTGGCGTAAGGCACTACAGTGAAAGTGGTCGTGTTGCTGCAGAGAGTAGCACCGGTGACTGCATCTACCATGGATGCGGTTATAGTCTTGGTGCCTGCGCTGGATATGTACAGGTCCCAGTTGGCCATGCTGCCGAAGGCGACAAGGTCTTGTGGGTTGCTGCCAGCGGTTATCGTGATGCCTGGAGCCCCGCTGATATCGAGCGTTATGTTGCCTGCATTAGGAGGCAGATAAAGGTTCACGAAACTCGCAGTAGTCGTGTCGCCTGTATAGAGCGCAGCCTTCGTGCCCAGGCCAAGCGAGCAGACGCCCGCGGCCGAGACGAAAAAAGCGCTAAATACAAGGACCAGCAACGATGCGATCCCGAATGTTATTTTGTTGCTCATTTTCTTTCACCGTTCAAACAGTAGCCGAGAAGGTAACTTCACTGTTGCCTTCCCAGACAGTCAATACATCGCCAGGCACAGCTGCCACGCTCCACATCAAGATCTTTGTCTCGCTAGGAGCAAGGTTCGTGTACTGCACAGCAGGCGGAGTTATCAGCGCAGTCGCGCTTGAGAGCTCGACACGCAAGTCATAGAATGACTCGGTGACATAGGCGTTGCCAACAGGCACATACGCTACACCTGCCCAGTAGACGATATATCTCGTACCACTCTGGACCAGGTCATCGACAGACCAAGTCCTCATGACCTTAGAGCTGGACTGGTCAGACAAGTCTGTCTCGCCAGCGACCGGCACTGCCCTTACGAGCAATGTGTGGAAGCCTTCAGGCGAGGAGCTGCCCCAGTTGAAGCTTGCTACAGTCGATGCGCCAGCGCCAAGCGTCAAAGCCTGGCTGCCCACGACGACGCCGTCGATCTCGAACTGGAGAGTGAATGTCTCTGAGACCGTACCCTCGTTCGTGACAGACGCGTTTATCTGCAAGGCATCATAGAGGTAGACCGTGCGGCCTTCCTTGGTGTAGTTGATCGAATTGACCGCGATGTCATGCGTGACAGGGTTCGCGTTTATCGTCACACTATCATTGTCCCAGTCGCCATCGACATCAGTCACGTTGACTGTCGCAGTGTAAGCGCCCACGACATTATATATGTAGAGCGGGTTCTGCAAAGTCGAATCGACAATGCCATCACCGTCAAAGTCCCAAGCAAAGCTCAATGGGGACTCGCCGCCGACAACAGTCGCGTTGAACTGAACCGCAAGAGGTATCAGTCCAGAGGTCGGAGTTGCCGAAGCAGTCACGACAGGCACTGTATCTATGACGTCTGTCGTCGCAGTATCTGAGACACCAGGAGTGTTCCTGTTGCCAGAGTTATCGACAGTGATTATCGTCAACTGGTATGTCGTTCCAGGCAGCAAGCCAGTGAAGTTATAGCTCGTGCCGGATGTGTTGGCGACATTGGTGCCGTTCAGCCAGAGCTCGACATGATTGAAGTCAAGGTCAGACGGATTGGTCCAAGCCCACATTATCCAGTCAGTGCCGACGCCAGACTCATTCACGCCAGTTACAGGCGCTGGAGGAGTAAGGTCAGCTCCGGATGTCGTGGCAGCGAGGTCAGACACGCCAGGAGTATTCCTGTTGCCCACGTTGTCGACAGTGATGACTGTCAACTGATAGGTCGTGCTGGCTGCAAGGCCAGTGACGTTGTAGCTCGAAGCGCTAGTATTAGCGACATTGGTGCCGTTCAGCCACAGCTCGACATGATTGAAGTCAAGATCCGCAGGATTGGTCCAAGCCCAGTTGATCCAATCAGAGCCGACAGCAGTCTCGCCCAAGCCAGTAACAGGCGCAGGCGGAGTCAAGTCAGCGCCAGCAACCGTAGTCGCAAGGTCAGTCGCTCCAGGAGCATTCCTGTTCCCGACAGCGTCGACTGTAACTACCTCTATCTGGTAGGTCGTGCTGGCTGCAAGGCCAGTGACGTTGTAGCTCGAAGCGCTAGTGTTAGCGACAAAGCTGCCATTCAGCCAGAGCTCGACATGATTGAAGTCAAGATCCGCAGGATTGGTCCAAGCCCAATTAATCCAATCAGAGCCCACAGCAGTCTCACCGAGGCCAGTAACAGGGCCAGGTGCGGTTGTGTCTGGGATGACTGTGACAAGGGTCGTGAAGTTATACGTGCTGGATGTCGTGCACATCGCGAACATGCTGCAGGACGTGACTGTATAATAATAGGTCGTGTTAGGCGTCAATCCTGACAACAGGACAGCGTGGTTAAACAAGTAGCTGGCATCTGTCGCGACGCTGCCAAGAGCAGGCGTCAGGCCATAGTCTACACGCGAGTCAGCAGACTGGTCAGTCCCCCAAGTGATGTTGGCAGAGACATTCGTCAAGTCCACCGCATTCACTCCGAAGATTATCGGGGCGCCGATGCTTATGTTCACCGCCACAGTCCTTATGGTCGAAGCGACGCTGCCATCGTTATCAGTGACAGACAGGTTCACGATATAGAGTCCTGGAGAGGTGAAGACATGCGACGGATTCTGCAATACAGAGTCCGCAATGCCATCATTCTCGAAGTCCCATCTCCATGAAGCGATGCCGTCATAGGCGGTCGAGAGGTCAGTGAAACTTACGTTGTCACCAGCAGTCGGATTCACAGGCGTCCAGTTGAAGTTAACAGTCGGAACAGTGTCTGCGACAGTGACTGTCACAACATCAGTTCCCACATCGCCGTCAACATCCGTGACCTGGCAGACGACAGGGAAAACCCCGTTCTGCAGGTACATCTTTATAGACGTCGGGCTCGTGGTAGATGTGCCGTCACCATACAGTATACTATAGGTGAAGGGCGCATTGCCGCCGGATACGACACTGCATGCAATAGTCGTATCACGAGGCTCTGTCCCGCTGGACGGAGTCGCAGTGACATCGACCACTGGAGCGTTGTTGCCGACAACAATCACTTCGACATGCGAAGTGGCAGAGCCGTCGCCATCAGTGACTGTCAAAGTCACGATGTACGAGCCGTTGGTAAAGTATGTATGCGTCGGGTTCGCGACACTCGATGTGTTGCCGTCGCCCAAGTTCCAGCTCCAAGAGACAATACCATCATATGCGGTTGATGTGTCAGTGAAGCTTATCATATCACCCTCAAGCGGGCTTGAAGGAGCATATGTGAAGTTAGCGTCAGGCTCAGAGTCATACACGTCGATACTCGCGATATCAGGCACGCTGACGTCTCCGTCAGTATCTGTTATGATGCATGAAGCATCATAAGTGCTGTTCTGCAGGTAGGTATGCGTCGCAGTCGAAGACGCGACAGTCGCGCTGCCATCGCCGAAATCAATCCTGTAAGTGAACGGAGGATTGCCGCCGCCGACCAGCGTGCAGTTGAAGAACACGCTGAGAGGCTCTGTTCCAGCAGTCACGTTAGTGACCAGGTTGACGACAGGCACGTTGTTCGTGATGTTGATGAGCTCTGCATCAGAGCCGACATCGCCGTCAGCATCAGTGGCTGTGCAATTCGCATTGTACAATCCCTCAAGAGGATACACGTGGCTCGCCATAGAGCTTGTCGTGGTGGTCCCGTCGCCGAAGTCCAGCAAGATGCTGATCGGTGCATTACCGCCAGTGACAGAGCAGTTGAACGAGACATTGACACCCTCAAGACCGACTGTCGGAGATGCTATCAAGTCAACGACAGGCGCATTGTTGATGACTGTTATCAGTACATCATCCATGTCCGAATCGCCGTCAGTATCGGTCACAGTGCAGCTCATGTCATAAGTGCCAGGCAACGGATATATGTGCGTGCCAGTCGCGCTCGCAGACGTAGCGCCGTCACCGAAATTGATCAGGTAGCCGAGCGGAGGATTACCACCACCGACAGTGCAGTTATATGCCACACTGAGAGGCTCGAATCCTGACGTGGTATTGACCAACAGGTTGACGACAGGCGCATTGTTCGTTATAGTTATCAGCTCGCTGTCTGAATCGACATCGCCGTCAAAGTCCATGACAGTGCAGGTAGCGTTATAGACTCCCTCGAGCGGGTAGTTGTGCGTAGCGCTGGAAACCGTAGTTGAGCTTCCGTCGCCGAAATCAAGCACATACGCGAAAGGAGCATTGCCGCCCAAGACATTGCAGGTGAACAATATATCAACACCCTCAAGACCTCCTGTCGGGAAAGCGACAAGGTCTACGACAGGCGGATTATTGATCACCTGTATAAGCTGCAAGTCAGAGCCGACATCGCCGTCGACATCAGTTACAGTGCATGTGGTGTTGAACTCACCTTCTGTCGCATACGTGTGGACCGCAGTGCTTGAAGCAGACGAGCTGCCATCGCCGAAATCTATCATGTACATGAAAGGAGCGTTTCCGCCGCCGACAGTGCAGTTGAACAAGACTGTCAAAGGCTCAAGGCCTGCAGTGACGTTCGTGACGAGGTTGACGACAGGCGCGTTGTTCGAGATGTTTATGATCTCGCTGTCCACGCCGACATCAGCGTCAGCATCTGTTACAGTGCAAGTTGCGTTGTATACGCCCTCGAGCGGATAGTTGTGCGTGGCTGTCAGGCTGGTAGTCGAACTGCCATCGCCGAAATCAAGCACATAGCTCATAGGAGCGTTTCCGCCAGTGACTGTGCAGACGAAATCCACATCTATGCCCTCAAGGCCTGCTGTCGGTATCGCAGTGAGATTGACGATGGGCGGATTGTCTATGACATGTATGCCCACAGTATCATCATCCCAATCGCCGTCGACATCAGTGACGGTGCAGACCATAGGATATACTCCTGGGGTCGGGTAGTCATGCGTGCCGGTGGCGCTTGTGCTGGTCGTGCTGTCACCGAAATCGATTGCGTAGGTGAAAGGCGCGTTGCCTGCACCGACAGTGCAATTGTAAGCGACACTCATAGGCTCAAAGCCAGATGTTGCGTTCACTATCAGGTTCACGACAGGCACATTATTGGTTATATTGATCAGCTCAGAATCAGAGCCGACATCGCCATCCACATCACTTACATTGCAAGTGGCTGTGTAGATGCCTTCAAGAGTGTAGTTGTGGCTTGCGACAGGGCTCGCAGTAGAGCTACCATCACCGAAGTCCAGCAACACGCCGAAAGGAGCGTCTCCGCCAGTTATGCTGCAGTTGAAGTCTATAGTCATGCCCTCAGGAGCAGTCGTCGGGACTGCTGTCAGGTTGACGACAGGCGGGTTGTCCGCGACATTTATGAGGACAAAGTCAGAGTCGACATCACCATCCACATCAGCGACAGTGCAAGTGGCAGTATAAGTGCCAGGAACAGAGTAGACATGGCTGGAATTCTGGTCTGTGCTGCTTGTGCTGTCACCATAATCCATCAGGAAAGTCAGCGGAGCGTTGCCGTCAGTGACTGTGCAGTTGAAGCTTACATTCAAGCCCTCGGGCCCGGATGTAGGATCCGCGAGCAGGTTGACAAACGGAGCGTTGTTGCCGACATGCAGCGTCACTCCATATACGACGACAGAGCCGTCCGCATCAGTCGCTGTGAGAGTGACGTTGTAGTCACGTTCAGATGCATAGGAGTGGATCGGGTCCTCCTCAGTGGAGCTAGAACCGTCGCCGAAATCCCATACCCAGGTGACTGGAGTGTCATATGCAGTGACTGTGCCGTTGAAGTGCACCTCGTCTCCCTCAATCGGGGAGGTGGGGTGATAATCGAAATACACGTCAGGCTCAGTATCCAAGACATTTATTATAATAATGTCAGAGCTGACATCGCCATCAGCATCAGTCACAGTGCAGTTCGCGACATAAGTGCCGTTCTGGACATAAGTATAGTCAACGATAGGCGTAGTAACCGGAGCGCTGCCATCGCCGAAGTCCAAAGAGTAGCCGTAAGGCGGGTTGCCTGCAAGGGCAATGCATCCGAACGAGACAGTCAAAGGCTCATAGCCTGACGTGACGTTGGCCATCAAAGTGACATCAGCGTCGTTAGGACCGACAATGACTGTGTCTGTAGCAATAGCTATAGATCCATCGCCGTCAGTGACAGTCAATACGACGACATAAGTGCCCTCAACAGTATAGACATGCGTCGGGTCCTCTGTGTCATTGAAAGTAACATCGCCGAAATCCCAAGCATAAGAGACTATTCCATCATAGGCCGTAGCTGTCGCATCGAAATCCACTGAGTCGCCCTCGACAGGGTCTGTAGGCGTGTAAGTGAAATTCACTGTAGGGACAGTGTCATACACGTCGACAATGGTCGAATTAATCGCTGCATCGCCATCGATGTCAGTTATTGTGCAATTGACAGTGTAAGTGCCGTTCTGGACATACGTGTAAGTTATATGGTCTGTAGAGACAGGCGCAGAGCCATCACCGAGGTCTATCTCGTAGCTCAAGACACCGTCTCCGCCGATGCCAGTGCAGTCGATATCAACTATCAGAGGCTCGGTGCCGTTCAGAGGATCGACGACAAGGTCGACTCCGGGCGGATTGTCAGCGACATGGACGACATGGTCTATTACTATGACAGAACCGTCTCCGTCAGTGACTGTAAGCGTGACGTTGTAGTCGCCGCCATCAGTATAGACATGGACAGGGTCCTCTTCAGTAGATCCTGAAGAGCTATCGCCGAAATCCCAATCATACGAAGCGACGCCATCATAAGCGTCGACAGTGGCGTTGAATGTAACGTTCTCGAAGACAGACGGGTCAGCAGGGTCCCATGTGAAGTCCCCGCTCGGGATTGTATCATCCACAACAACGACCTCTGTGTCAGACATCTCGTCGCCATCAGCATCAGTCACTGTGCAATTCACGACATAAGTGCCGTTCTGCACATAGGTGTGCGTAGCGCTGTCGCTCAGGACAGGCACGCTGCCGTCTCCGAAATCAATCATGAAATCATAAGGAGTGTTTCCGCCGACAGCAGTGCAGTTGGCCTCGACATCGAGAGGCTCGACACCAGATGTGGTGTTCAAGACAAGGTCGACGCCAGCTATAGGGTTATTGCCTATAGTTATAGTATAGCACTGTGTGTCGGAATCTCCATCCTCATCAGTTACAGTGAGGCAGACAGTATAATCTCCCTCCTCTGCATATGTCCAGTTAGGATTCTGCTCAGTAGAGTCTATGTCTCCGTCACCGTCGAGGTCCCATGCCCACGAGACAATCGGGTCGAGCGAGGTCGAGTTGTCATAGAAATTGACAACATCACCCTCGACAGGGTCTTCAGGGACATAATAAAAGTCAGCATCAGGGCCTGCGCTGGTGACTGTGACTGTAAGAGTGTCTGTAGAACAGCTGTCCTCATCACAGACAGTCAAAGTGACTTCGTATTCGCCAGGCTCATCATAAGTATGCGTAGCATTCTGGCCGGATGCAGTCTCGCCATCGCCGAAATCCCAGGTATAGTTCTGGATAGTGTCAGCTGCGCAAGGCATCGTAGCAGTGCCTGAGAAATTTACAGGAACGCCAGCCTCAGTAGTCTGGTCATCACCAGCATCGACATCAGGAGAGATGTCGCTCACGATGACAGTCAAAGTGTCTGTGACAGCATCGCCGTCAGAATCAGTGACTGTGACACGCACAGTGTAAGTTCCGCTCTCAGCATAGACGTGAGAGGCAGACCTGGAAGTGCCTGTCGCAACAGTGCCGTCGCCGAAATCCCATGCGACAGAAGCGACGCTGTCATAAGACACGACGTTCGCGTTGAAAGTGAAATTAGTGCACTCAGTGCCTGTAGCAATGCCTGTCAGGTCGACTGTAGGGACAGAGTCTCTTATAGTGACTGTCCAGGTCTGGACATCGACTCCGCCTCTGCCATCATATACATAGACAGCTATAATATAGGTAGTATCGACAGCGAGGCTGCGAGAGAACCTATAGGAAGTGCCTGTGGCACCAGCGACAACCGCACCATCTATCCTCCACTCATATGTAAGGGCGTCTCCGTCAGGGTCATGGGCTGTGATCCTGAAATCGACAAACCTATCCTCAGTGATGGTTGTTGGGCCTGAAGGTGTGTAAGTATCAATCACGGGAGGGCGATTCATGCCGTCGAAGTGCACGCCTATCGTGCTGGACGTGGTCTGCTGACCAGCCCTATCACGGCAGACGGCATAGTAGCTGAAGTCACCGCCAGACGTCTTCAAGACAGTCTTGACAGAGACGCAGCTGGTGGCAAAAGCACAGTTCTTGGTGCTTATGACAGCGCCGTTCTCGTATATCGTTATCGTATCGACGCCTGGATTAGACAGGGTGTCGACTGAGACCGCAGTCAAGACAGCAGTCGTCGCAGTGTCTGCCGTATTGGACGACAGGCTGCATGTAGGCGGGTTGTCCGGCAAAGCGAACGCCTGCACCGCGCACAGCGCGATGACAACTGCCAACACAAAGATGTAGTTCAAGTTTTTCAAGCCCATTTCGTTAAACCCCTCGTGAGTTTTGGATAAATATCAATATAATAGCATAAAACAAAAAGATTACTTGTCTTCTTTGTCCTTCTTCATCAGGTCATAATGCCAGACCAGGAAGAAGTCCATCCCCCAAGACCTTCCTTGTGCGACACGGTCGTTCTCTGTGTGGCCGTCGACAGTCAAGTTGAGGCCGTGGGTCAGAGGTATGTAGCCAGCAGCCCTGAACTGCCACTCATCCTCTCCCGCAACCCTTGTTCCGAAGCTGGCACCGAGCGCGCCTGCGTTCGGGAACTGGTGCACATAAGCAACAGTGCCGTGGAACGAGCCGTCTGCATTGCCGTTGACGCCGAAACCAGCGTCAAGGACGACACCGTCATTACTTGCGACGTAGTGGTCGAAAAGCATCTGCGCATAACGATCGCGGAGATGCTGGTCCATGATGCTGACTCTCAGGTCATTCATGCGGTCAGTATAGCCGACAAGGCCTTCAAATCCTGTAGTCGCCAAAAGGAATGATGCGTTGAAGTCATTGCCTTCCCAGTAGGCGTTTCCGCCGAGAGACAATCTATCATTGATAGCTGCTATCGCAGTCACGTTACCGCCGACAGGCATTCCTGTCCACATCACGTCCTGGTTGTCGAAGCCGACAATCATCGCAGGGTCTATCCTCAATGCTAGGCGCTCAGTATCATAGTGCAGACGCAACTGAGGCACGAACTGCACCTGGTAGGCTGTAGCCATATCGATAGGAGTGACCTGCGTTGGACTTGGCGTGGTTGAGCCTGGCGTGACGATGACCTCATCAGGGAAACCGTCCATCTGCACTGTCGTAGTCGTGTCTCCAACATTGACATTTGTATCGACAGTCGAGCTGCCAGTCACATCAGACCAGTTGGCAAAGACAGACAATGCGCCGCCATAGCTCCACTTTCCGCCATCACGGACAGCTTCTGCCCTGAACGCAATAAGCCTAGTTATCACGTCAGTCAGGTTGACTGTGCTGGCATCGACATCAGCTGAAGTCTCTGAGTGCACAGACCCATCAGGTGGGCCGACAAACACAGAGTCCTGCGCTATGTCTGAGTGGATATTGCTGTTAGCAGTATCGAGCTGGTGATGAGTGTCCTGGCCGTAGCCGACACCGAAGTTGAGCTTCCACTCGTCTACGACGCCGCCACCCTCGCCCGCGACAAACCAATGAGAAGGCACGTAACCTTCAGTGGTAGAATCGCCCCAATCTGAACTTGTTTCAGTCGTGGTCTCTGTCCCGCCCTCGATATCTATTGTGTTAGGACCGACAGTCACTGGACCATTATTGTAACTTGACCTTGAACTGAGCCAATCCATATCAGCTGAGAAAGTCAATTCCCACTTCTCGCCGCCGAGACCCAACATGGCGCCTGCGAAAGGCCTTCCTGTTCCGAAGGAATTGCCCGGCGTAACATCTATGAAATAGTTTCCGCCATCAACAAAACCGAATGCGTGGAACGGATTCTGAGCCTCGTCGGAATTGCTGAAAGCGAGGTATGCATGTCCAGACCCTGAATTCGAGATGCCCGGACCTTGGAGGAAACCGCCACCGACTTCAGCGTCGTGAGGCCTTATCACCTCTGCCTGCACGCGCTCGCACTCTTCGACCCTGTCGCTGAGTGTCTGCGTGGCTGCATCTATCTCGCCAGCCCTTGTCGGACAATTGACACGGAGAGCGACATAATCATCCATAACCGCTTCTATCGCGGCATCGCACTCACCGTCGGCAAGCAGCTGCGTGTACTGCGCCTGGATGCCTTCCATCGTAGACGAGAAAGCAGGGTTTGCGCAAGGATCAACAGTCGGCTGGACTGGTTGGACAGGCGCGACAGGCTGAACAGGCTGAACTGGTTCAACAGGCTGGACCGGTTGGACCGGTTCAACAGGCTGAACAGGCTGCACTGGCTGAACAGGCTGAGGAGGCACATATGCCACAGTCTCGCTAGTCCACGCAGGGTTATGATCACACTGAAGGTCATAACCATCTGTATCACCATCATGGTCGTTGTCTACGCCGTCAGAACACTCAGGTCTAATAGGCTGAACAGGCTGCTGTGGCGCCGGGACATAGATTACCGTCGGCTGGACAGGCTGAACAGGCTGAGTCGGCTGAACAGGTTGTGCTGGCTGAGGCACATAGCCTGCCAATCCAAGTATTCCTGCCAACAGGACTTCCTTGTGCATAGTGTAACTCTCTGACTGCTGATGGATTGCAGAGTATTCTGCATCAGCACCGAGGGTGTGTATCATGCCAGTCATGGCAGAAATAGCCCTCTGCTGAGATGCAGCATCTGCAGTCCTGAAATATTCGCAGAGATCAAAGCCGTTCTGGCTGATGGTATTGTTGATGTTCTGTCCGGCAAAGCACTGCCCGATCGAATCAAGCATGCTGTGACCTGCCTGGATAGGCAAGACTATCGGTTGTGAACCCATATCAAATTCAGCTTGCGCTCCAAGAGCGGCATAAGCTGCAGGATTCGGAGAGACTGAAGCAGGACCTCTTGCGACCCAACCAACAACCCTCTCAGGTATCCTGACACCTGGGAAAGCATGGTAGACGCCAGCAGCCCTTGTGTTCTCTTCGAAGCCGAAGCCGTTCAGCAGATCAGCCGGATGGGCAGACTGGTACGCTGGAGCGGTCTCTTCCTCAATCATGAGCTGGTCCATTATCTCTATCTTCTGGTAATCGCTAAGTTCTTGGTTAGGAGCCGGAGCGTCAGCCTTGACAGTAGGCGTAGCTATGGCTATGCCACCAGCAACAGCGAGACCAGCAGGCAATATTGCACCCCTATTATCGTCCAAGAAGTCAATTACGTCTTCCAGAACCATTTTAACCCTATTTAAACCTTTGTTTTTTGATTCAAGCTTTCTTTCCATTTTGCCCATCCTCACAAATGATAATAATCCTACTTCTAGCTAGCAAAAGCCCTTAATTACGCTCTTTTGAGCTAATGCCCACCCCTGAAAAACTACAACTCACAAGTAGTACCCTTATTTAAATGTTTCGCGTTTTGAGTATCGTGTCGTAGTGAATTTTGCCTTTTTGGGGCTTTCTTTTGTAAAAATGACACATCAAGGGCCAAAGCGAACATGAGTGATTTACTGAAAGGATTTTCGGGATATGTTCAGCAAAGCAGCAGTGGCACGCGAAGCTCGGGGTCGCAAAGCCATGCCCTACTCGGCTCTTTCGAATCCTTCGGATTCGTAAGCCTTCAGGCCACCATATCCTGAAGTAATCAGGCGGCGACGGTCGTGGCTTTGCTTTCATCATTTACAACAACTGCCCCTGTTTTGCTTTTGTTATTGGCAGTTGTGCTGCTAACATCGCCAGCCCTAGCACTGCTGCTGCACAAACTTTTTTTCACTAACACCAAGATGCTGAGCAACTCATCGCAACCTGACAAACAACATCAAACAGAAATCCTTCCTGCAATGCGCGCATAACGCAAACAACAAACATCAATGATCGCTGATCACTTGTTGCGTTGCTGCATAGTTGATGCGCAGATGTGCGACCAAACACAACAGCAACACCTGCAAAAACAAATGCACAAAATATGTGCGGTGATTATTGCAGGCAATTGCGCAAAAGATTAAACATGATGATTTGCAGGATCTGGATTCCGTGATGTGATACGGCAGATGAATTCCGAATGTCCGGAACATGCATCTGCTTTCATTGCATCTTCGCGATGCATGCGATGACAGCATCCGCACAGAGTCTCGGGCTCTGTGCCAACCGCATCTCTCTCCTCGACGCAACCACCCCTCACGACGGGCGTCGGCAGAGCTTTTCTGTCGCTGAGAGTATTATAGACGAGAAAAGATATATAACTTACCTGTGGAACATAGACGCAGGAAGGTTCCATACATCTTCTGGAAACTTCTTTTCTTTCCCAATTGTTCCACAGAGGAGATGAACGTTTCATAAGCCAGATTAGAGTTTTTTACGTCAAAATAAGACATAAAACAACTTATCTAAGAATTCTGAGGCGTTGGGCAGCACCGCGGAACCCGCACCAAAAAGCGGCAAAAAGACGGGCATCTAAATCTCCGTCGAGAAAAAACAAACAATGAAATAAGAAGAAGAAAATGTGAAAATTAAAAATATTACGTTCTCGTCGAGAACTTAATGCCTGTATCCGTGGCCTGAAGAACCAGGCAGCTTGTTGCGCTGCGACGCAGGGATGAAATGCGGGTTATGCACCCCTATCACCGACGGGTGATAAGGCGTGGCGCCATGATAGCCTCCAGCACCAGAATCGGCTGGATGCGACGGTGTCGACGGAGCAGACGGAGCAACAGGTGCTGGCGGCTGCGGCGCGACGACCTCTGCCACGACGGGCGCAGTCGCTACTGGCGCGACCGGCTGAGACGCATCAGGCGTGCTCGGCGGCAACAGGTCACACAATGTGCCCTGACTGCAGGTGAGCAGACTTCCCTCATACTGGAGACGCAATGCATCGAGTTGTGCCTGTACATCCTGAACATCCTGCTGATTGACATCTGGCGCAGGACAGACGACCGGCGGCTGGGCCGGATGCGCTGCGTTCCATGAGGCTAGAAGCTGCCTTCCTTCCTCGGCGCGCTCTGCGAGCTCGCCACCAGATCTTGCTAACAGCCTCGTCGCAACTTCAGGGTTGGATGGAGCGCCATATACAGAGATGTAATCCTCAAGCGCCTTCTTCTTTGCGTTGAGCTCATCTACGCCCATGCCTAGCAGAGCATCAGAGATCTTGCCGCTCATGTCGGCGCCGAAGATTCCGACATACTGGTCGAGCAGCTTCGCGTGCGTGTCAAGGGCTTCCTTGTCTATCTTGTCATCGAACGTGTTAGGATTGAGATGGTACTTGCTCTCAAGAGCTGATCTCATCCTGTCATTGAGATGTTCGTACTTGCCTAGGACCTGAGCAGAATCATCACTAGCCTTCTCTTCCAATGCGCTGAGAGCGCAGGAGCGATAGCCGACAACAATGCCAGTGAACAACAGGGCAGCGGCACCGAGGCCAAGGCCGACATAAGTCCCGACGCGGCTCTTCTTACCGACTGGAGCAGGATCAGAAGCCGGAGCTTTCGTCGCAGGCACTCTCTTCGGAGGAGGCGGAGGAGTCGTTCCACTCGCGGATGTTTTCGTAGGCAGTGGTATCCTTGACCCTGGCTTCTCGGTCTTCGGGAATATCTTAGCATCAATCAGAGCCTGGCCGACACCTTCATAATTCGCCACATTCATAATCTTCGGAAGCTGGCCTGGCTTGTTATCTGTCGCATTGGATGTCTCATAGATGCTTCTCACTGCAGAATCATTAGTGAGATCAGCGATGAGGATGAAATGCGTGCCTGCAACACCTGCGAGGTGGGCATTATCATAAATCTGGGCTACACAATTCTCCCCTTCACAGGTCTGAGGCGCAACCAGGACAACCCGCTTCTCAAGACCGTCTGCTGCTTTGAGCCTAGCGCTCAGCCCCTCTACCATTAGCTGCGGCGTTGCGTAAGCTTCCCAAGAAACATCTCTTCCGATTGCCTTGGACAATTTCTGCAGCCCGCTCTGAAACGCGATACTCTCAGCAACTTGAGTATCCTCATGATACAAAACCAAAATAGCTTCCAAAGGTTTAACATCCGCCATTCTAAATACCTCCAGCAATGTGATTATGATATCATCATCAAGTTCAGCTCTTTTTGAGATAGACTAAATCCCCTGAAACACCTTTGTTGAAACCTTGCATATATAAACATTTCTTTTTTTAGTATGTATCAGTGGTTACAAAACACTCGGCGAATCAGACTTTCAGCGTGACCAGGTTCTTCCTGCCCTGCTGCACCTTGGTTATGACACCGCGCTCATCAAGCTCTGAGATGATACGCGAAAGCCTCGCCTTGGAGAAGTCAGTCACGACGCGCAATGTCGCCTGGGTGCAGGAACCGTGCTTCATCCTGAGGACGTTCATGACTATGCGCTCATCCTCCTTAAGGTAGCGGTCAACACTGCCGTTCTTCGGAGCATTATCAACTCTTGCTGCTTCGGGACCGCCAATCTCCATATCCTCTTCAACATCTTTGATAACAGGATCTGCCAACATCATCGATGCAGGAGCGGCTTTCTCGTCAATAATCTTTGGGACAGGCTCGTCAAAGACAGCAGCATAGTAATCATCATGCCGCGACGCAGGCTCTGACACCTTAAGCGCAAGGTCATGCCTTGACTTTGTGGGACTGGGAGCGCGGCTCAAAAGCAGGTAGATGGACAATGCCAACGCCACGACAACAACAACGACCAGCACTGCCAGCGTGACCAGCGAGAGGCTCTTGTCGAGCTGCCTTATCTCGACGCTGATGCTGCCGCTGGAATCATCATCAGCAAGGACTGCGAGAGAGCTGGCTAGCAAGAAGAATGCAAGAATGCAATACCACCCTGTCCTAACCATTTTTGACCAGCAATACTCACAGATATAATAACACAGCGATACTACACCGCTATCGCTTAAAAAGCTTGTTTCTCAGAATCTTTGTTTTGCCTAGAGCAATGCTTCAGGCGGCTCGATAGGCTGCGCAGCGACCGCATGACCTGGGAAGACCAGATCGAAAGGCGATTCTCCTGTGAAAAGGTAATACAGAGTAGCTGCGTATGCAGCTATCTTCACAGCCTCTATGAATGATGCAGCAAAATAGACACGGACCTTCTCGCCTGCAGAGACAGGATGCTCGCGCAGCTCCTCTGCAACTGCCGCGAAACTGGCGAAAGGCATCGCGTGCCTACGCAGACCCCACGCAAGAGCATAAAGCATCTCAACAGTATCCACTTCCCTCTGAGGCTTCGGAGTCTCGATTATGCCGAGCTCCCTCGCCTTCTTCATCATTTCAGACCTCGTATTAGTATAGATGGGAGGCTTGACATAATATCTCTCTAAAATGACATCTATAGGCTCCGACCTCCCGACAGAAGGTATCGCTCCAGCATTAGACTCCACCAGCAGCTTCTGGGCACGGGCCTCGAGAGAATCTATCTCTTCGCAGATTATACCCTTCGAAGCGCACATATCCTGGTTGTCAGGATTGAAATAGCTCAGCCTCTGGAGAATATGTACATAATCGTCAGAAATCCGTTCTTCTTCCTGCATGCTCAACTACCTCAGAAAAAAGTAGTATGAGGTTGTATTTAAAATTAGCAGAAAAGAGTGAAGCCACGACCGTCGCCGCCTTTTAAGCCCGCTACAGCGGCAAAATTAGTCAAGGAAAGAATTGGGATTTTGCAGGCTGACTTCGTAAGAAAGAATCAAGCGGGCGTGGCGGCGACGAGAGCTTGGTGAGCATTTAAAATGCCGCAGCATTTTTAATGTGCTCAGAAACCAAAGGTTTCTGACACAGCAGCGAGCCAAGCGAAGTAGGGCGCGGCTTCACTCTTGGCTTTACGAAGAAAAGAAAACAAAGCCTCCGGCGAGAGTTGCACTCGCGACCTCGTGCTTATTGGAAAGCGAGCCTTGCTGCGCAAGGCATTTACCAAGCACGCGCTATAGCTACTAAGCCACGGAGGCGAATACCGGTTCAACAGTCTAACAGTAATCAAGTTATCCGGTGCATAAAACTGATTTTTGGTTCATATTTAAAGGTTTGCCCAAACCCGTATTGAGAAATACCTAAAAAAATAACCATTAAACAGTAATAACAAAACGAAAGATTTATATAATCTGCAAGACGAAACCAGACATGGTGTTGAGCTAAATGGTATTCATACAGATAGAAAAGGACTTCTCAGGACTAGACGAAAAAGTCAGAAAGGATGCACTTAAGGATCCAAACACGGCGGAAAGAATAATCAACCGCCTACTGGACACAAACAGCATAGACAGTTTGCTGACAACTAATGACACGAAACTCACAGCAAGGATAGTCCCAAAATCAAACTGGACGACAAGCGAGATATACATAGCGCCGGAGCAAGGCAACCACATAACAAACATCGACGCACTGATGCGCCAGCTACGAAGGAAGCCAGGCATCATGATACACGCAACACGCGAACCTGAAACAATACGTTTCACGCGCAGCTATGGCGGAGTCGAGCTGAAGTTCTGTATAAAGACAAGAACGCTCATGCCTGGAGAGGTCAATGTAGACCTGAGCGAAGTAGATGACACGCCTCTTACATCACCCGCACCACCTGCAGAACCGAAAAAGCCCAGCAGAGAATATGTCGCTCCAGCAAAGATCATAGAGATACCAGCAATAAAGTCTGCAAAGACACCCAATCATGATCTCGAAGCCATCGCACAATACCTCATAGCGGGAGAAAGAAAATTGTTTGAGATAATCAGCCGCCACGATGCGGGCGTTTCCAAAGACCTTGCAAGCATACTGCAGAGAACAATCCAGAGCATATCCACATCCGACGGAAGAAGCCCGCTCATCACTTACAATAAAGAAACCCCTATAATCAAGATAGAGGTATTCCCGCAGGCAGGTTCAACAGTGACTGATGTGCAGATCGACAAGAACTCAGCTCTATACGACGAGCAGAGGAAAGGTGTGATATCCTGCCGCTCAGGCAAGGCGCACGTGAATGTGCACCGTAGGAACATATACGAGAAGTTCGACTTGCGAGGCTCTGTCGAGACTGACAGGGTTGGAAAAACAAGCATAATAGCACCTCCTGAAGAGGATGCACAAGCGATATTGCGTGCGTTGCAGAAAATCCCCCTAATCATAATGACTGATGATGACAGCGAACTCACTCTTACCTACCAGACCCAGTTCCATCCTCAGAGGGCATTCATGATGCCGAAAAAGGGATCTCACGTCGTGCTCGCTGGCGCGACTGAGTCCACCGAAAAAGGTACACTCACAAGGCGGTACTACACCCGAGAAAACGGCCCGACAGAGATAGAGATACTCGACAGAGAGATACTCCACAGCGACGGAACAGGTCTAAGATACATAATAATATTCCCTGCGCCAGGCCCATCCAACGCACATTGGGAAGATTCGGGCGGCGCAGGAAAGAAAGACTGCTTCGACATATTCTATGAGAAGTATCTTGCAAAAAGCAATGGTCAGTAACGCGTCAGCTTCGGAAACACAATAGTTATCTTCGTGCCTTTGTTCAATTCTGATTCTACACCAATCTTGCCTTCGTGCAGCTCGACGATGCCCTTGACAATAGAAAGCCCGAGGCCTATGCCACCTTTCTTTCTCGTCATGTAATTCTCTGCCTGATAGAACTTCTCGAACAGCTTCGGGATCTTATCCTTCTCGACGCCTATCCCTGTGTCTTCCACTGAGAGATCCCACTCAGTGTCGCGCATCATGGCAGAGATGGTTATCGTTCCGCCAGCAGGAGTGAACTTCACAGCATTATTGAAGAGGTTGATGAAGACCTGCTTCATCTTGTTCCTGTCAGCCGTGACGATGAACCCTTTCGGCACGTCGATGACTGTAGAGACCTGCTCCTTCTTCGCCATGCCGAGGTATATCTTATCGTCGACAAGCTCGCGCAGGTCGAACTCGGACAGCTCCAGGCGGGATTTGTTGGCTTCCAGCCTCGAGAGGTCAAGTATGTCTGTTATCAGCCGGTTCAGCCTGTCAGTCTCGTCGTGGACCACATCCAACGCATCCTTCTGCTTCTTCGGCACCGGGCCGAGCTTGCCCTCCCTCAGCAGGCCTGTGTATAGCTTCATGGAAGTGATCGGCGTCTTGAGCTCATGAGAGACAGTCGAGACGAACTCATCCTTCAGCTTCGAGAGCTCTTTCTCGTGCGCGTACATCGCCTCAGAACGCTTCAGCTGGGACTTCAGCATCGCCTTGTCTGCAAGCTTCAGGTATATCACTTGAGTGAACATGAGGATGGAGATGAAAGGGAAAGGATGCGCAGCGACTGCGAGGGAACGGTTCAGGTTGTCATAGAAGACTATGTTGAACAGCTCAATCATAGGCGTGACAGCGTATATGACAAAAGCGAACATTATGTTGATCTTGTACCTCAGCTTGTACTGCCTGTTGGCGATTATGTAGCCTGCGTAGTACAGCAAGACGACTATCTGGGCGATGTTTATGCTGGTGTTGGTCCAGAAATCAGTCAATGCTCCGCCGCGAAGGTCGATTACAGACCAGACGAAACCAGACAAGACAATGCTTATGCCTAACAGCAACGGAAGCTTACTTGCCATGAACCTCTTTGCGCCCTGCTTCTTCTGGATAAGTATAGGATAGATGAAAGCGTTAGCGACCAGGAACAAAGCGAATATCTCAAACAAGTTATCAGCAGTGTGCAGTGTCCAGAACTGGGCTGAAGAGCCTGTGAAGACGACACTCGCCAGGAAATAAGCCGACGCCAGCTTATCCACAGCCATGGCAGAGAAAGCTATGATGAGAAACTTCAACTCACGCTTCCTGCTGCGCGTCCACTCAGAGATTATCATGTAATCTACGACTGTGAAGAGGATGAGCTCTATAGCAGACTTCAAAAGCTCCCCTTCGACGGTCCCTAAGAAACTGAAGAATCCATGCAGCAGCGGGGCAAGGGTCATGACAGTAAGCGCCTCACAGCATCCAATAGTTGCTGCGGCTCAAACGGCTTTGTCAGATACGCGTCTGCGCCGACCATCACCCCTTTTGTCTTATCTATATTCTGCGTAAGCGCAGTGACCATAAGTATCCTCGTACTGTTGAGTTTCGGGTCCTGCCTCACGCTGAAACAGACATCATAGCCTCCCCTGTTGGGAAGCATAAGGTCAAGAACCACGAGATCAGGCTTCTGGCTATTTATCTTCTTCAAGCCTTCCTCGCCATCATAAGCTATGGAGACATCATAGTCACTACCAAGAATAATCTTCTGCGCATTCGCGATATTCACCTCATCCTCTATGATGAGAATGCTCTTTTTCTTCTTAGCCATGAAACCCCCTTTAGCGAGACAGACCCAGAAGTGATATTTAAAGTTTGCCTCGCGGCTTAAAAACAGCCTTACTGGCCGAGCAGCTCTTTCTTCTTCTTCCTCAGCTCAGCCAGCCTGTTCCTGCAATCCTCTTTCTTCTTCCTGTTCTCCTGAAGCTCAACGTACAGCTGCTTGTTCTTCGCTATGGACTCCTTATACTGCTCGGTGGCCTCGCGGATACTCTGCTTCATCTGGTCTAACTGACCCTTGTCCACAGACTTGACTGGATTGGCCCGCCTGTGCTCCTCAATGGATGAAGGGTCCAGCTTGCCTTCCTTGACCAACTGCTTTTCCTGTTCTGTCAAAACGATTCCCATCTCTCATTCCTCCATTATGATCACTTTCTCTCTCTTGGGCCTCTTCTTATGCCCAATCATCTTGATATAGGTAAAATAAGTGCGCAAAGTAGGCCAGAGGAAGACGTAGAACTGCAATATCTTCACTGTCAACGACCGCTTCTTGGCTTTCATACTGCCATCACAAGGCAGGTTACTTTTAAAGGTTTTGGGTGTATTGGTACTGCTCCCTGTCTCCGCAAAACCTTCGGAGATAACCCGGAAAAGTTTATAAATACCCGAGATATAATGCCCTGTGGTGATATATTTGGACAAGAACTACCAGTTCTTCATGAAGACCAGCATGAACCCCTATGTGGGTGAGTGGGTGGCCATCTGTGCGCAGAAGATAGTGGCACATGGCAAGGATGTCAAGAAGGTCTTCAGCGAAGCCAAGACAAAATGTCCGCGTGAAAGGCCACTTCTGACAAGGATACCTGACAAGGAGACCATGATATTCTAAAATGACCATCTCCTTCAACTACAAAACAGTCAAAAGGCCTGATGGCACAGAAGTAAAGACACCATCAATACCTATCTTGCTCAATGGCTCGGAGCGATTCGAGACGGTCGCACTCCTCGACTCCGGTGCCGACATATCAGCCATACCTCGGGGAGTGGCAGAGATACTCGGCCTAGACCTAAGCGGCGAGAAGACTCCTGCCTTCGGCATAGGCGGGAAAGTAGACTCTGTCGAATCAACGGTGAACCTGACGGTCGAGAAAGGACATGAGAAATACAGCTTCAAAATACCTGTCAAGGTGATACTTGGCCAATATGATTTCCCCATCCTCTTGGGAAGGGCAGGATTCTTCGACAAATTCGTGATATCATTCGACCAGTCACAAGAGAAGGTATTCCTGAAGAGAACTACTGCGAGAGCGTAGACAAAGATATCACACGTACTTAGCACCGTAGATGCTCAATATGTTGTAAGATTTCTCCAGCTCCAATATGCTCTCAGGGTCATCATCCCTCTTGTTCTCTAATGTTATGAGAATAGTCTTATCCAGATCTATCCTCGGGATGATGCGGTCGATAGGCATTGTTATGTACATGGTCTCTGCTTCCGGCAATGCATGCGAGCATCCCTGCATGACTATATCATCGCTACGGTCGCAGAGCAGGGTCTCCTTTATTATTATGGGATCCTTGAAATCTCCAATCTTCAGGTAGAATATCGGATTCAAGTAGTTGTAGTCAAAATTCTTGACTTCCAGCTGCATCTCCTTGAGATAGACCTCCTTGTCAGGAGCGGTGAGAGACGTCTTCTCTATATCTTTCACGTCTATCACTATCTTCGTCACTTCCAACGACATGTGAGCATTTTCTGTTTTCCAGCCCTGGAGTTTGGTCTCTGAAGCCTGATACTTGGTAGGAATGTCTTCGACCACATCCTTCTGGCCGACAAAGACACCTTCATCAGAAGGAGTCTCGACAGGTGCTGAGCCCTCCTCTGGAGGAGGGATGTAGACCGGCTCTTCGTAAGCAGGCTCTCCAGAAGTGACATCATCTGCCGGAGTATACTCAGGCTCGACAAACAAAGGCTTCTCAGCCTCATCAGCGTCACAGACGCTATTCGCGTTCCTATCCATGCAGCAAGACTCAGCATGCCTCATGTATGGCGCATTGCAGACTATGTCTGGAGACTTCTGAGAACAGCCTATGATGAACAATGCGAGAATAGCCAGGATGATGATACTCTTTTCCATAGCATCACTGTAAGAAGGCGGAATATATAAGGATTGTGGAGGATTGAAAAAATTATTTGATGAGAATTTATAAATCTTCCAGCAACAGATCAATCATCATCTTATCTCCCTCGACGAAAGGGAAGCTGTGCAGTTCTTCCTTATCCACCCATCTGAATGCCTGACATGCTATTCTTTCTGGGTTGCCTTCCAGCCAGTCAGCAAGGAATGCATGGATATGGACTTCTATATCCTTGCCGTCTTTCTTATAGACATGGGTGTTCTTAGTGAGCAGCCTGTCGACGCCTATGCTGATGCCGAGCTCTTCCTTTATCTCCCTTACAAGACACTGCTCCGGAGACTCGCCTGGCTCAATCTTCCCGCCAGGGAATTCCCACTTATCTGCTTCGAGAAAACTGTCCGGCATACGCTGGGCTATAAGCACCTTACCATCCTTGCGGATGATACCACATGAGACATAGAATGTCTTCGAAATCATGAATACAAAAAGAATGCGGGGGGTTAATAAGTATTGTGGGACGCTATAAATAAGCTGCGTGGTATCAAGCGAAGCTGGATACCACAATCGTTTTTGGTACAGCTTTTTTTACGAAGTAAAAAAAGATGTGGGGGAAGGGATTCAGGAACTGCCGTCTTGCCAGCTGGCGGCGCAACCCAGTGCCACCTTTGCTCTGCAAAGTGGCACGCTGTAGAAAATAATAATGTGGGGGAAGGGATTCGAACCCTTGAACACACTAAGTGACAGGATGTCTCACGTCAAGGTGAGTCCTTCGTGTCTTAAGTCCTGCGCTTTTGACCAGGCTCAGCCACCCCCACGTTTAGGGCAGGCAAACAAAACAGAACTCGATTTATAAAGGTTTCTTGAGGCAACGCCAATCTTCGATTGGCTGGTCCCCACGCCAAGCACGGGGGCAAC
>JAGVOD010000088.1 GCA_020052935.1 archaeon | reverse complement strand
GGGGGCATCCCCCTTGTCGGTCTGATTCTCTTTGTGGTTAGACGCTTCGCAGGATTGGCGGTGGCGCTGCCCATGTATTAGAAGGGCCTATTTTTAAAGAAAATATTTATATACGCAGCCTACTAGGGCATGCCTGACATGGAGCCTAAATCTATCCATCATTTCCGCACGAGCCAGTACCGTGTTTTCATGGCAGAGCCGTACTTCAAGCTGGACCTGGAGGAAGAGGTTGGGTGGCATGAGGCTCATCTGAGGAAGCTGAGGATACAGGCCAAGGCGCCTCATCTGTTCCACAAGGAGAGGACTTCGCACCCGGTTGATGAGCACCGCGAGCGCCATTTCCAGGAGCAAGTGATTGAGTCGATCCCATTCCATGAGAAGATACTCTCTGACCATCAGCGCAGGCTTGCTACGATACTTGATATCATGCCGAAGAAGAATTACAAGAAGCTCCACGAGCTCTCGCTCAAGCTGGATGCTGTCGCGGATTATTTTGTTTTTGACAGGCTGAACAAGAGGTTCTTCTTCGTTGTTGACAAGCCCACTCCTGAGAAGAAGGAGTGGTCGCGCATTGTCCAGAAGAAGAGGCTTTCAGAAGTCATGTTCCTGGAATAGGTCGGATATCACGATACCCATCCTGAAAAAGTGATGTTATGGAAAAGAAAGAGAAGAAGCCATTGCCAGTGCTGCTGGAGATTCTGAAGTTCGGCATCTTCATAATGGGGTTCGTGGTGTTCCTTCTGCTGGGCATTCTGGCAGTGCACGAGCTAGGCCACAGCCTCGCTGCGAGGGTCTTCGGCTGTTCTCATGAGACCACGTTCGGCATAGGCAAGGCAGTCACTCACGTGCAATGTGACAATGCGGCGAACGTGACTATGATCACGCTGGGTGGCCTTTTCCTGAGTATCGCAATATCTGTCGTGATGTTCTTCGCAGGCAATGACTTCATCAGGCGCGTATCTTTCCTGCTTTTCGCCTTCTCCATCCTTGTCTCGTTCGATGATTTTGGCGCGTTGGGCATGCCATACTATTTCGCGGTCCTGACAGTATTCATCGCATCGTTCATCATAGGTTACGGTATACTGCTGATAGTGAGGGAATACCATTCAGAGTACGTAGCTGAGATTCCTGAGAAAACAGCCTCATTGAAGAAGTAGGCAGCACCACCGCCACTTTGCGAAGCGCCAATAAACAATCTGGTACGCAGCGTGACGGGGGACGACCCCTACGGGGTGTCACGCTCTCAGTGATGACAACAGGCGCGGAGCTTGGCGTGGTGCTGCCCGAGCAGGTTTATGTTGCGAGCCAAGCGAGCAACTCGCTCGTTCCACGAGCTTTTCAATGAGGCTAAGAGAAGGAAAGCTTTAAATGTCTGATTGCCTCGGTGATAGAAGATGGTGCTTGAAGGACTTATCAAACCGTTGACTGCAGAGAAGAGGCCTTTCGAGCTGTTCTTCCTGGGGATAATATTCAGCTCTGTCGCGATTGTCCTCGGTCTTTCTATATTCTCTCCGCATGCGAGCATCGTCACAATCACGCTCACATCGATGGTGTGCATACCGATAATATATGGTGTGATAAAGCTTGAGGAGAAGAAGAGCCTGGAGATAGTGAAGGAGTCTGTGCTTGTGAAGGAGCATGGCCGCGCATTGGTATTCTTCCTGTTCCTTTTCCTGGGTTTTGTCGTTTCTTTCTCATTATGGTATGTGTTCCTTCCAGAGGCTGCGCTTTCAGAGGTATTCAGCGTGCAGACCGCGACGATTTCTGGTGTGCAGGACAGTGTTTCTGGTAAAGCTATTGGTATCGGGGAGGCATTCTCGACCCTTCTGGTGCACAACATTAAGGTGCTTTTGTTCTGTCTTCTTTTCGCGGTGTTCTATGGCTTCGGCGCGATATTCATACTGACCTGGAACGCGTCTGTGATAGGTGCCGCGATAGGTGATTTGGTGCGCTCAAACTTGGATGTCGGTTTTTTCTCAGCCATAACAGCAGGCATGTTCAAGTACATGACCCATGGCATCCCTGAGATAATCGCGTACTTCACTGCAAGCCTTGCAGGTGGCATAATATCTATCGCTGTAGTCAATCACGACTTCAAGAGCCCGATGTTCAAGCACGTCATCATGGACTCGCTGGATCTTGTGCTGCTGTCTCTTGTCCTTCTTGTTGCTGCTGCGGGGTTAGAGGTCTTTGTCAGTCCGCTATTATAGTAAGGTTCTGTGGCCTGTTGCCTAAGTGCACTCTCTTACCATCTCTAAGAATAAGGCGTTGTTCAGTAGGTGCTTGTTCTCGATGAGTGTCTCGTTCTCGACGTCAGTAGTGTGGTCGTAGGCGGATGTGGGCCTGCCTATTATCCCTTTGTACAAGACTTCCTCTACCGCTTCTTTTAGTATCTGGCTTATCTGCGGGGAGTAGTGCTCCTTGTCTAGCTTTGCAAAGACTATCGCTGCGAGGCTCTTCAGGCCGAACAGCTCGAGCTCTATAGGCTCTTGTGCGCGTGCAGTTATCATCTTGCCTTTGAATACGTCGAGGTTGTTGTGCATCAGGCCAAGAAGCTTGTCGAAGCAGGCTTTCCATTCATCATGGTCGAGAAGCACGGGGTGGGTGTATGCTGCGAGGGATATGGATTTGAACTCTTCCTCTGTAACCGATCCTCTGGCGTCTATCTCAGACATCGTCTTCTTCAGCAGGCTTCTTGCGCGGCTTTTGAGCGCCTCTCCATTCTCGAGGTAGCTGCCTGACTTTGTGAGCGCGTGGGCAAGGTCGCATATTGACATGACAAGTGCTGCTGATTCGAGTTTCTCTGCAGGGTCCTCTTCCTGCAGCTGCCCTTCCTTTACGAGCTCTGTCAGCACGACTATCTTCTGCGCCATCCCTCGTATCTCGTCTTGCGTGAAGTATTTGTAGAGCTTGTTCTGTCCGCACAATGTATTGAGGAACTTGCCCAGCAGCAGCATGGTCCATGCTGTCTCATGGAAGCCTCTCTCTTCGGTGTTGTTGTACTGGTTCTCCAGCTCGTTGATGAGCGACCTCTTGACTAAGCTGAACTCTCCGTCCATGAGCATCGCGTGTGTCGCTATGGATGTGTGCGGGCTCGCGACATTGGAGAAGAATGGTAGCGGGCTCACGCCTTGGAGCTTGTCTTTCTGCTGGAAGAACATGTAGTCTGTCGAGTTGAGCACGCATGCGTACGCCATCGCGGTCTCCTCGTCGTCGAACTTTGCGGATGATGGGATGCATTTCTCCTGCATGTCTTTTATCTTCTGCTCATTCATGAACAGGTGGTTTGCAGACGCGAGCGCATCTTCCTCGTTGTCCGAGAACGCCAACGCTATCCTGGGTGACATGACCTCTATCGCGAGGGGTTTCTTCTTGTAGTCGTATTTCAGGTCTGCGCCTTGTATCGCCGTGTATACCTTGCCTCTGTCAGATGCGGATGTGATGATTATCCTTCCTTGTTTCTCTGCCACTTCGTGGTCTGTCATCACATTGCCGTCCTCGACGTCCTTGAGCTCCAGGGCCAGCCTGAACGGCTCCTCTTTCTTCGATGTTATCATGAATGAGTTCATGTAGTGGGGCACGAAGAGCTCGTGCTCGTGCGCATCGCGTTCTATGCCTATGGAGTGGAACTTGTGGCTCACGCCCTTTATTTTGCCTTCTACCTCCAGGTTATGGAGGGTCTTTATCGTCCTGTTGTTTATGCGTGCGTAGTACTGCGTGAGGTCCTTGTCCGAGTCGAAGAACAGCATGCCTCCTATCTTGTTGGACAGGAAAGCTCCAAGTCTTGTATTGACCTCTTTTTGTACCTTTTTTTCCCTTAGTTGGTGAGATACTCTCAAGCCACCACCCTAGTGCTGTTACGGGAAGTCTTTATTTAAATATATCTGTATTGTCATGTTTTTATGCTGCTATACCGTCTCCAGCTTTGTCTCTGCCTGCGCTGCATCTGCTTTCCTCTTCTCCTTCGCTGCTTTCTTGTCGAGATGCGTCTGTATCCTTTTCGCCTGCCATTCGTTGTGCTTCTTGGACCATTCAGCCATCCTGGCTGAGACTTTCTTGGAAACCGAGGTCGCGTGCTTTGCGATGAACTTTGCGGATATCTTGGTGTACTTCCACACTGTCGCTGCGGCTTTTGACACAGAATCTTTTGCCGCAGTTATCTTCTTCTTGACGTATCTCCCCAGCTTGACAAAGGGATTTGTGATTATGATGAGCGGCATCTTCAGGTGCTTGACATAGAAGTGGTAGAATGGCCGTGACATCGAGTGTAAGCCGTCAGTCATCTTGTATGCATGCCGTATGTTCACGAGCTGCATGTTGAAGTGCGCTTGTGCATAATGGTCTTTAAAGGCCCTTGATGTTCCGCTTCCCAGGAATCTCGCCACAAACAAGAACCCTCGGCCTACCGCGTTGAATGGAGTTCCGAGTGTCTTGAAGAGCTCGCTTCTTGTTTTTTTCCTGTCGAGCATCCGGGCATATTTTGTGTGCCTCTTCTCATACTGGGCATTGAGCTTCTCCATCGCCCTGTTGAAATGCTTCTCTCTGTGCTCGACGCTCATTCCTTTTGCTATGCTCTTTATGTATTGCTCAGACAGGATCTGTTTCTGCTCCTCGTACCAGAGTTCGATGTCAGCTTCTTCCATCTTGGTTCGTCTGTTCTAGTATGCGTCGGTGTATGTCGAGCGATGCCGCGAAGACTATGCGCCGCGTCTCCTCAGGAAGTGTCTTGTAGACGTCCCTCAGCTTGGTGTAGAGCTCTGTCGCTCCCTGGTAGTCGCCTTCGCGTATCTTGTCGTACGCAGTCTGTATCTTCTGCAGTGCGTCGTCGAAATCTGTGCCGGTCTTTATGAGGTCGAGCTCGTGCCGTATCTGCCCAAGGGACCTTTTCACTTCGTTGACGTCCTTGTCTTCGTACGTCATCCTTGCCATGCGTATCTTTGAGGGGACGTCTATCATGATGAGGTCTAGCATTGTGGTGTCCATGCCCTGTTTCCTTATCTGGCTCGCCTCTTCCTTGAGCTCTGTGAGGTGCTCTGCCAGCGAGTCCAGCAGCTCTTCAGTCTTCTCGTCTTTGGGTATCTCGATTCTTACCATCTTATCCTGCGCATCCTATCATACTATTATCATATTTATCCTGTCATCCTATCTTCTTTTTTATCTCTTCGAATTTGGATTGCCATTGCTTTTTCTTGTCGTCAGGGAACTTCACGATTATCTTCGGGAGCTCGGTGTAAAGCTCGTTTGCCGCAATCTTATCGTTCCTTTCGAGCGAGGTGTTTACCTGTCCGACAAGCTCGTTTATCTGCGCCTCTTTCGCGCCTATCTCTGCAGCCGTCAGCGGTTTCTCCTCCTGCTTCTCTTGTTGTGGTGCCTGCGCAGGCTCTTCCTTCTTTATCTTAGCCCTGTCCTCTTTCGCTTTCTTGACCGCCGCTTCTATTTCTGTTGCGTCGAGGAGTTTTACCTGTAGTTTCTCTGGTTTTTTGCCGAGCTTCTCCCACATCTTCACGACACGCGGTGTCAATCCGTCAAGGTATATCTGGACCATGTTGAAGTTTCCCGACTTTATCTTATCCTTAGACAGTTTCAGCTCCAATCTTAAGTCAAAGACATCCTGTTTCAGCTGCTCCAGCTGGTCAAACTCAAACTCGAGCTGGTCGACAATCGCATTATACTTGTT
>JAGVOD010000078.1 GCA_020052935.1 archaeon | reverse complement strand
ATTACCGTTGAATCACTCACTTCAGTAACAAGGTCTTCGTGATTGCATTGCGCAGAGAGATAGTTAAATTTTGGTGCGAATGATGATGCAGCTGCAATGTGAAGAAGTTTGGCGTGACCAAAATTTAAATTTCTATTGAATATGAAAAGAAAAAATGAGCCCGGAGGGATTTGAACCCTCATCAACCGGTGGCATCGAGCAAGCAATTCACTCAGATCATCGCAGTTGCTCACCGAAGCCGGCCGCTTAATATCCGCTAAGATTCCTCTTAGGGGAAACTATCCGGGTTATGCTACGGGCCCATGAAGATTGAGATAAGAGAATTCCTTATAAATATATCTCTCTTCAGAAACATAAAGGTCTGAAAGACAAAAAAATTCACTTCTTGCTCAGCGTTATCTCGATCGTTGATACACGGACTGTCTTGCCTTCCTTGTTCACGAACTCCTCAGAGTCGATCTTTATCCCCTTGACTTCCACTGTGCCATCAAGGAACCGCTTGGAAGAGACTTCAGAAACATCCACTGCGCGGGATATGAACTTACCCCTGGCCTTCACACACACTTCGTCTGCGTTCTTTGTCGTAAATTGCATCACTACACCGGTGACGTAGTTCATGAAAGGCTTGCCACCGATAAAGATGGAGTTGTCTGCGGTCATTTCACTTACCCCCTATCTGTGTTGTTGAAAGTCCTCTTTAGGAGCATTATGCCTGCTGTATACACCGAAAACAGCAGTCCCCCGAACCTTGCAGCATAGGCCAGCCAAATATATAAAAGTTTCGTGATTAGAGCGGGTAAAATCCATTTATAAGTATTTATAAATGGCGGCGCAGGGCTTAAAAATAATGCTGTTTTTGTCACTTAACAGTAACGAAAAAAGCGAAAGATTTATATATCAGCCCTGTTTCTATAACCCCTATTTTGGTGTTGAGGGGCAGCGCAAATCCAAGATTTGCTGGTCTCCGCAACACAAAGTGTTGGGAGGTGGAATATCATGAACGATAAATACCACAATGATAGAGAGGAAGCAAGAGACATATTCAGAGACTATATTGACAATCATAATTCCAGCATACTGCCGAAACCCTCGGTGACAGCAACTAGCGGAGCAGCACAGCCAAGCATACCAGGCAACGGAGCAACGACACAAGATCCGAGACACGGCCAGATATACAGAAGGCTACAACAGGTATATGGCCCGACGCCGGGAGGCATAGCACGCGTGCCCAGCAGAGGCAACAGGACAAAGCCAACGACTGGCGAATACATCGTAGAAAGAAGGGTTGTGAAAACACCGGAACAAGCTCAAGCACCCGACTTCTCAGCCCTGCAACGCAATCCCGGGGTCAAGGGCAGCGACGCATATACCGAGCTAAGAAGGAAAAGGTTCAGCGAGGTACAGTTCGAAGCGCTCGTACGCAACGTAGAGCCAGAAGTGGCAGCAATGATGCTGGGATACAGAGACGATGAGTGGGGATAGAAGAAGATGACAGGATACGAAAATACCCGAAATGATGATGGCGCGAGGACCGAGCCAGCTCTCGTGAAGAGAGAACCGGTTTACCTCTTAAGGACAAGCTCGCAGAGCGATTCAGTTGACGCAATCACCGAAACGCTGATGGCGCTGATAAAGCAGCACGCAGAAGAACGAAGAAAAACATACCAATCACAATAATACCGGAGGCCAGATAATATGGAACAGATCGATATGAACATATACACCCTGCCCGGAAGGCAGCTCTCAACAGAAGAGCAGGAAGCCTTGCCAGGATACCTCGAGAGACTCGAGACATTGATGCCTGTAAGACCCGGCGCAGATGTCAGAGAGGTGCTGGTATACAGCAACAGGGACGGCGCAGTGATGGGCTGCTACGTGATCGACATGAAGGAAGCGGAACGCGCCAAGGTCCAGAACAAAGGCTTTGTCCCAGGACTCCGCTTCGTGAAGAAGGAACAACTCCTGCACTGAAATCTTTTTTTAAATAATCTTTTCTTACTGATTCTGCTAGAAAATAGAACTGAAAAAATAAAAGACTAAAAAATTAAGGGAATATCATCCTATAGCAGTTCTCCTGCATAGAGCCCAGGATTATGTCATTCCTCCTGTCTATCTTCGCGCAAGCATCCGTATCAGCCGTCTCCCTGACATAAGCTACGATACAGTATGCTGTCTGGATATGCGTGCCAGGATAGCCCTTCGATGCCACGAACTCAGGGCACTGGTCGACGTCCTCTCCCGCAGCAGCGACCTCACCCATGCACTCGAATATCTGCTTGTCATAGCCTGCCTGCCAGCAAGGCTCGATGTCATTCTCCTTAACAGCAAGCTGCGCAAGGCAGTCAGCCCGGCCATAATACTCGCCGATGCTCATGCAATCATCGATCTTGGCAGTTATGGTCTTGGACACGCCGAACTCGGCGACGCAGTCAGGCTTAAGAGAGCCTGCCTTGTCGCAATAGTTCCTGTCGCCAGATATCTTTGCGAAAGACATGTAGCATGACTCGTCATCGCCACAAGCAGTCTCAGGAGAGACGTCTGTGAAGAGATAGAACGGCTCCTGCCTGTACTCACCAGACTCATCATCAACATCAGAAGAGATGGTGAATGACTTGCCGCCTGCCAGGACCCGGTAAGTGATCGTGTCCTGCTCTACGCCGACGACCGATACGCTCTTGAACTCCTCCTGTGCATCAAGCCTCCTCGCCAGGAAATTGAACTCTTGAGCAGAGAACTTCATCCTATAATCCTTCACGAACAGACCGTGCAGCGCAGTATAGCTCTTCCTGCCCCAGGTATCGGCGAACGTGCCTGCGAATTTCTCTACGTCGCTGTCCTCTATGACTACTTCAGTCCTCTCCTCGATGACAGGCACGGACTCGGTGACCTCTTCCCTGGTGTCGCACACGCCATTGCTGTCAGAGTCCAGGCAGCAGGTATCGCCTATGAGCACGTTCGGCTCTGCGCAGACCATCGCCCGCGGAGCGCAGCCAGCCAACAAGGCTGAAAGCACCAACAGTACAGAAAACAAAACTACATCTTGTCTAACCCCTTCCATGATCTCACCCCAAAACCAGTCTAACAGTAATCGGTAAACCAGTAATCAGTAAAAACAAAATCCAAAAGGATTATTCCTCGACATAGATGATGCCCTGGATAGTGGGCCTGGCTGTCGAGAACCAGGTTATCTTCCCTGGCGTCATGAACGTGTAGCTCCAGCTCTCGCCCTGCTTGATGGGTTCGGGCTTCACGCCATCCCGCTTCTGGCCATTCCAGCCGATGATGTGCTGGAGATTGTCATTCACGTTGCGCCACTCGACTGTCGTACCGACCTTGACACGCATCTCCTCAGGATATGCCTTCAGATCCTTCAACGATACGACGCGGTAGTTGTCGGCTGTGAGGGCCTTCTCAGACGCATTCGCAGCAGGCTCTTCTGCAGGTTCCTCTGCAGGAGTCTCGGCAGGCGCAGGCTCTTCAGGAGCAGCTTCCTGCTCTGTCACAGCCGGAACGTCCTGCACTCCCTCCTCGGGAAGCTCAGGCTCCTCAGTCTCATTGACAACAGGTTGAGCGGGCTGCACAGGCTGCTCGGTCTCTTTATCACCGCAGCCAGCAATCGCCAACAAGAAAGACAGCACAACCAAAAATCCGATAATATGGATGTTTTTCATAGGAGAAATAGAAAAATGGGCTATTTATATATTTTACTGAAGATTCAACTCTGTCCCGAGTCTCTCATTCGCTCGGGCAGCACCACGCCAGGCTAGCTTTGTCTCGCAAAGCCACGCCCTATTTCGCTTTTTGCTCCCCAGGTCGCAAAAAGCGCTCATCGCCGCCACGCCCGCCTAACTATTTTTTGCGAAGCTAGTACGAAAAATCTCTATTATTTCTATTACTAATTTTGCCGCAATAGCGGGCTTGACAGGCGGCGACGGTCGTGGCTCTGCTCGAGTTATTGGCTGTGGTGCTGCCTACCTTTTCAATGATACCTTAAGATTCAACCATGCCTGACGTAATTCGCAAAGAGCTCGTTACGCAGCAGCTCAGAATAAGCAAAGCCGAGATACCTCTTCACCACGTTCGGCGCTACATCCTGAAGGTTCCTCATCTTCCCTTCCCCTCCGAGCAAAGCACATATCTCCTCCTCATCGAACTCAGTCACGTGGACAAAAAGATCCGTTGCGAGGAACATCCTCAATGCGAATATGTTCGACTGGTGCGGCAATGAATAATACACCCTGCACTTCTTCAGGCGAATGTTATCATCCCGAGCAGGTATCCCCAACCTGGAGAACATCGCGCGCCTCTGATCAGGGGGTATGGAAAGGTCCCCGTCCTCATCTGCAAAGTCATTATCAACAGGCCTCATGTACAGCCGAGAGCATCTCTGCCAGAAATACGCGTCGACGACAGCCTCGACAGTCTCCCTGTGCACAAGCGAGACCTCCTGCCCGGCAAGCTCCAGAACCTCGTCTATCGCGAAGTAGTTCACGAATATCTTCTTTCCGTCAGGGAACTCCTTCAGGACGTGGAGGTTCACTTTCGGAAAATACGGGATGACCCTGCCTCTGTCAGGAAAATCAGGGTAGTGCTTGAGCCTGCCGAGATAGAAATGGAGCATGCCCTCTGGCTTCGCATGAGAGACGCTAAGAGGCAGCACGCTGTCAGACTTCAGGCGGAACTGCCCGCCAAAGCCCTCCTCTTCCAGCTCCCGTATGAGCGCCCTCTTGACAGACGGGTCCCTCTCAGCTATCCTTATCCTGACCAAATCATCTTCATTCCCAGACCCTGTCGAAAGCCGCGCGTAACCGCCCGCAGTCTTCAGACAGGCATCAGGCCTTATGTCTGCGAGGCTGCTGCATTTCCTGCCTAGAATGACATACCATACACCGTCGATGACGCGCTCCAGCACCAGGCCTGTCCTGATGCGGTTCATGTTCGTGCCATAGACATGCTCAATGCCCGCTTCCGAGACTTCACGTGGAGAAGACAAGTAATCTGCGAGCATCTCGACCAGGCCGCGCGAGACAGGCTTGCCTGCTGGTTGGACAAGCTTACCGCCTTTATCCACATATTCCAACAGCCTGTAAAGATAATGGCTCATCAAAGCCCCCCTGAATATAGAGTCTTCCGGACTTTATGCACAAAAATGTCGCTAGACATTTTTGGCATCCCAAAAATCCGCCGCAGGCGGATTTTTATGATATTACCGTTGAACCTTTAAATCTTAATATAAAATACCTATCAGGACGCCATGTATCTGGTCAAACCTGACTTTCTCAGGGTCCTGGCTCGGGTTGTTATCACCCTTGACAATATAGAAGACACCAGAATCATCAACACCTTGCGAGACAACGCGATGCACTATCAGGTCTCCAGTTATGCTTGACCTGTAGGAGATGATATCCCCCACTTCGACATCAGCTGGCGAGCTCGGCGTAATCTCTATCGAATTTGCAGTATCATCAAAGAAAGGATCCATGGAATTGGTGTCTGTGAAGGATGCCCAAGTGGCTCCCTTGGCATCTATTATCACTTTGTCATCATAGACATGTATCTGCGACTCTTGGAGATGGTCAGAGGGAGAGACACGCTCCGGACTGGCCATAAAAGGCACAAAACTGAACGAAAACGGCTTTTCAGAGTCAAAATAGACGAAATTGGTCAAGACAGTGTTCATAATCCATCCTAGGCAGAAAACAGCCAAAACAGCTATGAAAAGCCTTATCCTGGACAAATTTAAACCCCCAACCGTAACAATGACAGGCCATTAAACCCGTTGTTTAACTACTTTCGAGTGGTTTTCATATATAAATATTTGCATGTGGCGGGCAGCACGGCCCGACAGGCGCAATCAGGCCAATACAACAAATAGGCAGTACACAGAAAGATTTATTAATCTAGACCGCTTTATGTGTATAAACATAAATAACTGGAGGTATAGCATGGCAACGGTAACACTTTCAATCCCTGACGCTGTAAAGAAGGAGATGGACAGGCTCCCCGAGATAAAATGGTCTGAGGTATTCAGAAACATGATAATAAACAAAGTAGAGCTCTTCAAAGCACTCCAAAGAAAAGGTGATATCTGAATGGCATCCGTAACATTCACCATCCCTGACAAGGTCAAGGAAGACATGGAAAGCTTCCCCTGGGTAAACTGGTCTGAACTGGCCAGGGAAGAGGCATTAAAGAGAGCGAAGCTTGCAAGGGAGTTCGAGGAATTCAAGAGGATAACCTCAAAATCAAAACTCACAGAGAAAGATGCCGACCAGCTTGCTGAAAAGGCAAAAGCATCCATGCACAAGCAGCTTAAAAAAGAAGGACTGATCTGATTGGAAGCAGTAATCGATGCGAACGTCTTCTTCAGGATACTCATCTCAGAAGGCGACATCGTCGAGATTGTCTTCAACCCGTCATTGAAACTGCTCGCCCCTGAAAGGCTCAAAGAGGAATTCCTGAAACACAAAGAAGAGATGATAAAGAAGACCGCATTCAGCAGGACAGAGTTTGACATCGTCTCCCGGATCCTCCTCAACAGGGTTGAATTCGCCCCCATAGATGAATATAAAGACTATATCCTAAAGGCAAAAGAACTGCTCAAAGGACACGACAAGGATGAGGATTTTCTCGCATTGTGCCTGGCCAAAGGATGCAAGCTGTGGACATATGAAGCCCGTTTCTTCAAGTCTGGGCATGCCATCTCCACGAAAGAGATCTCCGATGCATTGGGCAAATAAGGTCCTGATGCCGCTGTGAAGGGCACATTTCGTCCAGTGTTGAGGACAGCAAACTGTTATTAAACAGCAAGGTTGAGCTGGCACGCATGAAGATAAGAGCCATAGTCAATGGGGCAGCCAAGCAGAACCGCGGCAAGAACGCAGATACAGAAGGTAAGAGCATAGAGAGTGCTCTTGAAGGATGCGGTGACGTAGAGGTCCATGTGACAGGCACGGCAGACCTTGTCGATACAAAGTCCGACAAGTTCCTTGAGGACAAGATAGACGTGCTGATATTCTCTGGAGGAGACGGAACGCTGGAGAACTACCACACAGCACAATTCAAGCAGGCGTACCGGAGGTTCGCGAAAAGAAGACAGCGGCCGATAGATTTCGCGAGACAGATGAACAGGATGGCACGCGACCCATCATCAGGCCTGGTGCTGCCTGCAGAATACCACAAACCAACAGGCACAGTAAACGGGACCGCAGACACATTCAAGATGAGCGGCAACATCAAAAGGGTCGGGCACCACCTCAGGCTGGCCAAAAGCAAGCACGATGAACTGAAGACAATGGCATTCATACGCCTATACCTCCCGATGATGATGGTCTACCCGAAAGACAGGCCATACGACCTCGACCACATACGCATACTCAGCCTTTACGCAGACGCATTACTATACAACTTCTTCCACGAATACTACAAGCCGAAAGACCAGGGGGGAGAGACAGGAATCACGACCGCAATGTGGATGATCGCGAAGTGCGCAGGCTCGATAACATCCGCCAAGGCGCGTGACACCGCTGCAAAGATGCTGCCGATATTAGAGGCATCAGCCGAAGAAGAACAGGACACCAGATACATCAACAAGATACTCACTACAATAGACGGCAAGGTAAAGATAGACGGAAGAGAGGTGCTGCAGAGGAGGAGCGGAACAGCAGCAGGGACCATGGGAGTCAGCCTCTATGGACTCAAGCCGTTCTGGAGGATGCCCGACGAGCCAGAGATGTTCGAGCCCTACTGCTACCCCCTACTCGACAAGGGCGACGAGCAGTTCACGGAAGAAGCGATCAAGAGAAAGAGGTTCCAGTTCATCTGCGGCACGCCAGACCCTATAGACGTCGTCCGCGCGTTACCGAAGATATTCGCAGGACAACGGACAGGCATACCTGGAATGATCGACACGCTCGCCAGCAGAGTCGAGATAGAACAGGAAAAGAACCTCGACTTCATATCCGACGGCAGCAGGAGCCACAACGGCAAAAAGGTCGTGATAGAGATAGCCTACATGCAGCCGTTCATACTTCTTGACTACGAGCCGATGAAGTTCTAATTCTTGATGAAATCAATCATCTTCTGCTCAAGGTCTGAGTGCTCCTTGAACATATCATTGCCATGCGCATAGCTGTCCGCGTAAGCTATCTCCTGCCGTTCACCCTTGCCCATCTCCACGAAGTTCCTGCAGTCCCGCGCAGAGCGGTCATCGAGCTTTGAATAGACGAAAAGTATCGGCTTGTTGAATGCCTCGATGGAATCTATCGGGTTGAGGCCATGGTAATTGGCTCCCGGACTGAGCATCACGGCTTTCTTGACCTTTGAGTCTGTCGCGCCATACATCACCGCAAGGTTCGCGCCGATGCTGGCACCTATCGTATAGACCCGCTCGATCTTCACGTCGTTATTCTCATACAGATATTGAGCAGCGACGCCGACATCAGAGACCATCGGCTTATAATCCACGTCCTTGAAATCCATCCAGTTCAGGTCAGAGTCGCCATGCCCCCTCAGGTCGAAAGAGATGACTGTGTAGCCCATCAGGTTAAGCCTCTTGGCGAAGGAATCCCAGTCATGCCTGTCCTTGTTCATCATATGCAGCAGGATGACAGCGTTCTCACGGCCAGGATAATACGAAGCGACGAGATTGACACCATCATCAGCCTTGAGATTGATACGCTGCGCAGTGCCTGAAGTCTTGTCAGGAGTTGTGTATTTAGACTCTACTGCAGCAGGCTCTGCAGCAGCCTCTTCAGAAGTATCCGCGGCGGATTCCGCAGCTTTGTACGAGGACTTTGCAGCAGACTCTCCATTGGCGCAGCCCAGCAAAGAGACCAACAAGACAAGAATGATGAAAATGACGGTTTTTCTCATTGTAGCCACCTCAAGCAGCAAGCTCTATCTTATTATGCGCGCGGCTCTTAAGCTCGTCCAGCGCCAACATGTCATATATCTCAATCAGCTTCTTTATCTTCGGACTAGGTGTGTTGAGCTTGAAAAGCTTGGCCTTGCCTATGTCACGAGTGTGCACGATTATCTTGTTCTTGATGAGGTCGTCCCACCGCCTGTACAAAGTAGCGCGGCCGATGCCAGCATTCTCTGCGATGTCAGTTATCGAGAAATCTATCTCCCTCTCTGTACTCAAGTAATCAAGTACCCTGATCTGCGGGGAGTCTCCCATGAAACCCATAAACAAGGATTTGTCCACCATATCCCTTAGAAATAGCATACAAATATTTAAATGATACTGAAGTTTTATGAAAGATATTGCAAGAGACAAGTAAGATGAATGAATACATCATAAGAAAAGCCAGAGCTGAGGATCTTGAAGAGGTTTTGAGACTTCAGCAGGCGAACCACCACAAAAACGTGTCCGCTGCGGATAAACTAAACGAAGGATTTGTCAGCGTTGAGACAGACCTAAAGACTCTTAAGAGGATAAACAAGATGACCGGGATTGTTGTTGCCGATGCTAACGGAAAAGTCGTCGGTTATGAACTGCCTCTCACGCCAGATGAAGCAGGCAAAATACCCCTTCTCATCCCATTCATAGAAAGAATACTCAAACTCAAATATGCAGGGAGGGACGTAAAAGATTTCAGATGGCTCATCGAAGGCCAGATACTAGTGGACAAGCAACATAAAGGAAGGGGAGTTGCGGAAGGCCTGCACAGAAGATTCGTAGAGATGCTAAAACCCAATTACGACCTGATAATAACAGAGGTATCTGACCAAAACCCAAGGTCACTGCACGTGCACACAAAGAAGTTAGGACTCTCAATCGTTCAACAATATTCTGCAGAAGGAAGGAACTGGTATGTCCTGCTGCAAGATATAAGAGGAACATAAAATGAAAATCATAACCGACCTGCACATCCACTCTAGGTACAGCAGAGGGTGCAGCAAGGACCTCGGCATAGACAACCTTGTGAAGTACGCGCGGATAAAAGGCGTGGGCTTACTGGGGACTGGCGACTTTACGCACCCCGAATGGATCCAGGAGATAAAAGCGAAGCTTTCTGACGATGGGACAGGCGTGTACAAGACAAAGGACGGATTCCCATTCATACTACAGACAGAGATATCGCTGATATACTCGCAGGGAGGCAAAGGAAGAAGGGTGCATGTAATCGTGCTTGCGCCAAGCCTTGATGTTGTTGGACAGATAACTGACGAGCTCAAGAGACGCGGCAGGGTAGACTATGACGGCAGGCCCATATTCAAGATAAGCTGCATGGAATTCGTTGAGATGCTGAAAAAGATAAGCCAGGACATAGAGGTCATACCTGCGCACATATGGACGCCATGGTTCTCAATGTTCGGCTCCAAGTCAGGCTTCGATTCTATGAAAGAGGCTTTCGGAGACCAGCTCAAGAACGTGCACGCGATAGAGACAGGACTTTCGAGCGACCCGCAGATGAATTGGAGACTCGCGCAGCTAGACAACATGCAGATATTGTCTTTTTCTGATTTACACTCTTACTGGCCGTGGCGAATCGGACGCGAGGCGACGATACTCGACCTGGATGAAGTGACATACAAGAACGTGCTCAAGGCCGTAAGGACAGGAGAAGGGCTGCACGGCACTGTAGAAGTCGACCCTGCATACGGAAAATACCACGAAGACGGGCACAGGAACTGTGATGTCTGCCTGACGCCACCAGAATCTATCAAAATAAAAGGGATATGCCCGAAATGCCACAGGCCACTGACGATTGGGGTTCATCATAGGGTTGACGAATTGGCAGACAGGCCAGAGGGTTATGTGCGCAAGGATGCGAAGAAGGTCTATTCATTGATGCCCCTGCATGAACTATTAGCTAATGTCTTCGGCAGAGGCATGGCGACGAAGAAGATGTGGGAAGAATACTACAAGATCGTAAAGCTCGGGTCGGAGTTCGAGGTATTGATGAACACTCCATACGACAGGCTGCTAAGCGTGACGACCGAGAAGGTGGCCAACGCCATAATGAAGAACCGGGCGGCGAAGCTGACGATAAAGCCAGGCTACGACGGACGCTACGGCGTGCCATTGTTCGACGAGAACGAACGCGAGTACTCCGGACCGCAGATATTCTTCGGAGAAGACGACAAGGAAGCGCCGAAGGAAGAGAAGACAGAGAAAGACGACGCTGAGAAGAAGCCAAGAGGAAGGCTTAAGAAAGAGACAGGACAGAAAGGGCTGATGGAGTTCTAGAAGACTTCGCAGTGCCGCGCCATGCTACGCTTCTTGATTATTTCTACGCAACGTGACATCCCCGGATGGGGCAACCCCCGGTCACGTCTGATACTTGAACCGAGAAACGCTTCGCAAAATGGCGGCGGCACTGCTACAAAAATATCTAAAACTTAAAGTGCTGCATCACATCCTTCTTCATGCCGTCGAAGACGAACTCTGCCAACGGCTTAAGGTTGATTATGTCCTCTGTGTTGTACTCGACGAGAAGATCCAATGCATCCTGGTCGCCCTTTCTGATGTAATCATGCCACAGCCTCACAGCATCAAGGCCGTCAAGACCTTGCGTGGCTTCACTGCGCTTGACGCCAAGCTCAGACTCTATCTTCTTCAGCCCGCCGGTGTAGCCAAGCCTGCGCAGCGGAAAACGAAGGTCCAGATGAGGGATATCCGGGACGATGTTGTTGAAACAGCGGTTTATCGCAGGGACATCGAAAGAAAGCCCATTGAAAGTCACAAGAAGCTTGTAGTTCGACAATATCTTCTTTAGATTGTCCTTGTCAAGCGAACGGTTCTTTACCAAGGTCATGACTTCCTTGCCATCATACATGCCGATGACTGTTATGTCACCATAATAACCCGTCGTCTCTATATCCAGGAACAGGCAGTCGTCACGGAAATGGTCGTAGAGACGCCATGCTTCTGAACGCGGGAGCCTGTCTGAGAAATAACTGGAGTTGTAGCCTGCAAGATGGGCTCTTGCCTCCTCGAGCTGGCGGTCATAATAACCCTTCCTCAGCTTAGATATTCCAGGAACATCCTTGGCATCGAGAAAAGCATTCCAGTCTACAAGGCCGGACTGCCACCACATCTTTTCCTTGTTCGCACCCACCCTGTCCAGGAATATGAAAGAGTTGCGTATCATGCAGGACAATAAAATCTGGGGGTATTTATAAGTTGGGGTATTTCTGGCTACGGTGAAAATCTCCTCGCTTACGCTCGTCGGCCACCGCCAGGTTCGGCCAGCGCGGGATTTGCTAATGGGCTGTCCCCCCGGATGGGGCGTCCCCCGACAACGCCCGAGCAGCTTTTAGCGTATGGCCTCACAAAAGGCGGTGGCCATATTTTCACCGTAGCAGGTGTGGCGTTATAAACCTGAAATTCATAACATATAAAAACAGCAGCTAGATGATTTAAATCCATAGAAATTTATTTAAACCAGCCCTAAGAGAGACGGTAACATGGCAAAAACAAACATCATCATCGGAATCATCGCATTGGCTATGCTGCTACTGGCAGGATGCATGCAGCAGAAGTACCCTGACACGAAAGTACAGGTCAGCGAAGAGCTGCCTGCAACAGAGGACACGCAGACACCTGAGGCACCACAAGAAGAGACTCAAGAGGCTCCTGACCCCAACATAAACCCGATAACAAAAGAGCCATACCATGACATACAGGAGAAGAGAGGATACCAGACAAACATAACAGACTTCGACGAACTGCTGAACAGGGCAGCAAACATACAATCATACAAGTACAACATAACAGACACAGGCATAAGCAACAAGGAATACCAATTCTTTTTCAAAGGAAGATTCATCAAGGTCATGCTGCCTGAAGCGATGCAGCACAAGACAGGAGAAGTCTACGACGAAGTGCTCATGGACAGGCTGACAAAGACAGCGTTCTCGCACTGCAGCAAATACCTCTGCCCGAAGCCTAACTTCGACAAGGAACTAGAGAAAGTGAGCTACGATGACTTCTACATCAACGACCCTATGGAATACCTCTACAAGACCATAGTCAACCCCGAGTACCTGAAAGAGGAAATGCTGGGAGAGCAGTACACCAAGGTATACAAGATAACATTCGAAGGCAATCCTGGAAAGATCTGGCTCCAGGAATACTACGGATTCCCGCTCAAGATAGAAGTGACGCAGGCCAACGGCAAACTACGGAAGATAAACTTCGAAGACATGATGGTCGACGCGACGACAAGAGGAGAGATAGACCTGCCGTTCAACTTCACAGTCAAAGGAGAAGGCAACAAGAGCTGGTACTTCTGGGAGCACTACCTCGGGGAGTGGCCGAAAGAAGGACAGCAGCCAACACTACCGGGGGCGCAGCAGCCTATGCT
>JAGVOD010000090.1 GCA_020052935.1 archaeon | reverse complement strand
TACAAAAAAACAAAGAAATCAGACTATAAAATAGCTTCCTGACATCGCAACGCCACCAGTCACCGCTTCGCTATAGACTGGTGGAAAGAGGAATTCTAGAGTATTATTATCAGCACTATCCCCACTATTATCATCACGTGCCCTAGCAACAGCACTCCGTAGCTTATCTGCTCGTCCTGGGGCAGCTTTCCCCACCACGGCGAGAATTTCTTCATCACCGCTCCGGTGTTCTTGAAGAAGTATGGCACTTTCTTTCCATAGAAGTCGTTGAAGAATATCCCGACGGCCTTCATGTACATATTGAAGTCAAAGCCTTTCTTGGCTCCGGGCGTGGTTGCCTTTGGTGCAGCAGGCTTCGCCTGTTTTGCCCCGCCGATCTTGTCGAACATTCCTGCCATCTTGACCTCTTTTTATCACAGCGACGAGGCCTGACTCGGCTCTGCCTCGCTGAAAAATCTATGTTTTGTTTTGGCCGAAGGCCACATAAAATATGATTTCGATGTGTGAAGCGAAATACTATCGCAGCGCCACGCCAGGCTCCGCGCCACATATTTTATTGTTCAATCGCGGCGCCTCCCCGTAAGGGACTTCCCCCTCCGCGAGCGCTTCTTTTCTAGATGGGCGCTACGCAAAAGGCGGTGGCGCTGCTGTAATTGTGAATAGCAATTATGCTGCAATTAATATCCTAATCCGTATGGATTGAATTCGGTTTGGCCTTTATTAAGTTTCCGTTTCTTCAGCTCGCGCTCGAGCCAGTTGATCCATTGCCGTTTTATCTCTGCTGCGTCGAGCTTTCCTTTCTTGGCCTTCACTTCCTCAGATAGCATGTGGAACTTGTCGTTGCCCTTTATGACAAAAGGAGCTTCCAGCAAATCGTAGTCTTTCAGCTCGTCTGCCTTGTTGACGAGCAGCTCTTTCAGCTCGCCCCTCATCACCACGTTGTCCCACAGCACGTCCCAGTTGCCTGCGAAGTCAGGTATGTTCGCGGCGATGGCTTTCAGCACTTCCGAGTCTCCATCGAGCAATTCATCTGTCGGCTGCAGCGAGTCTGTCTTTGGGTCGTACTTCATCAGGTCGACGAATCCGTGCTCCAGCAGCGGGTCGTCCTGCCAAAATTTTCGTATCTCTGTTATCTCTGTGACCCTTCGGGACCTATGCAGCCCGTCGGCCGATTTTATCGGGTTTGCTACGATGATTATGTCTGTCGCCTTGAAGCTGGTCTTCGGGATGCCTATGTCATTCACTACCCTGTCGAATAGTCCGAATGGCGAGTCTGCGTGGATCGTTCCTGCGACGACGTTGGCTGCTGCTCCGACCCTCATTGCCTCATAAAGCGCCTTTGCTTCAGTATTGTGCAGTAGTATCCCACCATAACCCCCAATAAATCGTTGAGTTGATTTGACCTCTAAATCATAGACAGATTCAGGTTTCTCGAGATGTATCATTTCCACTGATCTCACCTTATCAATAAAAAAATCTCCATGTGCAAAAGTATATATTTCGTCAGAGCATTTCACTTCTTCAGTTACCCTTTTAAGATATTCTTTCGAGCAATGTCGGGTTTTCCTTAAATGTCTGTATTTTCTCGGTAACTTCAAATGTTTTTCTAATTCCGGTACGTCAAAATAAACAGAGTCATCTTTACTGTGAGGAAAACTTTTTGTAGTGATTTTTGGAGTTTTATGGGTAAAACCGATATTTTTCAAGAAATATTCAACATATTTTCTTTGTTTTATTTCGGCCACGAACACGTTCTTCACAGATTTTCGCCCAGGAGTCCTTACTCGTAATCTGCAAACAATCCCTGCTGACAACAAAGCATGGGCCACATCACCAATTAATTTTTTAGATGTTGAAAAATAAGCAATCATGTGGCCTGAATTTCTGTTGGTGATAAATGACCCATCACCACTATACATACCTCTTAATAAAGCACAGATCTTTCTCTCATTTAGCCCGTACATCATAGCCGGAATTCTTTTAACATAACTTGTTCTACCACAACCAAACCAAACCAATAAATCTGCCAAAGGTTTGCACTTGATGTACATTTGTACAGACGTGCCGTAACCCGCAGTCATTCTCTTGGAAATGCTTAATTGAAACTCTTCCTTACAAATATGTTCTATATCTGATATTATTTTAGACTTGGAATTTGTTATTTGTATTTTAGTAGGGTCTATATTCCCCTCTGCCAAGTAATAACCCACAAATCTGGCAGTATTTTCGTTTATTGGAAATTTTGCGGGGAGGGTTGCTGATGTTCCTCTTTTGATTCTCAAGTTCTGCAAAGCATATTTAACTTTGGTTTTCTGCATTAATTTTAAAAAAGAACGTATCGGAATCCTTGTTTTTTGGGTTGAAAGCAGATAACGATATATGTCTGAGACTCCGCATATCTGACTTGATTTTTTCCAGCCTAAAATTTTTATGGCTTCTCGGATATATTGCTCTGCACCCTCTAATCGATAACTATCTTTAAATATTTCTAAAAGATTAATATGATCGACATCATTATAACCGCAGGGTAGTTTTGATGGGATTATGACTGGATCCCCTACCTTTAATTGATCAGTATTTATTGCCGCAATCTTAAAATTAACGTGTGTAAAGACGCTGTGGTCGGGGGTCACAGTAACCATCCTTCCAGATTTAGTTGTAAGCTTTAGCAGTATGTTTCGTTCAGGATGCTTGACTAAACCTGAAATCCTTTTTAATTCCATTTTATTCTTGCTGGTGAGTGTTGGGATAAAAACAGATTCTAAGTTTAGGTTTTCGAGCATCTTGATGGGCATAAATTGAGTTACACCCTTTTCTACCATAATTACCTCTTCGTCGCCTCTTAAAGAACTTCTCACCTCTCCCACTATCAGCGCGGAGTCTCCCATCCTCAAAGTGCTTCGTATTCCGTCTGCTGCGCTCATCTCGCTGCTTCCTTTTGCCAGCGCCGATGCTACTTTCATGGGCTGGATGTTGAAGCCGAGTTTCCTCATGGAGTTTGTCGGAAGCTCTAGCGTGTCCTCTACGGTTATTATCCTATAGCGCCTCATTATCTCTATCAATAAAGCAGATAGGAAGCTTGATTTTCCGCTTGACCTCGTTCCGCATACCATCATGCTTCTTGTTCCGTCGACAAAGAAGCTCAGCAGTCCTGCAGCAAGCGGTGTTATCATCTTCTGTTTTATGAATAATGGCAGTGTCCATGGCCTGTCCCTGTGTCGCCTGAAAGAGAAAGCGATTCCAGACGGGTCGAGCGGCCTTGTTATCGTGGATACTCTCACAGATGCCCCAGGCAGCTCCAATTCTGTATCCAGTATTACATTTGCTTCGTCCAGGGGCCTGCCTGATATCATCCTGAGCTTGGTCGCCCAGCTCTCTGTCTCTGTGGTCGTCGGCATGATGTTGGTGACGCAGTCTGCGTAGTCTGCGTGCACTATGAATATGGGCAGTCTTCCCTGCGGGCTGTTGACTGAGATGTCTTGGATCTTCTCATCTTGTAGCAGCACTTCGACGAGGCCGAAACCTATCGTGTACCTCACTAGTATCCTCGAGAGTTTGTCTATGTCGTCCTCGGACAGCTTGATGTTCTTGTACAGCACAAGCTCGCCGAGCAAATCCCTTCCGACGCTGGTGAATATCTCCCTCATCCTCTCAGGGTCTGTGAATTCCTGGCGTGATGGCTTGTGCTCTGCGAGTATGTTCCTTGCCAGGTCTAGCAGTTCGTACTCGTCCTCTGACAGCTTGAATTCAGGCGGCGTCATGTGGTAGATGTACTGTACCGAGTCTGCGAGCTTGAATACGGTTATCTCTGTGTCCTCTCCGATGACATAGCTGTCCATCTCCTCGCCGTCGGGCGGGTAGTTGGCCATGAGCTTTGTCCACATGAAGTCAGGCTTGATTATCGGGTGGAAGAAGTTCCTATACACGTCGCGGTCGCCGACGTTGTATCCTGCCAGGAAAGGCTTTGCTATGGTGATGAGCCTTGTCCTTTCCATCTGCTCTACCAGGAAGGCGAGGACCTGCATGTAGTGCTCGATGCTTGGCTTCAGTTTCTCGTCGACCAGTTTGAGGTAGCTTACGCGTTCTTCCCTCAGCCTTCGTTTCAGCTCTATGTACATCCCTATAGGGTCTGACCTGAGCATCTGGAACACGAGCTTCTGTATCTCTATGTACCACTTGTTGGCGAACTGCTTCGATGCCGCGTCTATCTGCAGCGCCTGGAGCGTGAACATCTCTTTCTGCCTGGAGAACTTGTCGTACAGCAATGCCATCTCTTTCAGCAGCGCGACCTGGTTGTAGTCATACTCGTAGTCGCGTTTCTGCGAGAAGACGATCTTTGTTGTGCTTTTGGACTCTATGAGGTGGTCGCAGGTCCTTGACATCACAATAGGGTTGTCTTCTATCGATGGCACCATCGGCGCGCCTTCGTAGTTGACGCGCATGACATTGTCTTCGCCCTCTTTGACTACCTCGTAGCCATACAATGGGAGCCTGCCTTCGAATAATGCCATCACATCACCGTTTTCTAAAATAACATCACTACCTAATCATACTAACAAAACTTTATTATGCCATAGATGAACAAAAGTCCATTATCCCTATAAACCAGCATAAAACAACGAGTTTTATAAAAATTGTGTTATTTGCAAGAGTGATTTAAATGCCTGACGAAACCGCTGCCCCACCGATGAACATGCCTCCTGACAATGGGGGGGCTGCCGCTCCTGCTCCGCCAGCGAAGAAGCCAGGCCTTTTCGCCCCGAAGCCGAAGGTCGGCCTGGACCTTAACAAGTCTGTAGCTGACCTTGCAGGCGAGCTGAACAACATCAGCCGCAGATTGATGATCCTTGAGGAGCGCTATTCTAATCTCAGGAAGAAGACCCAGGTGACTGACCAGAATATTCTCGGCAACAACAAGAAGTTCATGACCGAGGTGCAGGCTACGAATTCTGAGGTTGATGATATGAAGAAGCAGATAACAGACATTGTCGATAAGATGAAGATAATAGTGCGCGAGCTTAAGGAGTGCGCCAAGCACCAGGAAGTCGAGGTGCTGCAGAAATACATCAATATCTGGCAGCCCATGAATTTCATCACGCGTGATTCCGCTTCCAAGATGGTGATGGACGAGGTCGAGTCCCAGTTCAAGGACCTTAACATCCGCCTGCAGCAGGAGGATTACATAAAAGAGCAGATACGCATCGCGCTGGGAGAGCTGGGCATGCAGCAGAAGCCGCCCAGGAACGCGGGTCCATATTAGCGGTTTGTTTTCTTATTGAGAGGTAAACTTGTGCCTGACGGAAAAGAGGGAGTGAAGGAAGAGCAGCCGATGGTGATAGGTAGGCTGCCGAAGGACGTCGAGAAGTACGGTACGAAAGGCGCGATCCTTCTGGGTAGGCAGTACGAGGAGAAGCTCGACAGGCTTTTTCTTACCAGGAAGCTTTACATGGACATCGCCGGTGCGCACGTCGTCCTGATCTGCGGCAAGCGCGGCGGCGGCAAGTCATACACCATGGGCGTCATCGCAGAGGGGCTTGCCATGCTCGAGCCGGAGACAAAGCAGAACCTGAGCATCATACTCCTCGACACCATGGGGATATACTGGACCATGGGGCACGCGAACAATAAAGAGAAGGAATTGCTGGAGCCGTACGGGCTCAAGCCTCGGCCGATCGATTTCAAGATATTCACCCCTGAGAGCTACTACTACGAGTACAAGAAGAAAGGGATACGCACCGATGTCCCTTTCTCGATAGAGCCGCAGCAGCTTACAGGGGATGACTGGTGCATGGCGTTCCGCCAGGACAAGTACGGCGCAAACGGCCTGTACATCCAGAAGATCGTCGAGGAATTGCGTGAGGAGAAGCAGAGTTTCCTCATGAAGGATTTCTTCAGCAGGATAGATGCGGACAGTGAGACAGACAATCTCACCAAGGCCGCGGTGAAGAGCATGTTCAAGACAGCAGAGTCCTGGGGGATATTCTCTGACCATGGCACGCCGATAGAGGACCTGGCCAAGGGCGGGCAGGTCACTGTGCTGGATGTCAGCTGCTATGCGACGATGGCTGGCGGGAATGACGTCAAGGCTCTGGCTGTAGGGCTGGTCGCGCGCCACCTGTTCAAGACAAGGATGGAGTTCAGGAAAGAGGAGGAGCTCAAGGACATAAAATATGTAGAGACGTATTTCGAGGAGGTCTCTGCCTCGACGGCGAAGAAGCAGGACATGCCTCTTGTGTGGCTCGTGATAGACGAGGCGCACGAGTTCCTGCCGAAAGATGAGAAGGACAATAATGCTGCGACAGAGCCTTTGGTCACGATAATGAGGGAGGGTAGGCAGCCGGGCCTCTCGCTTATACTGGCGACGCAGCAGCCTGGCAAGATACATACTGACGTCATGACCCAGAGCGACATCGTCCTCTCTCACAGGATAACTGCGAGGATGGATGTCCAGGCTCTTGGCTTGTTGGCGCAGAGCTACATGGAGCATGGCATCGAACGCGCGATGAATGACCTTCCTCCGTTGAAAGGCACTGCGGTAGTGTTCGACGACCTGAACGAGAAGATATTGCTGATGAGGGCCCGTCCCAGGGTCACTTGGCATGGCGGCGGAAGCCCGAATGCCATGAAAGAATAGAGAATTCAAGCTTCTCGATAGGTTCTTTTTCTGAGCACCTTCGAAACCTTTAAAAACACCGCTTACTATTGCTCGACCACTGCTTGGTAAAAGAGGTTGGTATATGCCTGAGGATACTCCTACTGAGACTGTTTTGAGCATGAAGCAGCAGGGCCTGACGAATAATCAGATCATTGCTGGTCTTCAGCGTCAGGGCTACAATACGAACCAGATTCTTGATGCCATGAACCAGGCAGATATGAGGATGCAGACGAGACGTCCGTTTGATGTCGAGGGTGGTAAGATGCCGGATGCTAATGTTCCTATGGGCCCGCCAGGGCAGTTCCCCGCAGGAGGTGAGGATTTCCCTCCGATGGAAGGCGGCGGCACTGAGCGTATCGAGGAGATCGCCGAGGCCATTATTGAGGAGAAATGGACGGATTTGATGGAGAACATCAACCGCATCATCGAGTGGAAGGATAAGACAGAGACGAGGATAACCCAGCTTGAGTCCGCGATGAAAGCCATTAAAGATGACTTCGACAAGATACATACTTCTGTCCTCGAGCGCGTTGGAGACTATGACAAGCACATAACTGATGTAGGCACGGAAGTCAAGGCGTTGGAGAAGGTCTTCCAGAAGGTTCTTCCTGGCTTCATAGAGAACGTCGCAGAGCTCTCTCGCATCACAGACGACATAAAGAAGTCGAAGTGATTGTATCTTTTTCTTTTGTTGTATTTGTCTAGGCAGCAGCACCGTGAGTCTGTGAGGCGTTACTGCAACAGAAACAGGAGCGTTGTCGGGGGATGCCCCCTACGGGGGGACAGCTCAATCAGCAAGAGCAACACACGCCGAACCTCACGTGCTGCTGCGTTGTAGCGTTGCTGTAAGAACAAAACAAACAAATCTGTTTTAGTTTTTTGTAAGAAGCCTTATAGTCAGTGATCCGACCATGAATAAGAAGACCATCCCTAGCGTCGCCGGGTGGAATATGACCCTTCCGACGTTCTGGTTGAAGTTGCCAGTGTCTGTCGACGTGCCTTGCGCCGTTCCTGTAGCGCTCGCATTGACCTGATCCTCAGAGGAATAAGGCAGCATAGATGTGCCGTAGACGCTCGCTAGCGCGCCGATGAATATTATCAGGCCTATTATCAGGAAGAACCAGTGTGGTGTGTTCCATTCGCTCATGTAGCTGGCTATGTTGTCCCACTTCGTCCCTGATGACATGATGAGCACCATGAAGAATATGACGAGCAGGAACATGAGCACGAACCATGGCGCCATGAGGCTTATGACCTTCACGACTCCCGGAACGAACAGCATCATGAGAGCTACTGATAGCGCGATGAGGGAGTGCAGCCCTTTGTTGTTTCCCAGCATCTGGGACTTCTCCAGCAGCGCGAACACTATGACGAATACCAGCAGTATCGGGAATATGACTGAGAAATGCTGTACAAGTCCTACGTCCAAAAACGTTGCCATAAGCTACCTCTTTTGATTAAAAAAATATGAAAAAATAAAAGATTTATTTTGTTCCTTTGAACATATCCTTCCAGGCTTCGCCGAACTTTGTCATGGAGCCTTTCTCGCCTTCTTTGGCCGGTTCCCTGGTTATGAAGTAGATGATTATCGCGAATATCGCCACCACGATTATCATCGCCTGCGTGTCCGGGTTGTCGAGCCAGTATAGCCAGTTAGGCAGGTATGTGAACCATCCTGCTGCCCTTCCGAAGATATACACCACGAGGATGAATGAGAAGAATGCTATCCAGCCTGAAAGTCCGCTTCCCCATTCTGCCTTTCCGCCGAACAGGCCGACGATCAGCAGGACCATGAGGACAGCTACCAGCACGATCGATACCTGCGGCAGAGCTGCGTTGATTATGTTCACTATGTCCGCATCTGCGGGATAGTATCCCATGATGTGAGGGATTATTACCGCCAATGCCATCACCAGCGCTATGACGCCGTTGAATGACTTTGTGTTCGGGCTGTCGCCCAACGGCTTGACCCTCTGCATTACCGCGAACACGATGGTGAAGATCAAGATGAATGGGAGGAACACATCTGTGAGACCGAGGTATTCGAGTCTTGTGAGGATGTTGTTGAATATGCCTCCGCTGCCGTAACCGCCAACATAAGGTGCCATTTTTTTAACCTCCTTTTTTAGGTGCTTTTTTAATTGTGATTGATGAGTGTGATCAGGACTTGCTGTCCCCGCCTTCTGGTTTAGGTGTCTTTGTTATCCAGTAGACGAACGCGACCATCAGGCCTATGAGTATTACTGATGCTGCTGCCGTGCTGTCGTAATGCGCGATTAGGTATTGCCACATAGGGATCAGCCAGCCCAGCGCGTTGAGGAATATGAGTACTATGCCGACAAACATTATCACCATGAAGAGCTTCTGCCAAGCGCCTTCCAGGAACACGCCTTCTTTTGTCTCTTTCATGAAGCTTCCGATGAGTATGAGGAAGCATACGCTCATCATCAGCAAGAGTACCATATTTGCCATGGTCTCGTTTATTATCGCGACAAGCCTTGATGAAGCTACAACTAGGAATGCTGTCACGAACGCGGTCATCGCGTTGAGGTTCTTCCTTGTGAACTCTCCGTCCTTGTTCTTCTCTACCCCGAGGACTTTTGTCTTCTCCATTATCGCGAATACTATGGTGAAAACGAGCAAGAAGGGCAGGACTACATCATAGATTCCCAATCTAACGAAAAATTCTAGTACACCTCTAAAAGTACTTACCATACAAGCCTCCCATCGTGAGTTTAGTATATAAATCTTTCGCTTGGTTCCAGACGCTAAATCGGCTGTTTAAGCCCCAAAACGCAAGATTTAAATCAAAAGGGAATATCCGGCAGAACGGTGGTTGATTATGCTTGACAAGAAGGATTTAGAAGCGATACGGCGCGATATTGAGCTGCTGGAACATCAGAAAGACAGCATCATCCGCACGTCCCGTGATGTGATTAAGCTGTCGAAGACCGTCATCTATGCGCTGCACAGGAATGACATGAAGTCTGCTGGCAAGGCTGTCGATGACATGGACAAGGAGTTCAGGAAGCTGGATGTTTCTAAAAGCCCGAAGCTCATCAGCTCTGGCTCTTACAAGGTCGCGGTCCAGGAGTATGTCGAGGCGATATGTTTCTATGAGTTGATGAAGGACAACAAAGTGCCTCCTAACTCCAAGCTTAAGCTCGATCCCGAGTTCTATCTCATGGGGATCATTGACCTGACTGGTGAGCTTGTCAGGAAAGCTATCAACTCTGCGATAAAGGGCGATTACAAGACATCTGTCAAGCTAAAGGAGCTTGTGTCCGACCTCTATGATGAGCTTATGCTGTTCGACTTTGCCGGTGGCGAGCTGAGGAAGAAGTTCGACTCGATAAAGTATGACCTGAAGAAGCTCGATGATCTTGTCCTGAATCTCAAGCTCAGCAACAAGATAAAATAATGTTGCAGTGGGCAACGCCACCGCCAATAATGCGAAGCGACCCAAGCAAAGATAATCACTCGCGACAGGGGGACGCCCCCTACGGGGATGTCGCGACTCGCAAAGTTATTCAACAAGCGGAGCCTGGCGTGGCGTTGCAGAGTAATGACGAATTCACGCGGCGCTGCGGATAAAAAAGAGGAAAAATGCCTGGCGTTGAAATCGTCAATAAAGTTCTTGACAATCTAGGTAGTGGCGAATGGACCCAGTATGTCAGCGTAGAGCAGATGGGCAGCCTGAGCAAGATAGGCCTCGTGATAATCATACTTATTTTTCTGCTGAGTGTCATAGCGACGTACGCTAACAAGAAAGGCACGTTCACGCGTCCCGATGTCTCTTCTGCAGCGCATGTCTACGAGATTGTCAATATGGTGAATGCGGAGCTGGAAGGGATGTACCACTCCTTGAGGCAGCAGGGCATCTTGAAGCGCGCCACGGAAGGCTTCGGAGGCCTCTCGCCCTCGCATCTCATCGAGGGCAGGCTTGACCCTGCGGAAGTCAGCATGAAGTCCCAGTTCCGGATGAACCTTTTTGTAGTCTTCAGGTTCCATCTGAATGATATGGACGCTGTCGCCAACGGGAAGTTCGGCTCTGTCTCTCTTAACAAGGCTTTCTTCACCACAAGGACACAGCATCATCGTTACGCGCTGATGATTGCGTCAGAGCTGATACTTTTCCAGCTGTACGCGCTTTCAGGCAAGGACCCAAAGGAGATTGCCAACAACGAGTCTTTCAGGAAGAAGCATGGCGAGGTCATCATATCGCTGACAGGCAAGATAGAAGAGTATGCCGCGATGAACGAGCGCGGCGTCTGGAGCCTCACCAAGCATGACAGGAAAGTCGATGACAGCATCGCAAGCTTCCTCGGCCTGACCTCAAGGGAAGTCGCTGCGACAGATGCTGACCTGAAACAGTTCAGCAGGAGCGCACACGATATAATTAGGGGAGACTCACACATATTCGTGCCTGAAGACAATAAGCTCCGCCGCCTGTTGGATAGGGAGATACGTGATTTCGAGAGGCTGGTGCGGCTTTCAGAGACCAAGCTGGAAGATGTGAAGAAGCTCATGTCGAACAGGGCAATCGCCGCGGACCAGCGTGCGGATCTTTATAATTTCTCCAACAAGTGGGAGCCTGAAGTCGCTCGGCTAAGGGTCATTCTTTCTGCCTTGGTCAGGATCCGCGACAGCACGTCAAGCTGGAGGCTCAAGGACTCATGGTTGCATCAGTTTCATAGGGCCAGGACGCCAGAGACAGGAGCTATGGCCGAGGCACTCACCGAAGAGAGTGATAAGGGATGGATAGACATAAACAAGGTCCATGCGCTCCTCACCGCATTCACAGCCACGAAAGCAGAGATGATTCACCTCATGCAGTTTGAAGAGGCTGCTGTATGATTGATGTCGCTAATTTTGTCGAGCAGCGACGGGTCATTTACACTTCGATTCTTTCTGATCTGATAAAAGCCAAGACAGTCAATCCTCCCGGTGATGAGTACCTCGCAGCTAAGATAATCTCTAAGCGCCTCTCGAAGATCGGCGTGAAGTACAAGGAGTACGAGAAGAAGAGGCACCGCACCAACATTGTCGCGCGTGTCGGCAATGAGAAGGGCAAGTCTGTCCTCATCGCTACGCATCTCGACACTGTCCCTGCAGGAGATGGTTGGAATACTGACCCGTTCAACCCGGTGATAAAGGACAACATAATGTATGGCAGGGGCGCTTGTGACAACAAGGGCCAGGCGACTGCCGCCCTCCTCGTGCTGGATTTCCTGAAGGGCGTGGAGAAGGACCTTAAGAACCAGTATATATTCCTCTTCGCAGCAGATGAAGAGATGGGCTCTAGCCTCGGCTTGGCTTATCTCCTGAATGATAACCTACTCTCCCCTGACTATGCCATAGTGGTCGATGTCGGCGGCGAGATGAAGAAGATCGACGTTGCTGAGAAAGGCGTGCTCAACCTGAAGGTCGTATGCAAGGGCAGGCAGGCGCATGGCTCGACTCCGCACAAGGGCGTCAGCGCGATAGCGAACATGTCAAAGTTCATCGCGAAGCTCGACCATTACATACTCAAGCACCAGCTTCACAGGCATCTCTCACGTCCTACAATCAACTTCGGGACGATAAAAGGTGGCTCTGCCCCTAACACTGTCGCTGGCTCATGCGAGCTCGTCATAAACATAAGGTATCTTCCTTCCCAGACTCCCGAGCAGATCGTTGATGAGCTGAAGAAGCTGTCTGAGCGTTTCGGCGAGTTTGATTTCGATGTCTTGATAAAAGTCCCGCCTACAGAGCTCAGTGAGAAGAGCGTCCTTGTCGAGACAGTGAAGAAGGTCGCTGAGAAGCATGGCATCGCTGCGAAACCGCATGGCCTGAGCGGGGCGACAGATGCTAAGTCTCTGATACTGCACGGCATCCCTGCTGTCGGCTTTGATTTCGCTGACGACAACACAGCGCATAATGCCAACGAGTGCTGCAACCTGGCTAATCTCTTCAAGTTCGTTGAGGTGATGGTAGGCATCTGCCTCGAGCTGGACCAGCAATAGGCAGCTCCACCGCCAATTCGTCAGAAACCTTTGGTTTCTGAGCGTGCTCAGAAATGCAAAGCATTTCTGACATGCGGAGCGTTTCTAAAGTGAATTGATAAGCATCGACCAGGGGGACGCCCCCTACGGGGATGGTCGATATAAACGTAAAGAAGCAACAAGCGGAGCGTGGCGTGGAGCTGCCCCAGTCGAAGCGATATTCGGTCTAGAGCACCAAAAAGTTAATATTCTCGGCCCGCTTTGTTCTTCTCAGGGGTGCGTACTATGCTTGTCGGCAATGTTGATATAAGATGGCTTGGCCATGATTCTTTCAAGATAGTTGATGTGCTTGAGAAACGCGTCATCTACATAGACCCTTTCCAGCTGGGCAATGCAGAGGCTGCAGATATCATACTCATCACCCACTCGCACTATGACCACTGCTCTATTGCCGACTTGAAGAAGATCTCCACTCCGAAGACAGTCCTGCTTTCTCCTGCAGACTGCCTGAGCTCTTTCCAGGGCAAGGTCGAGTTCCGTGACTCTGTGATAATGGCGCCTGGCAAGCGCATCACCATGGGCAACATCCATGTCGAGGCTATCCCTGCGTACAACACGAACAAGAGGTTCCATCCGAAGGACAATGAGTGGGTAGGTTATGTGATAGACATAAACTCGAAGCGCATCTATCATTCTGGCGACACTGATTTCATACCCGAAATGGCCAATCTTCACAAGATAGACGTAGCTCTCATGCCCGTATCTGGAACTTATGTCATGAACGCAGAAGAGGCAGCGAACGCATTGAAGACATTCAAGCCCAAGCTCGCGATACCGATGCATTACGGCTCCATCGTCGGCAGCAAGACCGATGCGGAGACATTCAAGAAGCTCTCTCCAGTCCCTGTCGAGATACTGGACAAGGAATGATAAAGCAACTACCTATCCTTTCCCATCTTCTTGTATTCTTGTAAGAATTCTTTCTTGAAGTCCTTGAACTCGCCTTTGTCTAGCGCTTTCCGCAGTCTCTCTACGAACTTGACGACGAAGTATACATTATGATAAGACAAATACCTGTGATGCGTCCATTCGAAGCTTCGTGATAGGTGATGCAGGTAAGCGCGAGTGAAGTTCTTGCACACATAGCAGTCGCATTCAGGGTCTAGTGGAGACATATCCTCCCTATACTTTCCGCGATCAAGCTTTATCGTGCCTTTTGACGTGAAGATGTGGCAGTGTCGTGCGTTCTGCGTCGGGTATATCGAATCGAAGCAATCTACGCCGAGTGATACTGCTTCTATTATGTCCTCTGGGCTTCCTACTCCCATCAGGTAGCGTGGCTTGTCCTTGGAGAAATGCGGAATCTGCCACTTGACTGCGTTGAACATCTCTTCTTTCTTCTCTCCTATGCAGAGTCCTCCCATCGCGACTCCGTCGAAGTCGAGCTTGTTCATGAATTCTGCGCTCTTCTCACGCAGATTCTTGTCGAGTCCGCCTTGAGCTATGCCGAACAGAAGCTGTCGTCTGTCATAGTAGTCCTTGTTGTCATGAGCATCATGGTATCTCTTGCATCTCTCAGCCCAGAGATGCGTCCTTCGCGTAGCATCCGCCACCTGCTCGGCAGTCATGCCTTTCTTCGGCACGTGGTCGAGGCACATTGCCACGTCGCTGCCTAGCTCGCGTTCTATCTGTATTATCTGTTCTGGAGTATGCTGCTTAACAACGCCAGAAAATGGGTCTGTGAATTTTGCTCCCTTGTCTGTCGCCTCTTGCAGGAACGTGTCTGATAATGTCTGGAATCCTCCGCTGTCCGAGAATATCGTACGGTGGAAGTTCATCAGCTTGTGCACTCCGCCGTACTTCTTTATTATGTCGAGCCCTGGCCTGAGCGAGTCGATGTAGGCGTTCGTTATTATCGCCTGCGTGTCCATCTCCTCAAGCTCCATCGGAGTCACGTGCTTGACAGTGAGTTTTGTCGCGACTGGCATGAAGAATGGCGTCTTGGCTATTCCGTGCGCTGTCTTGAGCTCTCCTGTCCTGGCTTCTGTTGTAGAATCTGCGTGTTTTATCTTGAACATGGCTGCTTAGGAGAGGGGAAGGTTTTAAAAACATTCCTCTGTGTCTCGCCGCACAACAATAAACTATATAAATACGGCTTCCGCGCTTTCACTCATATGGAACGTACCAAGATAGACCAGCTGAAAGGGAATATTGGACAGACCGTCCTCGTTAAGGGCTGGATCCAGGAATTCCGCGGTCAAAGTAAGATAAAGTTTATCCTTCTCAGGGACATATCTGGCGTCGCCCAGTGCGTAGTCTTCGACCAGTCTTTATTCGATGCCTGTTCAAAAGTCACCACAGAGACAGTCGTCTCCATTGAAGGTCTTGTCAAGACAGCCACTGTCAAGAGCGCGGAAGTTACCGAGAACACGCTCGAGATAGAGGTCAAGAAGCTCGACATCATAAACACTGCAGAGCCGCTTCCGATAAATGTTGTCGAGAAGGACAAGTCCATAATCACAGACCTGTCAAAGCGGCTTGATTACCGTTTCCTTGATCTCCATAAGCGCGATATCCAGGCGATATTCAAGGTGCAGTCTACCTTGGTGCAGGCATATCACGAATTCATGATCAAGGAAGGCGCTATTGAGGCGTTGTTCCCTTCGATAATCGGCGCCAGCAGCGAGGGCGGCACAGAAGTCTTCGAGGTCAAGTATTTCGAGAAGTCTGCCTTGTTGTCTCAGAGCTGCCAGCTGTACAAGCAGATGATTGCGTGTTCAATGGAAAAAGTTTTTGCTGTATTCACTGTCTGGCGTGCTGAGAAGCACAACACAGTGCGACATCTTAACGAGTCCAGGCAGTTTGATTTCGAGATGGCTTTTGCTGATGACAAGGACGTGATGGATGTCCTCGCGAGATGCATCCAGTTCATGATAGAGAAAGTCATGAAGGAGAACCAGAGAGAGCTCGCTCTCCTGAATGCCAAACTGAAGGTGCCTGGAGTGAAATACCTCACATTCGCAGAAGTCAGTGGAATAATGAAGAAGCACGGCATCCACCTGGGTGCTGATGACCTTTCAGGCGAAGCAGAGGAGAAGCTCGGCGAGCTGTATCCTGAGACGATAGTCTTTGTACATGACTGGCCTTTGTCTGGTAAGCCGTTTTACATAATGCCTAAAGGTGACGAGTTGTCTCTCGGTTTCGACGCAATATACCGAGGGATGGAGATATCTTCTGGAGGCCAGAGGGTTCATCTTCCGGAGTTGCTCGTTGAAAGGCTGAAGGCAAAAGACCTTAATCCTGAGAACTTCAAATCATATATTGACTCTTTCAGGTACGGCGCTCCGCCTCACGCAGGCTGGGGCGCGGGTGTTGAGCGTATTACCATGCTCATCCTAGGCCTGAAAAACATAAGGGAGGCTGCGCTTTTCCCGAGGGATAGGGAAAGGCTCACGCCATAAAGTTAAATTTATAAGATAGCTCTGGTTACCGATTACTGTTTCACTGATAACTGTGTAATGGGGTGGATGAAATGGGTTGGCTTTCCAAAAAAGAGGATACGCGTTACGTTAAGGAGTTCGATTCTGCTCTGTCTAACATAAATTCTCTTGCGAAGCAGTTCCGCGAGGCGCATTTCGAGTCGATTGAGCATTTTCAGAAGAGCTTCCAGAAGGAGAAGTCAGCTTCTGACATGGAGCGCGAGAGGCTGTTGTTCGAAAAGCATCTTGATATCCTGCAGAAACTCAAGTTCAACTCGGATCTTTTGGTCGATGAGGCGTTCAAGCTTGTCAGGAACGAGAGCGCTCTGACTGAGAAGGACCGTGCAGATTTGAGGAAGATGCTCGCTCCGCCGTCTGCCCCCACCAACATAACTGTGGGGAAGAAAAAGAAGAAGTGAATAGCGTCGCAAAAACCTGTTTTTAGACGGATTTTTGCGTTAAATTTTTAAATCCCTCCTTATTCATCTCATGCTTATGCCGACTATACTGTTATCTGGATGCGCAATAATGGGATCAGGCAGCATTCTGCTCATCAGGAAGAAGGATAAGGATTTATGGGAGCTGCCTGGCGGGCCTGTCCGCACTACGCACGACATCGAGCTCGCTGCCATCACCAAGACCAAGGAGCAGATCGGTGTAGAGCCGACAGTGGTGCAGCAGTTCACGGTCTTTGAATACCAGAAGAATGATATCAACATCGAGGCTTCTATCTTTGAGTGCATTGTCGATGAAGATGCTGCCTTCACTCCTGGAGAGGATGTGGAGGAAGTGAAGTGGTTCTCTATCGCTGATGCGAAGAAAGCGAATATCGGCGATGACGTCAAGGCAGTCCTAGAGGAGAATGGCTGATTCTTTTACGCGTTTATTATCTTGCTCATCTCTGCATTGACTCTTGCTTCATAGTCTGCCTGTTTCTCTCCTTCCTCTTTCTCTATGTCTAGCGCCAGCATTAGCCTGGTGACGAGCTCCTTCTCTTGTTCAGGGTTGAGCTTTAGGGATTTTATCTGTCCGACATGTTCTTCCATCACGAGTCTCTCTACCTCTTCTGTGGTGTCTGCCTTGACTTTTATCTCGTCGAACTCCCTCGTTGCCAGCTTGGATGTATTCTTCATGACGAAGTACGCGCCCCTCTCCTGGGCGAGCTCTATTATCCTGTTGAACGCTATCTCTGATGTCTTGCCGGTCTCGATAGTGCCTGCGAACCGAAGGAGGAGTATTGCTCCGTCGAGCTTGTTCCGGGTTATTTCCTCGAAAGCCTTCTCTGTTATCTGCGCCGGTGACTTGTGCTCACAGTCGATGCTTATCGTGGCGACCTTGCGCAGCTCTATCTTCTCATACGCAAGCTTGCCGTCGTCATAGAGGTAGAATCCTCCGCATCCTAGTTTCTCCAGCTCTGCGAAGCTGTTCGGGAAAACAGGTCCAGGATACACGAGGTTCTTGTGGCCTTCGATGCTCGCCTCCTTGACTATGTGGACGTGTCCTCCTGCGTAGTAGTCGAATCCTCGCGGCAGCAGCGATACTGGCGCTGCGTCCATCATCTCGAGCTCTTCTGTCTTGAGCTCTGATATCGCTGTGTGGAACATGAATATCTTGAATCCTTTCTCTTCTTCAAGCTCTTTCCTCGAGAGGTCTTCGTAGTATTTTTTCTCTAGCATGCCTTTCTTGCCCAGCATGCCTGTTATCTTCGCGCCAGTCTTCGCATCGAGAGTGAACTCAAGCCTCAGCTTGCCTTCGTCGACGCTTCCCTTGCATACATTCTTCACCAGGTCTGCTTCCTCGAGCACGTCTAGCATGGTCTTTCCAGATGGTGAGAAGTCGTGGCTTCCCGCAATGGTGTAGGTGGGTATGCCCGCGTCCTTGAGCCTCTTGAGTTCTGTCACTGCGAGCTTGAGGCTTTCTATCGGCGGGAGGCTAGTATTGAACAGGTCTCCGGAGATCAGCACGAAATCCGCTTTCTTGTCGATGCATCTCTTTATCGCCTCGATGAATGCCAGTGTCGAGAGCTCTCTTAGCTTCGGCTCTCTCCAGCTTCCTAGATGGACATCTGCTATGTGTGCGAATCTCATGCAGAGAAATAATCAGCGTATTTTAATAAATGTATTTGTTTAGTAGTGCCACCGCCAATTTTGCGAAGCGTTACTCATTTAAAGGAACACACGTGACGGGGGGAAGCCCCATCCGGGGACACTTAAAAATCCTCAGGATTTTTGGTGTGCCAAAAACGCTGCTGCGTTTTTGAGCATGTCACGTTTCACGTATAGAATCGACGAGCGGAGCTTGGCGTGGCACTGCTAGTAGTGCTAAACAAATACTAATAAAGATTGGGATTGGTTTTTAAGGGGTTATGAAGATTTATCCTGATGGCGTGTTTTCTGTTCTATCATTGCAGCCCATCTCCTGAAATCCATGCCTTCATCATAGGTTGTGCTGTATGCTGAGAAGTTATTTTGTGGTCCACCGGGGACGAAAAGTTTCCCGATGCGTTCTCCTCTTATGCCATTGAAATACCCTAGGAATTCTACCCTGAGGTTCCTGCACAGGGAATTAGGATGGTCCATTATGTCATCCAGCGTGCGTATCAGCCTTGTCGCGACCTTTGCAACATGTCCCATATCCGCGACATATATGTGGCCGTCGCGTTGTGTGTAGAACTCATCTTCGTATTGCAAAGTGTGGTGCGGAAAGTAGGGTATCGCTCCCTTGAACTCTGGTGATCCTACCAGGGTCAATATGTTCTTGGCTTTCCTTTGTCTTTCAGGAACTGCTTTTGCCCAGTCTGACAGCTCGAGCGTGAGCGTATCCATGAAGCCTGACTTGAAGGGCTGAGTCTCGTACATGAGGCAGAATTCTATGTCTACGACTTGGTTTGATGGCCTTGTCGTTCCCGTGCTTTCATCGCTCACTCAACACCAACCCCAAAAGAGTACTTACGAACAAGTAATAACAAGTATTCTATTTATATACTTTTCGATTCTAGAAAAAGGAAGAAAAAAGGACAAAAAAGCGAAAAAAGTATTAAAAATGCTCAAAAATCTATCAAAAACCTCATTTTAACTCAAAAATCAAGCCGCTCTCGCATACTGCCTAATATTGGTCCTAGGAGCCCTTCTGAGTTTCGATATTATTTCAGCCTCATCCTGCGATACCTGCTGTCTCTCTCTTTCAAATTCGCGCAGTCTGCCTCGGATTGCGACAATGGTCGTTGAATGCAGGTTATTGAGCATGTTCTGCAGTACAGGTATCTTCCTCTTGTCGTTCTCAGAGAGCGTGAAAGAGACCTTCTTCTCCTCTTTCTTCTTTGCGCCGAAAATCCTAGCAATCAGGCCAGGGCCTTCCTCAACATTCAATCCGCGTATCATCTCCAGCTGTTCAGTCAGTGTGTATATGTTCGTCATCTTCTGCTTGTGCTCTTCTGAAAGCCGATTGATGATTGTCAGTACTTTGAGCAGGTCATCATATCTTGTTGTTGCGAGCATCTCTGCGTATGTCTTGATTGCGGAATTGCCTGCCATGATCCGGGCTATCTCTTTGAACATCTGCTTTCTGTGGTTGATGTGGGCCGCCACGTTAGAGAAAGCGCCAGATTTGAAGAATTCTGTCTCGATATGGTATATTATGAAGTCAGATAGTTTCTGGAAGGATTTCTCAAGCTTTTCCGCGAGTTCCTGCGGATAGACTGGCTGGCCATCCTTCATCTTTGTGAACATCTGCAGTATATCATCCTCCAGATCTTTCTGCGCCGCACCTGTCGCATCTGCGAGGCCTTCTGCTTTTTTCGCTTCATCACTCTGCTTGTGCCTATCAGTATGCGACGACCTAAGCGCATTGATGAACGCCATCTGCTCCTTGTCAGAGACCTTGTTCGCCAGCGCATTCAGCTGTTCTACGCTGTGCTCGAGTCTAATGACAGACTCGTCTGCTTGTTCTATCTCGCGTTCTGCTGTTCTTGTGCTTGGCAATATCATCACCTTTTTGTTGATTGGGCTGCTTGAGTATTTAATATTATTTGAGCTTTACGCCTTCGAAGGCCTTCTTCTGCTCTGTCTTGCCCGCTGTCGCTGCTCGTCCTTCGAACAGCGGTATCTTCACAGGCATCGCGAACTTTACGAAGTTGCTGGTTATTATCGCCTCTCCCTTATCGAGCGATGCTATGTTCCTGTCGTCCTGCGAAAGGTCTTGCGATGCTGACTCGATTATCGCTTGTCTCTCAGGCTTCATCTCTGTGCCTAGTATTATCTTCGTGTTCATGTTGGCGAGTATCTCACGTGGTATCAGTGATGGCAGCTGCGTTATCGCTGTCAGGCCTACCTTGAACTTGCGTCCTTCGCGCGCAATAGTCGAGAATATGTTTGATCCGGACTCGAGCACTTCTTTTCCCAGCACTCGCGGGGCTTCCTCGAGCACGACTGATATTACTGGTTTTGCATCAAGCAGGCCTTTCGCCTTGTATCCCTTGTATCTGCTGAACGCTTCGTTGGTTATCATGCTGCCTATGAGTATCTCGACTGCTCCTGAGAATCCTGATGTGTCGACTATCACTGTCCTGCCCTGCTCGAGCTCATTCGCTATGTCCTTCACTGTCGTCTCGCCTGCAGATATGTCGAACACGCCTTTGCAGTACACCTGGCTGCCGTCGAAGTCGATGTCCATCAGGTGTGTGAGCCTTCTCTTCAATACTCCTACTGTGGCTTCGTGGAAATCCAGCTTCAGAGGCTTCTCTAGTATGACTGATTCTATCCACTTATTGCCATATTCCTTGTAGTAGGCGTTCATCGCCTGCCATTGCGCGTCTGAGAAAGCTACAGCACCTCTGAAGTGCTCTGGCTTGACCTGTTTGATGTTTATCTTGAGCGTCCTTGTCCCGGGTGGCGCGTCCCTCGGCGTATAATACACGACCCTTTCATGGCTTGGATGGTTTTTCAGCCCTTCTCCGTTCCTGCCGTAGTACTCGTCGTGCGGGTCCAGCACGAGCACTCCGCAGTAATCCTTGTCGACTATGCTCCACAGCATTACCTTGACGAGGTTGCTCTTGCCTCTTCCTGTCGTGGCTGATATGAGTATGTGGTGCGCAAATACCTCTTTTCCGGGCAGGCTTACCGGCACGTCGAGCATCTTCGATCCTGAACGGAGGTTGCCGATGAAGAGCGGGTCTTTCGGCGTTGTTATGAACGCGAGGTCGCTATTCTCCACCTGCCTTACCTCTTTGAAGAATCTTGGGAGCTGCTTGCACAGCGTGACATTGCTGCTCCGCAGCACTGCTATCGGTTTTGCGAACGCGATTGTGTAGTTTCTCAGTCTTTCGTCGAAGAATTCTGTCTCGGCATTGTCCTCCAGCTTCATTCCTGATATTAGCTCGAGGTTCTGCGGGGATATCTGGCTGCCGTAGACCAGGTCATAGACCTGCAGGAGTATCTTCTCAGTCTCGCCGCATACTAGTATCTCGCCTATCTCCAGCTCTGCATCGGACTTCTGCCGAATCAGGACCTTGCCTAGCTCTCCACCTATCACTTGCCCCTTTATCATGCATCAGAAAAACTCGTTGCCGTATATAAAATTTTGTTTTATGATGACGAAGAATTCAAAAGGATTATTAAAAAAAATTAAAAAATAGAAGAGTGTTTATCTTCTCTTCTTTTTCTTGGCAGCCTTTTTCTTCTTGCCGCCCCTGACCATCTTCGCGCAAGAGATGTCTCCACCCTTGTCGATGAAGTACAGGTATCCGGATTTCTTCTTGACGCCGACTTTGGCGACCTTCTCAGTCTTGCCTGCCTTCTTGCCCTTTCCGCGGGCCATCTTGGCGCAGGATACGTCTCCTGCCTTGTCGACGAAATAGAGATATCCTACTTTCTTCTTCACACCGACTTTTGCTACTTTTTCAGCCATTTTCTACTGACCTCCTTTATCGCTTTATTCTCGAATGAGAACATGGGAATCCGAGGGAAGCTAGTATTTAAATGTTTTGTTTTCTTCGTCGGTGTCACCGTCCAGAGAATGCTGTTTTCTCGAGGAGAAAGAGTCATCACCGGGCAGAAGTTCATTGTTGGCGCTTGGTCTCCAAAAACACGAGCTGGTCTATTTCCCGTCGTGATATTGCGCAGCCGTGGATCTTTACGCCCCAGAGGAGAGATTCGACGAGTATCCTTCTTGACTCAGGCCCTTCCATCAGGTATTTGTCCAGCATGCCCTTCTCGTATGCTACCAGGACGAGTTCTACCGAGCGGAGTATCTTGATGTTCTTTGTCCAGTCCTTTACCTTGTTGAGGTTGCGCTGGTCGACATATACCTTTGAGCCGAGGTTCTGCTCTAGCATCCTTGCGAGGGCGTGGGTATCTTCCAGCAGCAGCTTTGTCGTCCGCTCGTCTATCACGACGGCAGAAGAATTGAGTATTATGGCGGTTGCTATCGCTTCCATCTCTGCATAGTGCACTATCTTGATCCAGTTGCCCTTTATCTTGAATGCCTGGTTCGCCAAGTCGAGGAGTTCCTGCGCCAGCGCCTTTATCTGCGGCGTCTCCATCACGGTCAGCACTCCCTTCCTTATCCTGAACCCGACCTGCAGCGCCTCGAACTTGAACTTCTTCGATGCGAGAGGCCTGTCTATCAGCTCGCCCTTGACAGCTTCAGGTATGTAGAAATCGCCGTTGAACCTCTCTTTCATGTCGTCGAGCAGCCAGAGTAAGTTGTTCGTGGTGAGGCTGATTACTGGTCCTGCGTCGAATACTATGGATTTCATTTTAGTCCGCTAGTTGAATAGTGTCCTTGCGAATTTGAGCCTTTGCTCGACATCAGGCACTGTCTCTATGGCGTCGTGTATCCGCGTCTTGCCTATGTAGCTGAGGAGCTCCCACTGTCCTATGCCGAGCAGTTCTGACGCCCTTGCAGCGCTTATTCCGTGCTCGTACAGCGTGCTTCCTTTCTTGATCCTGGCTTTCTCAAGGACGTGGTCAAGGTATACCCTGAACTGCTTGTCTATCGCGGAGGTGAATTCGAAGAGCTTCTTTATCTCGTCGCGGTACTCGCCGAACTTGCCTTGCTCGAGCAGGAACTGTGAGCTTCCGAGAAGGTTTCTCGCCTCGTCTGCGTACTCTGATTCGAATCCCCATCGTTCCAGAAGCTTGGATATGGCGTACATCACCACTGCGACTGCGAGTGAGTCCTGGTCCTGGAACACGCCCGCAGTGTCGATTGAGAATTCGCTGAGATGCTTCAGCTTCTTGGAGTCCTGGCTGTTGATGTATCGCTGGGCTTTCTTCAGGACCTTAAGCAGGTCCTTTCTCACCGCTTTTGGCATCCCCTCGTTCATGATGGAAAAATTGTTTTTGGCGTATATAAAGCTTACTCCATTCTCCATGTTTAAAAACACCCAAACCAAAGTTTTTTAAAGCCGCTCCGCATATTCTCCTCTGGGTGGTATATTGTTCATAAAAGACTTACAGCCTAGGCAGACTAACGTTGATGTCGAAGGTGACGTCGTAGAGATGAGCGACGTCCGCGAAGTCAGCAAGCTAGGCAAGCAGATACGGGTTGCTACAGCGCTGATAAAAGATGGCACAGGCCGAGTCAAGCTTTCTTTGTGGAACGAGCAGACCGAGAAGGTCAAGACCGGCGACAAGGTCAAGGTCAAGAACGGCTATGTCGGCGAGTTCCAGGGCGAGCTGCAGCTCACTACAGGAAAGTTCGGCACGCTGGAGGCGGTGAGGGGAGAGGAGAAGAAAGAGCCAGAAGCCCAGCAGCCACAGCCGGCCGTAGAGAATAAAGCGCCGAAAGAGACCCAGATAACCTCAGACGAGCTCGAGCAGGAAGAAGCTAATTCTGAAGATTCTCTTGACGTCGAGGAAGAGGATTTCAACTAGTTCTAGTTATAGCAGAGCCACGACCGTCGCCACCAATTAGCCCGCGACACCGGCAGATTTAGTCACTGAAATAATTGGTTTTCTGTGTATTAACTTCGTAAAAAATATTCATGCGGGCGTGGCGGCGACGAGAGCTTTTTCGACAGCCGTTCTTGCCCTGCTGTGGCGCAATCCAGTGCCACACTCGCTGCGGCTCGGTGGCACGTCATATTCGCTCGTGTGGCTGAGCTCGCGAAGCGAGCGAATGCCGCACTTTGCACGCAGCCTGGGCGTAACCGGGCTGGAGAAAAAGCGAAGTAGGGCGTGGCTCTGCGACCAATCTCGACCGTCTAAACCTCACCAAAAGGTATTTAAACAAAGCTCTAATTCTCGATGATATAACCAGGTTGTTGAGGCCTTTCGGGGCCGATGAAAGAACTAAAAGAGCATTCACTTTATGGGACGGTAGCTCAACCTGGGAGAGCACACAGCGAATCTACGCTGGCTTAAACGGCTGAAGATTCATTCAGCACGGTATGACGACCCGCAAGGGGATGACTATCAGATACCGTGGGGTCCGGGGTTCAAATCCCCGCCGTCCCATTTTTATTCTATATTTATTATATCCCAATAAAAATGGGGCCAGCGCCTACGGGGAAAGCGCGTCCCATTTTTATTCTATATTTATTATATCCCAATAAAAATGGGGCCAGCGCCTACGGGGAAAGCGCGTCCCATTTTTATTATTCTCTGTTCGTTCATATTGGTGACAACAAAAGGAATATTAAATTGCAGAAGATTCTTTTTTGCATGGAAGCAAAGACATCTGAATTCGCTATTCTGTCACCTGGTAAGCCTCACATCTTCAGGCCTGACGCGTTCAGCGAGTATCTGGTAGGTGTGGAAGGTGGGCTGCATCAGAGGCTTTTGGGTAATGAGAATTACGGGCTTAGGGAGTTCGCTCCTGTCGGCCAGCTTTCCGGACAAGGTCTCGAGGGCAGGATCTGTCCTTTTGTGTTCATAGATGAGGAGATCTGGAGCAGCATCGGGTTTTCATTGGAGTATCCCCGTATGTGCGTCGATTCTGGTGTTTTTACGCATGACCGGCTGAGGTGGGCCTGGGAGAAGATTGTTGGAATCATTAGTGGCGCGCTGCCGCAGATGAGGGAAGATGCAAGGATGGAGATTGCTGACGATGCTGTCCAAACAGCGGCGCTGGCCATATTCAAGAGGGTTGTGGTCCCTACGACGCTTCATGCCATCCATTACACCCGTGAGCAGGATTTCACAAGGACAGACATCGAGACGTACCCGGGGCGTACTTATAAGAAGTTTGATGATTCGCGTGTCGACTACAGGACGCAGATATTCGCTGCGCCCGGCAAGAGGAACACCATAAGTCATTTGCGTTCTGATAAGCCAGGAGATAATGGCTGGGATTTCGAGATGCACGGGGATTCTTCCGGCGCATTCAAGTACTGCAGGAAGAAGGGTTCTAAGACTGATGCTTACCGTGCTGAGGATGGTCTCGGCAGGGTGTATGCCGAGTTGGGCATCCTTTCAGCAGCCCGCCAGATAGTGTTCCTGACCGAAGAGAGGATTATGAGAGGTTTGGAACGGGCAGAAATGCAGAGTTCATGTATGTGCGAGGCTCAATGGCCTTCTTGCGATTATGATTGGCTTGATGATTACAGACCCCATCCAGCACATCCTAGAAGTGATGGCGCTTCAGTGTCAAGAATTCTTTGAAGCTCTGTCCTGATCAGTGCTTTCTCTTCTTCCCCCGCGCCTCACTCACGCGTTGGAACGTCTCTGGCACGTCGATGACATACTTCCCTTCTGCGAGCTTGAACACTACGGGATGCTCCTTGTTGAAGAGATGGACGAGGTCGAGCTCGAACTTGCCTGGCGCAGTCACTCTGACAGACTCAAAGTCCAGCACGACAGGCTCTTCTATCTCTTCCTTGCCCATTATCTCGCAGACGTCTTGTTCTATCTGTACCTTCTGCTCCTCTGTGAGCGTGTTGGTCATCACCTTTGCTTTCTCTATCGCTTCCTTCTTGACGAAGAAGAAAAGTCGTGAGCCGCACTTGCAGCCTTTTAGTATCTCCGCTGCGCCATCTTCATAGAACGTGTTGCATCTGACGCATTGGTGGGGCATTTTTACTTCTTCTTTCTCCTTTTCTTGGAGCTGTCCTCAGTGAATAGCTGTATCTTGTTCGGGTCTTTCTTTATCTCTTTCACTATTGTTGCTGGCCCGACGATCGTGAGCCCTTGCCTGTCTCCCAGCAGGGCATTGATGAAGTTGTTCTTGACTTTCCTGAAGAAGTCTAGGTTATGCGGCTCAGGGTATATCACCGCCAGCTCGATTCCTGTGAATTCTGAGTTTATCTCTTCCATCGTCGTCTTTATCAGCTCTGCCTCTTCCTCTTTCTTGAGCCTGCCTTGCAGCAGGACTATCTTGTCTTCCTTGACTGCGTTGAGTATCTTCTTTATCCTGCCGAGCGAACTGAGGTTCTCTATCTCGACATAGGGTATGAATTGTATAGTGAGCCCCATCTCTTCACCCTGCGACTACGAAGAGCGCTTCGTAGAATTCTTCCATGTTGGTCCCTTTCTTCGCGGATATCCCTATGACGTCGTACTGCGGGAACGCGGATTTTATCTTCTTTGTGTTGGCGCGTCTCAGGTCTATCTTGTTGCCGACTATCAGCACCGGTATGTCCCTTGCCGCTATGTTGCCTATTATCGTTATGTTGACCTGAGAGTATGGGTCTTTTGTCGCGTCCAGCACGACGATGACGACGTCCATGTTGTCGAGCCATTTTATCGCGTCGATGACCCCTTTTGTGGCCTCTTTCGCCCGCTGCTTTGCCTCCTCCTCTGGCAGGCCTTTCTTCATGAAGTCTTCGTAGTCTACACGGGTGGCGATGCCAGGAGTGTCGACGAGGCTGAATGACAGCTCATTGTCGTCTTTCTTTATGTTTATCTTCTCTTTTATCTGTATCTCCCTGGTCTCGTGCTCTATGTTAGAAACGCTTCCCATCTCCTCGCCGAGCCAGTCCAGGCAGATCCGGTTGGCGAGTGTGGTCTTTCCGCCGTTTGGCGGCCCGTATATGCCTATCTTTATGTTCTTCTTTTTCTTGAAGAGGTCCTTGAACACCTTTTTCATGAATTTCTTGAAGATAGATATCATATTGCACCGTCTTTTTTGTTTTATGATGTCACAAAATCAGAGGGCAGTTTATATAGTTTTCGGTCAAGGGTCTTGTTCCTTGATCCCGCAATCCAGTCCCATTTCGCTACGCTCAATGGGACGCTATACGACGAGAATTATAGCTTCTTTCTCATGTCGATGTAAGTGAGTGTCGCACCATGGTAGAGTATTTTTTTCTTGCGTATCCTGTGGAAGCCACATGCTGCGTAGAACTTCTCCCCATAGAAAGATGAATAGCACTTCATCACGCAGATTCCCTCTTTCTTCGCCTCTTTCAGCACCCTTATCAATATTGCCTTGCCTATGCGTTTTCCGTGCATACGGGGGTCGACGAAGAATGAGTGCAACTCATCGTCCTTGTAGCCGCCCATCCCGACGACTTTTCCTTTTTCGACAGCCACGAAATAATGTCCTTTCTTGGATTTAGTGATCATTCCTTTAGCTGTGCTGTGCTTAATCAGTTGCTGTATTGTCTTTTTCGGATATTCTTTGCTGTTGACGGTAGAGAAATTCTTGATTGCTATCCTGCTGCACTGCGCAGCGTCTGCGGGTTTGAATCTTCGTACCCTCATGGTGCCAGTTTCAGGCTCTCCGTCACTATCTGCTTCACCAGCTTCACGTCTTTCTCAACAACTTCCTTGCGCAGCTCCATCCTTGCGGATGCTTTTGCGAGCCTTATGAAGCCGACTGCC
>JAGVOD010000007.1 GCA_020052935.1 archaeon | reverse complement strand
TGGTTCGACGCTCCTATCGGCTATGTCTCGATTACAAAGCATGCTTTTCCCGACGAGTGGGAAAGTTGGTGGAAGTCAGATGACGTCCTTCTCTACCAGTTCATGGCCAAGGATAACATCCCGTTCCATACAATATTGTTCCCCTCTACCTTGATCGGCACGAGGGACAAGTGGACCATGCTGCATCACATAGACAGCACTGAGTACCTGAATTATGAGGACGGCAAGTTCTCTAAGAGCGCGTCTCAGGGAGTGTTTGGCGACGACGCGAAGAACACAGGTGTTCCCGCAGATGTCTGGCGTTATTATCTCCTCTCAAACCGTCCAGAGGGTTCTGACTCCCAGTTCAGCTGGAAGGAGTTCCAGGACAAGAACAACAACGAGCTCCTGTCCAATCTCGGCAATTTTGTCAATCGCACGCTTACTTTCGTCCATAGGTATTTTGACAGCACTATACCGCGAGCGAAGCTCACTGAGCGCGACGACAAGCTGATAGTTGAGGTCGGGGCGCAGGAGAAGAAGATCATCGAGCTTCTCGAGCAAGTAAAAGAGCGTGATGCTTTGAAGGAAGTGATGCACATCTCGCGTCTCGGCAACCAGTACTTCCAAGACTCTGCTCCATGGACCCTGGTCAAGCCAGTCGCTGCAGCGGCATCGAAAAGTGCGGTGCCGCCTTCTGGCGTAGCGCCAATCGGCAAGTCAAGCACACCTGACAGGGGGATGCCCCCTACGGGGATGTCAGGTCCGCAGCAAACGAAGCAGGGCGCGGAGCTTGGCGGCACCCGTGCGGAGCACGAGCTTTTCGATGCCGCGAAGATGGAACGCTGTGCCACTATCATGAACGTCTGCTGCAACCTGGTCAGGACTCTCGCAGTCCTCGTCGAGCCTTTCCTTCCGAATACATCTAAGGAGATATTCAACCAGCTCAACCTGAATGGCAAGGATGCGAAGCTGGAATACAAGATGCATCTCGACCTGAAGCCCGGCCACAAGATAGGTGTGCCGAAAGTCATTTTCCGCAAGCTCGAGGACAAAGAGATCGCAGAGTTCAAGAAGAAGTTTGCTGGCAAGAAGGTATTGGACAAGCCTGCAGCAACTGTCGCGAAACTTGACAAGTTCCCCCTCGACTTGAGAGTCGCGAAGGTCATCAAGGTAGATGACCATCCCGAAGCAGAGAAGCTCTACATAGTCCAGATAGACATCGGTTCTGAAAAGCGCCAGCTCGTCGCTGGAATGAAGCCTTACATCTCCAAGGAGGAGCTGACAGGCAAGAACATAATAGTAGTCTGCAACCTCAAGCCCGCGAAGCTGCGTGGCGTGGAGAGCAATGGCATGCTGCTCGCTGCTGACGACGGCAAGAACGTCGCTATTCTGGAAGCGAAGCAGTCTGACCCTGGCGATGAAGTCGCTGTGGAAGGCATAGAATCCGAGGAGAAGTTCAAGCAGCTCGAGATATCTGAGTTCGGCAAGATATCCCTGGTCATCGACGATAACAAGCACGTCCTGTGCGAGAACTTCGGCAAGCGCCTGAAGACCCCGTTCGAGTACATCGTAGCGAAGATAGGGAAAGGCGCGAAGGTAAGGTAAGAGCTTGTCGTTCTAGATATTCACGCAGGTATTATCTTTATGCCCTTGTCATCAGGTATTATCGTGACTTCTTCCTCGTCCTTGAAATGATACTTCTGGACCAGCTCTTTGGGTATCCTGAGGCCGAGGCTCATGCCCCATTTTGATATCTTGGCGCGGAAGGTCTTCATCTCCCGGTATTTCTGCGCCACAACGTGAAGCTGCTTCATGTCCACTATCTCCTCGCCGCATTTGTTGCACTTGAAATAGTGGTACATGACTCCCTCAGGAGTCTTTCCAGTAAGTTCCTTCATCTCCCCCTTACATTCAGAGCATCTTTTCATTTTAGTGCCTTCTTGTCTCGATAGTAACTATCTTTATGATGTCTCCTGTGATTTCATCGACGCATATGACTGTGAACCTTTTGTATTCCTTGCAGAAGCGGATGTTCCTCTTCCCGAACCGCTCTATGGTGCCGCCTTTGAGCGTCGCTTCGATCATGTCTGGCGTGACGCCTCTCTCCATCGCGCGTATGAGCGCGTGCCGCCTTATCTCGAACCCGTATTGTGTCCTGTCCATAATATCTATGGATATCTTAATGATATCATTTGATATATTTAAATCTTTCGGTCATGTTATGCACAAAAACTTCGCCAGAGGTTTTTGTGCGTGGGTTGAAAACCCCGACCTTTAGGGCGAAGTTTTTGGCATCCTAAAAATCCGCCTGTCAAAGCAGGCGTTCCGTCAAACTCCGCGCTTTAGTGCGGTGTGGAACGCCTGCGGCGGATTTTTATGATCAGATGACGCTGCCAAGATATCCCCTCAGATGAATAAAAAGTGAAACGTCTTAATAAATTTGTCGTCGAGAAATCCAGAAATATTCCGACAATTGACTGATAGAATTCCTCTTTCCACCAGTCTATAGCGAAGCGGTGACTGGTGGCGTTGCGATGTCAGGAAGCTATTTTATAGTCTGATTTCTTTGTTTTTTTGTA
>JAGVOD010000105.1 GCA_020052935.1 archaeon | reverse complement strand
TCACTGCGATGAGCAGCAGGAACATGAATATCATCGAGAGAACGACTGCGATGTTGAGTATGGTGAATATTGCCTTGTAGAGGTCTCTCACCTCAACCAGGTGCGTCTTCTCGCGCGTATTGAAGAATGTAGAGTTTATCTCTCCCTCGCCGCTCCAGAGGTAGTCCAGCAGCACGCTGTTCTCATATGTAAGATTGACTGAGGGGTCAAACCTCGCATATATGTTGTTCTTCTGGAACTGCTTTTCATAATAAGCGTCATCAAATGCGACAGCCCTGAAGTTAGAGATGTATATCATCACAGCAGTGCTGAGCGCGAGAAGTAGGGTCAGAGCGATTATTATCTTGTGGAGAGATTTCCTTTCCATCTTCAGATGAACTCTATCCCTCTTGCCCTGTCAGGATTGAGCTGCAGCTGGCCTTTGTATTCTGAGACATAGCCGTTTATCACCCTGATAGGCTTCCCTTTCTTGGCCTTCTTTATGTCGTCGCCCCAGAATGTGAGCTTTACCTCCCCGGTCTCGTCCCTGATGAACCCGACTGCGTATGGCTCGTCGCCGTATTCCTTGCCGCCGGTATTGCCGATGAAGTCTATCTTTGCTGTGACATTGACGCCTTCCATCCCCAACTTGAGCTCTTTTATCTTGGCGAACTTGAGCTTCTTGAGGTCTACTTCCTCTGCCTGCTCGTCCTCGACGAGCTCGTCTGTCCAGAAGTCGTCCGCGTTCTCTTTCTTCTCTGCCTTCACAGGTTTCTTTTTCTCTTCTGCTGTTTTCTCGGTTTTTTTCTTTGTCATTTTACTTTGCCTTGTTCTTTCGTATGAATGTGAATGCGCTCAGCGCCGCGATAGCCCCTTCAGCAGCAGCTGTCACAATCTGGTTGAACTCGTTGCTGCCTGTCGTTATGTCGCCTGCCGCGAAGACTCCTGGCACATTGGTCTCCATGGCCGCGTTGACATTTATCCTTTCGCTTTTAGAGAGCGTGACTCCGAGCTCTTTGGCTATCGCAGTGACTGGTATCCCTCCGACCTCGATGAACAGGCCGTCCAGCGCGAGCTCTTTTCCTGTGTCGAGCTTGACTTTCTTGACCAACTTGTCGCCGATTATGTGCGTGACATTGGTGTTGTAGAGGAATTCTACTTTAGGATCGTGTTCGAGCTCTTCCACTCTTGCCGGCTCTGCTCTCATGTGCTCTTTCCTGTATATGATGTAGACTTTCTTTGCGTGCTGGCTCAGTATCTGTGCTGCCATCGCAGCCGCGTCGCTTCCACCCACCACTGCCACAATCTTGTCTTTGAAGAACACGCAGTCGCATGTCGCGCAGTAGGATACTCCTTTGCCGAAGAACTCATCTTCGCCAGGCACTTCCAGCTTGCGTCGTTTGGTGCCCATCGCGAGCATGACTGTCCTTGCTGTGTACTTGTTCTTGTCTGTTGATACTATGAATTGGCTGCCTTTCTTTGTGACACTTTTCACATTCTCTGTAGTTATCGGCACTTTGAATGACTCGACATGCTCCTTGAACTTCACCATCAGGTCCCATCCTGCTCCCTTGAACCCAGGCCAGTTCTCTATGTCGTGCGGCAGGTTGGCAGTGCCGCCGATGTCCGGCCCGATGACTATGGAATCCAGCTTGTATCTTGCAGCGTAGATTGCAGCAGTAAGGCCTGCAGGCCCTGCTCCGATAATGACGAGGTCATATGTCTTTTCCGCCATAGAAACACCTGTATTCTAGGGTTATTGAAATCTGGGGAGTAGCTTAAAAAGGTTTCGTTTAAAAGAGCATTATTGCCCTAACTTTTATATATCCCGCCCACTTTTTGCCGCTTATGCCAAAACTACAGTTTTTCCCGATAGACCTGGATTATAAGGTTGTCAAAGGCAAGGCTGTCATATACATCTACGGCCGTACCAGGGAGAGCAAGCAGGTCTGCGTCATTGATGAGGATTTTGACCCTTATTTCTACGTTGTTCCGAAGAAAGGCAGCATGAGCTCGCTAAAGGAAGATATCTCCAAGCTGAAGCTTGAAGGCAAAGACATGCCGTTCCAGGTTGTCAAGACCGTAGCAGTAAAGAAGGTCCTGCACGGCAAGGAGATAGAAGCGATAAAGGTCGTTGTCAATCTTCCCAAGGCAGTGCCTGAGCTCAGGGAGCAGCTGAAGGATATGGCTGGCGTTGCCGAGATCCTCGAGTATGACATCCTTTTCACAAGGCGTTACCTGATTGACAAGAAGATCAATCCGTTGATCCTGACAGATGTCGATGCAGAGCAGGTGACAGACCGTTCAGAGCACTGCCGTGTCCCCATCTTCAAGGCCAAGAGCATCAGCCAGTCTTCCCAGGATGCGTTGGAAGACCTGAAGATACTCGCTTTCGACATCGAGACGTATAATCCTGAAGGCAAGATAACTATCCCGGAGAAGCACCCTATCATAATGCTCTCTCTTTACGGCAAGGATTTCCAACGCGTCATAACCTGGAGGAGGTTCAAGACAGACCTCGACTATGTTGAGTTCGTGGATGGCGAGGGCCAGCTGATAGAGCGTTTCAAAGAGTTAGTAAATGAGTACTCGCCAGACATTCTTGTCGGGTATTATTCTGACGGCTTCGACATGCCTTTCATCATAAAGCGCGGTGAGAAGCACAAGGTCAAGATCGACTTCGGTCTCGACTATGAAACCATCTCACTTCCCAGGGGCAAGGGTCGCGCCATAGACACCACAGGCATAGTCCATGTCGACATCCTCAACTTCATAAGGCGCGTGATATCCCGGAAGATGAAGACCGATTCCTTCAGCCTCGATGCTGTCGCAGAAGAGTTGTTAGGCGAGAACAAGGATGACGTCGACCTCAATAACCTTGCGAAGGCGTGGGACTCTGGTTCAGAGGAGCTCGGTGATTTCGCCAAGTACAATCTCAAGGACTCGAAGCTGACTTTCGAGTTATGCGAGAAGGTCCTTCCGAACCTTATAGAGCTGGTCAAGCTGGTCGGCCAGACGATAAAGGACGTTAACCGCATGGCTTTCTCCCAGCTTGTCGAGTGGTACATCATACGCCGCGCTGATGATTTCAGGCAGTTCATCCCGAACAAGCCGCATCACGACGCGTTGGACGAGCGTAGGGAATACAGGTTCGAGGGCGCGTTCGTGTACGAGCCGACTCCAGGCCTTTACGAGAATGTTGTGGTGTTTGATTTCAGGAGCCTGTACCCAAGCATAATCGTCTCTCACAATATCTCGATAGAGACGCTGAACTGCGACTGCTGCGAGAAGCGCGAGTTAGTGCCGCTGGACAAGGAGAAGATATGGTTCTGCAAGAAGAAGAAAGGTTTCTTCTCTACTGTCCTGGAGGAGATCATAACCAGGAGGATGCGGGTCAAGGAGATAATGAAGACTGCTGACAAGCACAAGCGCGTGTTCCTCGACGCCAGGCAGGAGTCGCTGAAGACCCTCTCCAATTCTTTCTACGGCTACATGGGTTTCTTCGCCGCGAGATGGTACAACAAGGATTGCGCCCGGAGTGTAACAGCATATGGCCGTGACTATATCCAGAATGTCATCGAGGCTGCGAAGAAGAAGGGCTTCAATGTGCTCTATTCAGACACTGATTCCATCTTCCTTCAGATGCAGAAGAAGAGCGTCAAGGACGCGCAGGATTTCTGCGAGGAGATTAACGCATCTTTGCCAGGCATGATGGAGCTTGACCTGCAGGGCAGCTACAAGCGCGCATTATTCGTCGCGATGAAAGGCGAGGAAGGCGGCGCCAAGAAGAAGTACGCCCTCATAGATGACAAAGACAAGATCACTATCAAGGGTTTCGAGACTGTCAGGCGGAACGTGAGCCAGATAGCCAAGCGCACCCAGGAAGAGGTCATCAGGATCGTCCTGCAGGACAGCGACCCGAAGAAGGCGTACGAGTACGTCAGGAAGGTTGTTGCTGACCTCAAGGACAAGAAGGTCGCCGTCGAGGACGTCACTATACCTACCCAGATAACGAAAGGTGTGGATTCTTATGATTCTGTCGGCCCGCACGTCGCTGCGGCAAAGCGTCTCATCGCCAAGGGCATCGAGGTCTATCCTGGCATGATAATCAGCTATGTCATCACATCAGGCAAGGAGAAGATCAGAGACAGAGCAAAGCTGCCCGAGGAAGTGAAGAATGGCGAGTATGATGCTGATTATTACATCAACAACCAGGTCATCCCAGCAGTAGAGCGCATACTCGAGGTCTTCGGCTACAGCGCAGAAGAGCTTGTAGGAGAGAAGAAGCAGAGTAAGCTAGGGGCGTATTTCTAACAAGGGTCTTGTTCCTTGATCCCGCCATTAAGGACCATTTCGCTACGCTCAATGGTCCGAATTACAACGTGCCACCGAGCAGCAGCGAGTGTGGCACTGGGTTGCGCCGCCAGCTGGCAAGACGGCTGCCGAATTATATAATCTTTAAACAAAACCTTTTTAAACTTGGCTGTCTAAGATATTCTGTCATAAGCTAGTTTTAGATAGAAAATTACGGGGAGCGCATCTGTTTTTGGATGAGAAACCATGCTAAACTACTTGCTATTCAGGATTGTGCATAGATGAAAGGAGTCGATTTCTTCAATACAATGGAATACTTAGAGCCCAGATGCCCTAAGTGCGAGGTGAAGATAGATTGGGGAATCAACACCGAGTGGAGCGATAAGCACCAGTCCCAGGTCTGCAAGGCCTGCGGTAGTGTTCTTAAGTGATACTGTAGCTCTGTTGAAAGTCGCGTTGCCGCCTTTTGCGGAGCGTTTTTCTATAACCCGGTCAGACCAGGCAGGGGGTTGCCCCCCAACTGTCTTGCCGGTTGACAGCGCCATCCGGTCCGGTTTCGCTGCGCTCAACCGGACGTCATAGTTTTCGTTGCGTTGGGCTTTATGCCCAACCCGATTCACGTGCCAGCGGAGTGAGCCGCCGCGGGGATGCCTGGTAACGGCAATAACCAACAGCGAGCGGAGCCTGGCGGCAACCCTGCGGAGCAGGAGACTTTCAACAGGGTGGCGTTACAGCCCTTCCCGAGCCCTTCTAAACAAAAACATTTAAATACTAATTACTACTAGCCAGTTGTTATTTAGGGGGTTTGTTTATGCTTTCAGACCTGCAGAAAGACCGTGCAATACTTGAGGAGCTAAACAGCAATCTCTTGTTCTACAGGCTGTGCAGCATAGACCCGGCCACTTCTGAAAGGTTCAATGAGTCTTGTGAAGGTTTCAAGGAGCTTCCTGATTTTGATGCGCAATACTCGGGTTTTGAGGGCATGATCAACGAGGCTTTTGATTCTCTCCAACCAGAAAGCCGTGGAAAGCCTGGCGAAGTTGATGTGAGGAAGAGGATAATCGACCTTGCCAGGGCTGTTGTCTATGACTTCGGCATGCTGGATATGGGCATCGACACTCTGGATGACCTGAAAGAAAGGATGGTGAGCGCTCATATCGAATCAGTCATGGCCTGGACCAAGGCATGTCTTGCTCCGCTTCCGAATGCATACAGGAATCTTTTAGGGTCCATGGATGCTGATGTCGCCTTCCCGAAGGACGGCAACGGAGAGAGCCAGGAGCAGAAAGCCAGCGTCGTCGCGGGATTGGACAAGAGGCTCCAGTCAGTATCTCCCGACAGGCTGCCAGATTATCTTGCAGACATAAAGAAGATCGTGTTCGGTTTCAATGACCTGCGTGCAGGCTCGCAGAAGCTCGAGGAGCTTGAGCGGTCTTTGTTTGAGTGGTGCATAACCCCGTCAATGGGCATCTCTAGCGGGCTGAACATAGAGGACTTCGACCGTGACAAGTGTGATTATGCCCGGTTGCTGCTGCAGATGGAGGAGCTCGAGTATAGGCTCGGCTTTATGCAGAGGAGATGGGAGAGCATGCTTCTCAACATCTCAGGTGATGATTCTAATGATGAGCGTGAGGGTCTGAAGAAGGTGTTGGAGGAGCGCAGGGCAGAGATCGGCAGCCCGGCTCTCATCGAGGAGATGCGGGGAGGCAAGAAGAGCCTCGTCAATATCCTGAAGCAGATAGCGTTGCTCGGGCCCATGCATCTTGAGATGGCGCGGAGCTACGCAGGCATATTCGCCAAGGAGATAGAGAACAGGGTGTTCGGTCTCAGGCAGCGCGTGACTGAGTACAAGGAGAGCGAGCGCTATGTCATCGTCACAGAGCCGAGGGAGCTGCGCAAGTACGACCTGGAGCAGATGGCCCGGTTCGGCTTCTCAGAGAAGGACTTGGCGGCTTTCGGTGAGACTGCATACGGGATACTGTCTGGCTACACCATCCACCCGATCCCTCCTAAGAAATGTCCTGCAAATCAGAGTTTGCCTCCTGAGATGGAGCATCTGAAGGGCGAGCTGTATAAGACGAGGATGATAAAGGTCATCGACTTCTATGCTGACAGGAAAGCTGTTCCTGCTGAGCTGCTGCCTGCTTTTGACAGGAAGGCCAATGACAGAGAATTAGGGCGTGATGATCCTATGCGCGATGATCCTGCCCTTTCCGCTTTGCTGGAGAATATCAAGCTGCCGAGGGGTTCGGGCCAAGCTTGCATGAAGTATGATGTGATATTCGCCAGGGACTGGCGTTTCGAGAATACTGCAAAGCTCTGCACTGTCGTTGGCGGGGAGTTCGTGCCGATCTACGAGCACACTGCACGGCAGATGCCAGATAAGGTGCACAGCATGGTTGAAAGGCTGTTGAGCGCGGGCTCGCACAACTCAAGGATGCCCAGGGACCAGTTTGTGCAGATGGTAAGGAGTTATGCGAGAAGATGATTGCCGCATTGATCCTCAGACGTCTTCTGCGCCTTCGTCTGCCGCACCTTTTTCTTTCATCTTCTTTGTGATGGGTATCTTTGCGTTGCACTTGCCGCACTGGAACACGACAGCGTCCATGCCTTGGAATTTCTTCCGCTTGTAAGGGACAGATGTCTCTGATGTGTTGCCGCATTCAGGGCATGTGTACTTGACGTCGCATGTCAGTGTCTCTTCATGCTCTTTCTTCTCGACAGTATAGCCGCAGGCAGGGCAGACATATTCCTTTGCGCGTATCTTGACCTTTCCTTTGTCTCCGACTGGCTTGCCCATCTTTGCCTTGCCGCATTTCGGGCAGTCGCCTCTGTAGACCCAGGCCTTGACATTTCCTTTTCCCACAGCTCTCTGTGTGAAATAGACGAGCTCTCCCATGCTTTGCGGTTCCCTTATCATCTTGACACCTCTGGTTTTTTATTATATGAGCAAGCAGCGCCACCGCCATTTCGTCAGAAACCTTGGGTTTCTGAGCGTGCTCAGAAATGCTAGGCATTTCTGACATGCGGAGCGTTTCTCGACATGATGAATCGCACATGACAGGGGGTTGTCCCTTACGGGGACGCTCAAAAATCGAAGATTTTTGGCGTGCCAAAAACGCGAAGCGTTTTTGAGCATGTCATGTTTCGCGTGTTTAATCGACAAGCGGAGCCTGGCGTGGCGCTGCTCGAGTATTTTCAGTCCTTTCTCTTTTGAGTTCGATGCTTATCGCCTTCTCCTCGAGGCGTATGTACTGCGGGCATTCGACATATTCGTGTCTGTGCCGCTCACAGTATTTGATCATGCTCTGTTTCTCTTTCTCGTTCTTATACTTTGCTATGACGTTCAGGCCGCGTGATTCCCTGTGCACTATCTCGATGCCTGGAAGCTCGCGGACAACCTCCTGCTTCACTCTTTCCGCAATTGCAATCATCTCCTTGAGCCGTAGTGGAGCGTTATCTAGTTTTGCCAGCAGCGCGTCATACTCAGGGTAGTGGTTGGTCATCGAGAATACGTCGTTGTTCTTGTCGAACCATTCCTTTTTTGCGGCGCTTATGAATCCTCCGTATTCTGCGTTTATGGGTTTCCACCTTCCAAAGCTTCCGACTATTATATCTGAGTGGTTTCCGTCGCACAATGTCTCGTCCCCGACTGCTCCAGAAGCGTCTTCTATCAGCAGGCATCCATTCTTCCTGCAGACCTCGCTTATCATTTTCATCGGCTGCTCTGCGAAGTATCCTGCGAAGCTCGTCACGATGAATGCTGAGTTTTTGCCTGCTTTCTTGGCGAGGTCGTCGAGGTCTATCACGCCGTCATCTGTCTTGACCGTCAACAACTGGAGTCCCAGCATTCCAGGGTACGTCTTGAATGATATCCACCCGCCTTGGTCAGGTATGATTATCTTCTCCTTGCCGAGCTGCTTTGCGATGTATAATGCGCAGAATATCGCCGCATTGCCTCGGTGCACCAGCTTCACGTTCTTGTGCCTGGTGTATCTCTTGATTAGTTCTGATATCTTGTCGTGCTGTGTCTTCTTCGTCGCTTCCGTCTTCTCGTCGCTCACTTTCTTCCCCTTACGAAATGCGCAACAACGAGGCCGACACCGATAGCTATGCCTGCGTAGGCCAGGAAGAATGTTGTCTTGACATTGGCGCAGCTCTTGCTCGTGTCAGAGTCCAAGAACTGGACTATCTTGCCTGACAGGCTTTCGCACTTCGCCTGTTTCGCATTTGCCTGGGCGAGCACGAATGCAGATACTATTATGAGCAGTATCCCTGCGCCCAGCAGGATGTAGTTTTTCCACTCGATCTTTTTTGTTTTGGCCATGCGCGCGATGATGCCTATTTTTTATTTAAATGTTTGTATCACGCAGAGGGAAACGTTTTTATAATACACCCGTTTAATCCTATACCATGACTGACCTGAATAAATTCCATTATGTTGTCGTTACAGGCATCGTAGTCAAGGATGGCAAGTATCTCATCACCAAGCGCGCTCCGCACGAGAAAGCCTTCCCTAACAGGTGGACCGTGCCTGGCGGGAAGCTAGAGGCCAAGGATTACGTCACAAGGCCCAAGGACACTGCTGACGCCTGGTACAACATTGCAGAGCATCTTCTTAAGCGCGAGGTGAAGGAAGAGACCGACCTTGAAGTCAATAACATCCGCTACATAACCAGCCTCACTTTCATAAGGCCTGACAATATCCCTGTCGTTGTCTTGAGTTTCGCTGCAGACCATGCTGGCGGAGAGGTCAGGCTGTGCCCCGACATGACAGAACACGCGTGGGTGACGTTGGAACAGGCAAGGAAGTATGACCTTATAGACGGCATCTACGAGGAGATGGAGATGCTTGACTCGCATCTCAGAGGCAGCAGGATAGGGGAGTGGAAGAAGAACAGATAAGTTCTTTGTACCTTTTGAAGTTGGTGTTTCATGACGAGTTTCAACGATTACAACAACATCCTCGGCGTTGATTTCAGCGGCGGGCAGAAGGCAGGCAACAAGATATGGATCTCGAAGGGCAGGGTAGAAGGAGGTGTCCTTCACATATGTTCCTGCGACAGGATAAGTGAATCTCATGGGGCTGAAAAGCGGGATGAGGCCTTGGAGTCGTTGAGGTCAACGATCAACGCCACAGATGGCGTTGTCGGTCTTGACTTCCCTTTCAGCATACCGAGAGAATTGATGGAGTGTTCGCGTTGGGAGACTTTTGTCAGGCAGTTCAGCAGGAACTATCCTGATGAGCGCGAGTTCAGGAAGATATGTTTCGCCAGGGCCAAGAAGAGGGAGCTCAAGAGGCTCACTGACACGGAGACAAAGACTCCTTTCTGCACTTACAACCTGAGGCTGTACAGGCAGACCTATTTCGGGATAAGGGATGTGCTCGCTCCTCTTGTCGAGGAAGGGAGCGTCTGCGTGGCGCCCATGCAGCGCATAGTCGCCGGCAAGCCTCTTGTCGTCGAGATATGTCCAGCATCCACGCTCAAGGTGCTTGGCCTTTACCTGCAGTACAAAGGCAAGGATCCTGCGCATAGGAGCGCGAGAGCGTCAATACTGAGGGAGCTCGAATCCAAGAAGCTGGTGTCGATCGATGCCAAGGTCCGTCCTAAGCTGCTTGATGATACTGAAGGCGATGCTCTTGATTCTGTCGTAGCTTCATTGGCTGCGTTCCGCTCTTTGGGCCAGCTAGGCAAGAGTGATTCTAGACGCGCCGAATACTTGATGGAAGGTTTTGTCTATGTCTGATGACTCGAAGTTCTATGATTCCATAGCAGAGGGCTATGATGAGCTGCACATGGCAGAGCAATTGAGGAAGATGTCTGACATACTTGCAGCATTAGGCACGGACATCCCGAAGAAGACAGAGAAGCTGCTTGACGTCGGCTGCGGCTCAGGCATCTCCACGTCGGTGTGGAGCTGTGACTGCACAGGCATCGACCCGAGCGAGAAGCTGATAGGGATAGCTAAGAAGAACTATCCTAAGAAGAAGTTCTTGGTGGGCAAGGCAGAGGAGCTGCCCTTCCCGGACAGGTCGTTCGACATAGTCATCTGCGTGACTTCGATCCACAACTTCGATGATGTCAGGAAAGGCATATTCGAGATGAAGCGCGTCGGCAAGGACCGTTTCGCCATCACTGTCCTGCGCAAGTCTCAGAAGGTGGATGAGATAGAGAAGCTCATCATAATAAATTTCAGGATAAAGAAGGTTGTGATGGAAGACAAGGACCTCATCTTCATCTGTAAGAGACGTGACTGAACTTTCTTCCTAAACTCTCTTTACGCTTTCTATGTACGCTGCGTGGCCGCTTTTCATCTCGACGAAGTCCCTGCCGAGGATGAGTATGTCTGCGCCCGCCTTCTTTATCTCTGGCGTGTTCCGCGGCGTGATGCCTCCTTGCACCACGATCTCGAATTCTAGCCTGTACTTTGTCCTGACAGGATCTATCTGGCGGTAAGCTTCCCTCACGACATCAGCCAACAGGGGTGGTGCTGGCGCCATATCGAATCCTGGGCCGGACGCGACTATGTCGATGAAGTCCGCGGTTGTCTTGTTGATGTCGAAAGATTGTTTGCATTCCGGAGGTGAGAATGATACGCCAATCCTCATCTTTCTCCTGTCGAAGCTCGCATCATCCCTTATCTGCTTCAGCGCCACGAGTAGTGCATCGGTGCTATTGAATGCCTTGTAAGGCAATATAATTCTAGATGCTCCTGCTGTCATGTACTGTGCAGCCAATACAAAAGGCTTGCTGACAAGCAGGTGTACGCTGATGGGGAATGTGCTGTCGCGTCTGGCTTTTTCTGCGTATTCCCTGACATCGCCAAGGTATTTCGGGTTAAACACCTCTAAGGTCGCTGGCTGACCCCCTACACTGCCATCTATTACATCAAAATGCAGGCCATCTGCTCCAGAACTCACCGCGGCTTCTAGAGCGCGGCCTATACCGCTTAACTCCCTTGCGCCGTTTATAGAAACATATGCCTTTACCATGCCCCTCAACGCTAAATAATGCTGGGAAACGAGTATTTAAGCTTTTTTATTGGCTGGTGGTTACAATTAGTGGTGAACTGCAGGACAAAGCTTTTAAATACCTTTTACCCTTTCCGCATACTGTCGAGGTGATTTGATGAAAGAATCTCATATCAAGGAGTCCCTTCCGTTCTTCAAGACAATATGGCTTGCCTTGAACCCGTGGCGTTATGATGAAGTCAGGGACAGGACTGCGGGTAATGCCTTCAGGTATTTCTTCTCTTTTGCGTTCCTTGTGTTTGTGCTTTCTATAATGCTGCTGCTGCCGACCATCGGCCTGTTCGTCAATGAGCAGATGAAGCATTTCGACAGGCTTGAGGTCAGCATCAATACGACCATGAACAGCCCTGTCAAGCTGCCGGCCAACAGCCCGGTCGTTACTTTAGATACCAGGACATCAGAGGGCCAGCTTAAGGAAGGACTCTTCCTGGTGACTGATGATTATCTGTACACGAAATCCTTGGCAGGCAAAGTGACTAGGGACTCGTTGAACCCTTACAAGAACCTGCTGAACAATGAGGGCATCGTCATCCTCATACTTGTGCTGCTGTTGCCTTCGCTGCTGTTCCTGTTCTACATCGGCTACGTGATAAAGCTGCTAGTGATAGCGCTGCTCGCGACAATCATCGGATTCATCGTCACGCGCATAATCAAGTTCGAGGTCTCTTTCATCGATACGCTGAAGACCGGCCTTTTTGCCTTGACCGCGATGATGATCATAGACCTCATCAGGCTTCCGTTCGGCCTCAATGTCTACTTTGCGCAGTACATAGCCTTCATCATCTTCTTCATAATGGGGCTTGTCAAGGTAGGTGAGTTCGAGGGCCGCGGCCACAAGTCGCGCGGGAAGAAGAGCGAGTACATCGATCTCGGCAGGAAGTTTTAGTCGGAAGGATATCAAGAAGAGGTGAAGATATGCTTGACTTGGCGAATCCTAGGCAGGTGATTCTAGTCTCTACTCGCGGCTCTGTCGAATTGATGGGCAAGAGAGTCACCAAGGACAACATATTCACTCTTTCCTGGCACTCTCCTCTTAGTTTTGATCCTGAGCTGTATGGCATCAGCGTCGGCAAGGGCCGTTTCTCTTACAGGCTCATCAAGGAGAGCAAGGTCTTCGCAGTGAATTTCGTCCCGCACGAGCTCCGCGAGCAGGCATTGTACTGCGGCAGGGCTTCAGGCATGTCTGTCGACAAGTTCAAGGAAGCCAAGCTCACCAAGGAAGAGTGCGACTCGATCGACTGCTGCAGGATAAAAGAATCTAGTGCTTATCTTGAGTGCGAGGTCATAGACGAGTTCGAGGTCGGCGACCACGTGTTCTTCGTGGGCAAGGTGCTGAAGAATGTCGTGAAGGATGACAAGAAGCGCCTGTTCTACATAGGAGGGAACCACTTCACCTCGACTATCTGAGCGAAAATGTTCAAGAATGTTTATGGATTCATGGGCAGGGAAGATAAGGAGCATCATTCTAGGCTTCTCGCCCTTGAGATGAACTCTTACCTGGACAAGATATACAGGACGATGAAGCGTAAGCCAGGTCTGAAGCCAGCCAGGGTCAGGCCAGGGCAGTTTGTCATGAAGCATGCCTCGCTGGGAGCCACGAAGATGTGGGAGTTCCGGCTGAACAAGAGGGAAGAGGCTGCCAAAGGCGATGTCGGCAGCATTGTCGTCGTGACGCGCGGCCTTGAAGATGAGATGCTGCGCAAGCAGCGTGCTTTGTTCATGGCTGCCGAGTTCTATGTCTATCATTCATTCGCAAACGACCCTGACCCGCAGCACTTCAGGTCGATATCATCGCAGAACCAGTACTGGGATGTGCTGAAGCAGTTCCTCGGGAAGCAGAATTCCCATGAGCTGCGCGACCATGCTGTCCGTTATGTCGTCGAGGAGATAAAGGAGCACAAGCTGGCGCATTTCCGCCACACAGGCTGGTTCGTGAGCATCGCCAAGCTGAAGCAGCACCATCCTAAGATGGCAGGGATGCTTGGCAGCTCCGAGCACACCTTCAACGAGATACTCAGGAAGCAGCACCAGGCATTCTCCCCTGACATGCTTAAGCAGGAGGAGGACCTTGTAAGGAAAGAGATAGAGGACATACGCTTTCTGTTGAAGATGCTCGAGGAGCGCAGGCATCCGAAGCTCTCCCCTGAGATGAAGAGGCTGATGGACATACACTTCGAGAACCTCGGGCTGTTCAGGGATGTGCTAGCGAAGATAGCAGGCAACTTGGAGGATTGGGTGGTTGTAGACAAGGCAGAGCACTCTGAGCTCAGGAAGAAGCTGGACCTTTCGTCTTCTGAGCTGCACAGGCTCCTTCTAGCGGAAGCAGAGGCAGAGGAGATTGACATTAATAAAGTCCATTTGATATTCAGGCACTTCAAAAAGGAAAAAATTAATATATTACGGGATTTAGAGCTCATTGACAGGATGAGTGCGCAAAGGACTCATCACGCATAGTCAAGTCTTTGTAGGAAGCAAAGATCTTTGGCGCAGAAAAGGTTAGCACGAGGTGACATGGATGGATGATTTTTCTAAGCTACAGAAGATAAACAGTCTCGCGAGAGAGCTTATGAAGCACGGCCAGGCTTCTACCATGGACATAGCCATGAAGATGGCCAAGCAACAGATAGATTCAGGCATGGTATCTGAGTTCGTGCCTGGCAGCGCTCCTGCGCCTGCGAGTGCCGTTCTGTCGGCCGCCCCTTTGCCAGAGGTATCCGAGGCAGCCATACCTCAAGGCGCCTCCAGCGAGGAGATAGTGCATGCCGTCGAGAGATTGGTCGGCGAGCAGCAGACTGTCCTCAGCAGGATGACAAACGTTGTCAACAGCCATACGAACCAGCTGCAGTCAGTGAACACCAGGATCAATGAGATGACTGCGAATCTGAACAGCATAATCGCAGAGATTTCCATGCTCAAAGGAGAGGTCGCGAAGCTCAAGGAGAGCCCGGTCACTCCGCCTATGAGGCCTAAGGAGGCGAAGCAGGGCCAGACTCAGTTCAAGGAACCCGCAGCAGGCGAAGGCGGCTCGCACGTGCGCACCGGCAGGTATAATCCTGACGACGTCTCCATCGAGAAGTTCTTCTATTATGGCGGCGGAGTCACGAAGAAATAAGTTATAAAAATAATTTTTTATGGTTTATTTTTTGTCTATTTCTTAAGGTATTCCAGCAGCACCTTGTTCTGCTCGAATGCCAGCCTTTCTCGCATCGCTGCTTCCCGCGCGAACCATCTGCCTTCCTGGCAGTACTTGTAGTTTATGTTCGGATTCCCGATGATCCTTCCGCTGTAGAAATGACATGGCATACGCTCGATCTCAGATTCCAGGCGCATGACCCAAGAATCAGGGACAAATACGCAGCCTATGTCCGACTCGACCTCTTTCACGACTGCCTGCAACGGGTCGTCGATCGTCCTTGACGCGCCCTTGCCGCTGGGAAATGCCCATCTTCCTGCTTCAGGGGCTCTTGCCCGCCTTATCAGATAGATTCTCTTCTGGTCATCGTAGATTATCGCTGCTGTTATGAATTTCGGCAGGTTGTTTTCCATAGGAAAAAAGAGTCTAGCATAATATAAAAGTCTTGCCTTTTCAGAAGGTGCATTTATAAGAGAGAAAAAAGATCATATAAAAATAAAACAAATGATTATTTTTTTCTCCTGCCGAACTCCATCTTGTGCTTCTTCTCAGGCTGTTCTTCGCCAGGCACAAGCGTGTTGTTTGACTTGGATTTCTTCTTCACGCCCTTGAGTGTCGTGAACTCTACGACAGTCGGCTTGAGCGTCAGCATGCCGAAGATGTGCAGCTTTGAGTACACGCGGTATTTTATTATCCTCTCGTCGCCAGGCGCTATCTCTGCGAACCTGTATTCGAGCAGCGTGCCTTCGCCAGCGCGGGAGTGCATCTTGACAGGGTGCATGCTGCCTTCGAACGAGTCTTGCTTGAGCTGCACCATCCTGCTCACTCTCTCTACGACGCGCAGGTTCTTGACAGTCTCTTTGCCCCTGTTCTTCATGTAGATGACGACAGACATGTCTGATATCGCTCCTGCGTGGGCCTTGTGCACGAACCTTACTTTCTTCTTGACGATGAGCGGGTTCGATGTGGCTATTTTATAGCCTATCAGTATTATCAGCAGCAGCGCGACAAGGAGCAGCAGCCTGTAGCTGGTCGTCAGCTTTATCTCTGTGGAGTCCTCTGGCCCTAGCGAGACCGGCCAGGTGAAGTAGTACTTGCCGTCCTCTGTCATCGTCTTGAATTTGGGCTTCGAGCTTGTGAAGAACCTCTCTTTCAGGGATGTTTCTATCCTCACGATGTCTGACTTCTGCGCGTTTCCGTCATTTGTTATGGTTATCACGCGGTCCTGCCTGAGGAATCTTTTGTCTACCTTGACATCTGTCTTGAATGGAGGCAGGTACTCGACGACCTCGAAGTTGTAGCTCTGGTCGTAGAAGCTCTTTCCTTCGTACTCGACCGCTATGTTGAGCTGGTCCTGCTGCGGCCTTACGTTATCCACTAGTATGATTGCGAATGATACGCTCTTTGTCTCGTTCGGCTCGACTGTGACGTTTGTCGTGTCGCTCAGCAGGTTGCTGGCGAGGTTTATCTTCACGTCTTGCAGTAGCCTTTCGTTGTTGTTCTTGATGTTGACTATGACATTGTAGGTGCCTTGGGGATCCATCTGTGATGGTACTGATACGTCGACGTCGAAGTTAGGTGCCGGCGGCTCTTTTGGCGCTGTCTTTCCCATCTGTATCCTGAGGATGCCGTAGTTCCTGTTGCTTGTCTTTTCGGATTGTACCCATGCTCTCACGCCGTATATCCCGTCGGCGATGTTGGTGCCCTTGACCATGATATGGAACTTATCTTCTCCGCCTGCAGGGATGGTCAGCTCCCTGTCTGTCGGGCTAGGAAGTGCTTGGTATGCCCACTTGGGGTCTTCGAACAGCAATAGTCGGAAAGTGTCTTCTGTCTCTCCTTTGTTCTCGACTTGGATGTAGAACTCTGCGGATTCTTTCGCAGGATCCAGCACTTGGTCTTTGACGGCTTCAGGCGTGACTGTGAATGTCACGGGGTTGATGACGTCAGCATAAGCCACTGCGCTGCAGAGTACAAGCAGGGCGAATAGTAGAACTACTGCTCTTTTTTCCATGGGTGGCACCTCTTAATGATTAGTATTGCACAGTGAAAGATGTTTATAAAGCTTTCGATGAGCATAGATTATTGTTCTGTTAGTTCATGAAGCGATGCGACCGTCGTTGCCAATATTGCGAGCGCCAATCGGCAAATATCTCGCGCGAGGCGGGGCTTGTCCCTTACGGGGTGCCGAGCCTTCGCTGAAATATTATGGCGCGAGCCGGCAACGAATGAGCCGAGCTTTGCGAGGCGAATAGGTCGCATCGCGGCTATCCTAAGAAAAGTTTAAATATACTTCACCCTTCGGCATTATCATGAAGCTTTTCAGCAAGAACCCTGAGGTTGTATCACCAGAAGATGTCCCTCGCGACAAGCTCTCTCCTTTGAGCCGCAAATTCATTGACTGGAAGACAGGCATGGTTGCGGTAATAGCTGTACTTCTTGTTTTCACGTTCGTCAATTCTTTCATAACGAACCCGACAGTCAGCGGCATGGCCGTGGTTGACGCAGAGACGCAGGACACAGGCAGGCTGTCGAACGTGACTTCGATACTTATCGTCGTATTTGCCTTCTTCGGCCTTTTCCTCTTCATAATAACGCGAAGGCTGAGCGACCTCAGAAGGAAGTGAACGTCTATTTCTGAAATATTTACGGTTAATACCTAGTTTCACTAGCCACCTGATCAAGCCCGCCAAGTCTTAGCCGATAGGAGTTGGTGCGAAAATAGGCAGCGCCACCGCCACTTTTGCGAAGCGTTAAAGTGCTACCTTATCTCAGCGCGACGGGGGAAGCCCCATCCGGGGTGTCGCGCTTTCAGCAACGAGTGCGCCAAGCGTAGCATGGCGTGGCGCTGCCGAGCCGTCAGGCGAGAATTTCGCACCAACCCTAGCCGATAGCAACATTTAAATATTAGTTCCTATTATGGGTACTATTATGGAGAGCAAAGAAAATCGCGTTTTGGAGTTGTTTTTTGAGAATCCTACCAGGGAATGGCATTTTGAAGAGGTAGTTATGGAAGCAAAGATTGCGAGGAGCAAGGCAGATGGCTGGCTAAAGAGGCTCACAAAAGAAGGTCTGGTCAAGAGGGTCAAGCAGAAAGGCAAGATGCCATATTACATCGCAAATCACGAATCAAGCACTTACCGCAATAAGAAACGGCTTTTTGCGTTGAACAGGTTATACGAATCGGGATTTCTTGACCATTTAAGCAATCTGAAGGCAAAAACTGTGATCATATTTGGAAGTATTGTCAGGTCAGATTGGTACAAGAAAAGCGACATTGACATATTCATTTATGGAGATACCGCTGGTCTGGAAGTTGCGAAGTTTGAATTGAAGCTTCACAGGAATATCCAGTTGTTTGTGTGTGAAAGCAAGGAAGAGTTGGGCAAGCTTGGGGAAGGTTTAATAAAGAATATTCTCATAGGTAACTTGATAAAAGGTGACTTGGATTTCCTGAAGGTGAAAGTCAATGCCTAAATATCTGACAAAAGAGGAAGCATTTGCCAAATGCAAAAAGGAAGGCTGCTATATTCCAATAGAGGTTGTCGATCTTGAGAAGATAAAGTCCACTTTTGAGATATCGGATTCTGACATAAGCTCTGCGAAAATTCTGAAAGACAATATCCAAAAAGAGAGCAAGGGCTGGAACAGCGTCTACAAGCTATATTACGATGCCCTTCACGAATTGGTCGAGGCATTCCTGAGATTTGATAAGATAAAATCAGACAATCACCAATGCCTATTTGCTTACCTTTGTGAGAAGCACCCTGAACTCGAGTTCAACTGGGAATTTTTCGAGAAAGTCAGGACAAAGAGGAACGGCATAAACTATTACGGGACACCGATAAATCATCAGGACTGGAAAGAAGTTGAGCTGCAATTCCATCTGCATGTCAACAAGCTGAAAGAGGAGATAAAGAAGAGGTTGAAGTAGCATAGAAATCTGACGAGATGATTATAAGTGGGGCTGCGAGGATTCAGGAACAGCTGCTCAATCAGCTGGCACTTGAATCGAGTGCAATCTCGCACTGCTCGATTGCACGCAATAAGAATAAATGGGGCTGCGAGGATTCGAACCCCGGTCAGACGCATGTTGTAACGCAGTTACACGTTTCCCCAAGCGCCGGTGATAGTTGCTTCGGCATGGCTCATTGAGCCAGACCGTCCAAGCTACACTACAGCCCCAAATGATTTTGTATCGTGCCACTTTGCGCAGCAAATGTGGCACTGGACTACGCGTGCCAGCTGAGCATTTGAAATGCAATGCATTTCTAATGTGCTCAGAAACCAAAGGTTTCTGACACAAGACCAGCTGCTACACTACAGCCCCATTTATTGCTAAGGAACAACAGGTTTTATTTAAAGGTTATTTAAAACAGAATTCTTTACTGACTTAAAACAATTGTTTCAGCCCAGCCAGATCCTCCATCACAGGTATGTCTGGCTTTTCTCCCTCGAGCTGTTCTCTTGTGTGGTAGCCTCTGCATACTGCTGCTGAGACGACGCCTGCCTGTTTTGCTGCCCTGATGTCGTGGGTTGTGTCGCCTGTGTAGAGCACAGATTCAGGTCTCGTGCCGAATCTTCTGCAGAGCGCTGCAAGATCAGAAGCCTTGTCCTGGGACCCTGCATGGAAGAAGCTGAAGAAGTTCTTTATGCCGTACTTGTCTGCTTCCCTGAGCAGGTTGTCTGGAGGGTGGCAGCTCAGCACCGCCAGATCTTTTTGCTGCCCTTTCAGGTGAGTCAGCACATCATGGACATCAGGATATAATATTGGGGCGATCCCTTCCTTCATGACTGCGTTATAATACTTGCTGTATAGTGCCGAAGCGTCTTGTACATCACAGTCGATGCCATACAGAGCCAGGAACCCTACTACCGTCGGCGGTGTACTGGGCAGCCACTCCTCGAACAGGACTGTTGGTTTGCCGAATAGCCTGAGAAGCCGCATATTCGTTTCATACACAGGCCTCCTGTCATCGCTTATGGTTCCGCTCCAATCGAAGACAAATAGGTCGAGTGTCATGAAGAGGTGGTTTTCAGAGAGATATTTAATTCTAGTTGAGTCACTATCCTGAGACGACCCTGCTCACGTGCTCACTCTTATGTATGCGTATCACGTGGTCCACGAACGACTCAATCTTCGATTCGTGCGATACTATTATCGTCTGCTTGACGTTCAGCTCGTCCAGCACGTTGCGTACCTTGTCGAGCTGCTCCGAGCTGAAGCCATCTGTCGGCTCGTCCAGTATGAGTATGTCTTTTGTCTTTATGCTGCTGACGATGTCGTTTATGACCTTGTTCAGCGCCAATCTATAGGCGAGCGCGATTGATGTCTTCTCTCCTCCGCTCAAGTGCAGGATGTCTGTGTCGTAGCTGTTCTGCATCACCACAGGGGTGAAAGAGTCGTCTATCCGCGCAGTTATATTGGCGTCTTCGATGAGCAGGCCGAACCATGTCGAGAACAGCTCGCTGAACTGGCCGTGCACCTTTGCCATGATCTGCTTCTCCATCGTCGCCATCAGGTTGACGAACATCTCCTCGAGCCACTGCTGCACGCTGTTGAGGTGCTCCAGCCTCTCCTGCGCCTTCTCTTTCTCTTTTATGTCGCGCTCAAGAGTTGCGATGAGCCTTGACACGCCTTCTATCTCCTTGCTTATCTCTCCGTTCCTGACCTCGAGGCGTTTCTCCTCGTCCAGTATCCTGTCGAGCTCTGATTTCTCTCTCTTGTAGAATTCTTCCAGCGCGCCTCTCTTGAATATCTCTTCGCCGATGTGCCGCTTCTCTTCGTCTATCCTCGCGGCCTCGAGCTTGAGCTGTTCCTGGTGCTTGCTTATGCCCTCTTTGCGCTGCTCTTTCTCTGCGAGCATCTGGAGGTTGTGCTTCTTCTCCTTTAGCTGGAGGTTGTAGCTGTTCATCTCCTTGAGCAGCGCCTTCTTCCCTTCTGCCTCGTGCCTTATCTTCTCTATGAGCTTGTCGTCGAGCTGCGCCAGCATGGACATGATGCCTGACCTTTCCTGGTCTAGGTTCGCGTGTATCTTCCTGACCTGCTCGAGCTCTTCCCTCAGCGATGCGATGTTGCTCAGTTCGACCTTCATTCCCGCGAGGCTTCTTTCCTTCTCGGCGAGCCTCTCGAGCTTCTTGTTGTGCTCTTCGAGCGTCTTGGCTATGGATTCCTTCTCGGCGACGAGCTGTTCGAGCTCTGATGTTATCTTCCTGGTCTTGCGCTCTTCCTCGTCTATTATCGCGTGCCTGTGCGTCTCGGGCACGTCCTGCTTGCACGTGGGGCAGGTCTTCATCTCTGACATCTGCCTCTTCAGCGTCTCCGAGTTCCTCTTGTTCGAGTTGAGCTCGGATATTGTTATCTCTGCTGCCTTTAGCCTGCTGCTTATCTCGCCGAGCAGCCGCGTCATCGTCTCTTTGTCTTTTGCCTCTTCCAGCAGCTGCCTGTAGAGCGCCTCTTTCTCGGCAGACACTGCTGTCTTTGCGGACTTTGCGTGTATTTCGCTGCCGAGTTCCAGTATCCTTCTCTGTATCTGCCTGTCCCTCTCTGCAAGCTCGGCTTTCCTGCTGGCCAGCGCAGAGGCCTCCATCTCCAGCGATGCTATCTCCTTATCGAGCTGCTCGGCTGGTGGGTACTCTTTCTCGTCGAGGAATATCGTCTCGAGCTTTCTCTTGAGCTTTGCTATTTCAGTGTCGTTCTCTGCCAGCTCATTTACGTCTTTCATCTTCTGCCTGGCCATCTCTGCCAGCTTGACGTCGCACACCTCGCTCTTTTTCCTGAAATCGTGCAGCTCGGTTATCTTCTTCTCGACAGAGTTTATCTCGGACTTCTTCGCCGCCTTCTTTCTTCGCGCCTCTTCCAGCAGCGGCATCAGCTCTTCCCGCTTCCTCATCGCGGCTTCGAGCTCCTGCTTCCGTTTCTCCATCTCGCTTCTCTTCTCGTCGATGCCTTGCATCATTCCGAGGAGCTCTTTCTTTCCCTCTTTTATCTGCCTGACGTAGATGAGTGCGTTCTCTGATACGCGTTTGTAGCGGTCTATGCCGAAAACCTTCCTCAGCGTGTCTATCCTTGCCTCGTTGTCGTCGAATATGACTTGTTTCATCTCCTCTTGGGGAGTGTACACTGTGTATCTATATATGAGCGACTTGGATTTTGTCAGCAGCTCGCGCGGGTAGCCGAGCATGTCTAGTATCCTTGCTTTCAGCTCTGTCGCTGTGCCCTCTGTCCTGATCCCATCCACAGCTATGTAGCCGGAATCCTGCGCTACAGCATCCTGCTGCCTCTTGAGCGTCCTCTTGACTATGATATCTTTCCCGTCGAGCTCGAACCGTATCTCTACCTCTCCCTGCCTCTCGCCCTTGCGCAGCAGCGCCTCTCCAGAGATAGAGTCCCGTCGTGCTCCGAACAGCGCGAACTCTACCGCGTGGAGTATGGAGGACTTTCCGCTGCCTATATCTCCCGCGAGGAGTATCGCCCCTTCAGGAAGGTCTATCTGCTGTTCGGTGTAGCTGCGGATGTTCTTGAGGCGTATGGATTTGAGAATCATAGGAGGAAAAAAGCAGGCGAGGTATAAATAAATTGCTCAGTATATAAAGAAACAGAACCGAGGCCGGTGACGCCTGTTTAGCCCGCTACAACGGAAACTTAAGTTACAGAAATGATTGGATTTCCATTTAAAACCCTTCGGGTTTTTAATGTGCTCAGGAATCTTTGATTCCTGACATTTCAGACTAGCTTCGCAAAAAAGAATCAGGCGGGCGCGGCGTCACGAGGCTCGACAGTCGAGCCGAGTCAGGCCTCGGTTCTGTTACAAAAACATGAAAGAATACTGATTTTTCCTTTACTCTTGTTTTGAGACGAATCGTTTTTCTCGCCGATAGTCTCTGTTTGATGACAAAGAACTCGCGTTTTTTCACTACCATAAAATTTATATAGAAATGCCCTATTCGAAAGTAGCAATCAATTGTTTTGATGCTCGTAAAACAAAAGACACCGAGGTGGTTATAAGATGAGTAGGAAGAATTTGACATTATTGGCAATTCTGGGAATTATGGTTATGGTCTTGTCGATTCTTGGATGCCAGGGCTATAAGGCGCCCACATACAAGGCACCGGCAGAAGGCGAAGAGGCTTCTGAAGAGGTCGACATTGACGTCAGCGATCTCGGCGAAGAGGAGATTGTCGAGGAAGACGAGCCTGTTGCAAAGGAGAAGACTCCAGTCGTCCAGCCTGCAGGGACAGTAAAG
>JAGVOD010000066.1 GCA_020052935.1 archaeon | reverse complement strand
TGTACATCATAAAACATCTCCTCCACAAGAAAAACAGACATACAAGACCCTATTTAAATACCCGCCAAAAGTGTTAACTGAAATCGGTACTAAACACCTTTATTATGCCTCCAAAAGCTTTATAAACATCCCCTAAATCCTTGTGGATTGGTGTTTTTATGGAAGGAATAATAGCTAATTTCAGGGGAAGCCAACACGTAAAGAGCGGCAACCAGATGATAGTCCATGTCAAGAGCGTGGATACCAAGGAAAAGGCTGCAAAACTGGTTGGCAAGAAGGTCGTATGGACATCGCCTGCAGGCAAAGAGCTGGTAGGGAAAGTCAGCTCAGCGCACGGAAACGGCGGATCGATACGGGTGCTCTTCGAGACCGGCATGCCAGGCCAGGCCATATGCACAAAGGTCAAGATAGAGTAAATATTTTCTTATCTTCTACAGGCTCTGTCCCAAATCTTGCCTCCGGCTCGGTTAGCACCAGATTCGGCGAGTGCTTCTTTTGCTTAAAGCCCTGTCCCCCCGAAGTGTTTCAAATCCCTGGGATTTGTAACATGTTACGAATGCCGCAGCATTCGAAACAGGGTCATCCCCCTCCCGCATCTAAATCATCAAGCGATTAATCGCTTCGCATAAGGGCGGCACCTACCTTTTCAATAGGCCCTTCTACAAATATATTTATAAACAGTCAGACTTTCCAAGAAAGACATATAAGGGCCCTTGGTTTACCGGTATAACGCACCGCTGGCAGCGGTGAGGTAACGGGTTCAATTCCCGTAGGGTCCAGTTATAGCCCATTGATTAATTAGGTGAACATTTGAATCAATTGGCTAATAAGCAAATTCAGTCTATACACCTTTCACGTGATGGTTGCGAAATGTTCCATTACTTACTGAATTCGCTATAATCTTTTTCAAAAAGAGGGAAGATGAAGTTCAGGACAGCAGCAAACTTCTGCATCACACTATTAATCATAACAATATTCTCATCATCTGCATATGCCTGGGCAAGGCATGACCTCATGACATCAGAGGTCGTACGAGACCTGGGATGGCTCGATAAGTTCGGGAACATGACAGTCACAGAATACCTCTATGACGACCCGACAGTGAGCCAGATAAAGATACAATACTACAACAAGGAATACAAAGAGCTGCTGCCTGACGAGTTCTACAACCACGCGCTGTACGAGAAGAGGAAGTTCTTCAACGGGTCACCTGTCGGCGACTCGATAAGCGCGAAACAGCTACTCGCTGATTTCTCAGACGAGCCAGACTGGGAACTCGACCAGAACCTTGAGCTGAGCTGGATGCAGGCATTCAGCGGAGAGAGCCAAGGATACAGGCACATGTACTACCCAGCATTATCATTCCACATGCCGATGGGCGGATGGCCGCAAGGACAGACACCAGAAAGGGCCCAGCACTTCTACGACCTGGCGAAGACCTCGTTCGAGAACGGCGACACTTACTGGGGATTCAGGTTCCTCGCAAGATCACTGCACTATGTGCAGGACATGTCACAGCCATACCACACCAGGCAGTTCTACTGGGAGTTCATCAACCTGAAGGACCCGTTCTACGGCACGATACAGACCATAAAGAACTACCACTTTGTCTATGAGTCTTACATCGGAAACCTGTTCAGGCTCGAGCAGCAGGGAGAGATGCCGAAAACTTTAATCAGCGCAGTGCGCTACTCACTTCCCGTCGAGGTGGAGAGCCCTGAATCTCTCGTCAAGTACGTGGCAAGAAGAAGCTACTGGCAGAGCTCAAACACCATGCAGACATCGATAGGCTTCTTCGGCGAGAGCTACATGGGCCCTGGCGCAGTATCGATGAGCACTGAAGATTTCTTCTATAGCATAAGACGCGGTGACCCTGCGGCAAAGGCATTCGAGCAGGATGTCGAGAGAAGATTGACGCTGTTCGGCAAGGCGACGAAAAGCTTCTTAGAATTCGCGAGAAGGGACCTGAAGCTGGACGAGTACAAAAGCTAATGATTAAGACCCTTGATCCTATCTATCCCGCCTATCTTCTTTACTGCTTCTGAAATCTGCTTAGGGACCATACTCTCCCATTCTTCCCCTTCTGCAATCCTCCTCCTGATTTCGCTCGCAGAGATGCCGAAGTAGCGTGGAGTGATGTGCACATCATAGCCTGCCTTGGTGAAAAGGTCTATTGTCCAAGGGTTCTCTGTGATGATTTTGTCAGGCTTTTCTCTTATCTGCTCCAAGACATGCTCGACATAGCCCTCATCAGACGGCCTGTCAGGCACAAAGAAGATCCTTGCAGGGATATTGCTGGCTTTCAGTGTCCTCTCAATCATCTCCTTTCGCTCCTCTCCGCTGAAAGGATTGGCCTTCTGGTTGCTCTTGCCAGGACTGCCGATAGCGATGATGATTTCCTTATCTTCCTTCAGCGCGTCCTCTATCACCTTCATGTGGCCATTGTGCAACGGCTGGAACCTGCCTAGGATGAGTATCATGCGCTGACGAGAATGCCAGAAATATTTAAATATTGCGAGACAATAGCGATGGGTATGGCAAAAGCAAAAATGGTGGTGGTGCTATTCTCACTAATACTTATCAGCTCACTGCTGCTCGCCTGCCACGCAAAACCCCAGAAATACATGGCATCCGGACCCGAGCAAGCTGCAGGCATGGCCAATCCTGCGTCAGTGTTCTGCACAAACCAGAGCGGCAACTCATGGAGCGTAAAGGAAGACCCTGCAGGAAACCAATACGGCATATGCACATTCCCTGACGCAAGCTGGTGCGACGAATGGGACTATTACCAAGGCAACTGCAAGCCAGGATTCAACTACACGAGCTGCGGACAGCAGTTCGCATGGAAATCCACGTGCCCGCAAGACTACAACTCTGTATGCGCATTCCTCAACTCGACAGGGCAGTGGCAGACATTCTCTAACAACTGCAAGGCCTGCATCAAGTCAGAAGGGAACGCTGCAGGGTATGTGCACGGGGAATGCCCAGAATGAAGATTGGGCTCATCTCTGACACGCATGACAACGTCGTCAACATACTTAAGGCAGTGAAGATATTCAAGACTGCTGGAGTCGATTTTGTCATACACCTCGGGGACATAGTCGCGCCAGCGACGCTCCAATACTTCAAAGGCCTCAAGATGAAAGTGATAACAGGCAACTGCGACGGAGACCTTGTGCTGACAGAGCAACGGTGCAAAGAACTTGGATTCGACTACCTCGGAGCTTTCGCTCAACTGAGCATCGAAGGAAAGAAGATATACCTGATGCACCGCGACCCTTCCAAGGAAGCGCCTGAGAAGATAGGCAAGTATGACTACATATTCCACGGGCACACTCATGTCAGGAGAGACGAGATGATCAAGAAGACCCACATAGTGAATCCTGGCGCGCACTACTACAAGACAGAAGGCACTATCGCCATCGTCGACATGGCGAAGGGAGACGTCAAGTTCGAAAAGGTCTGAGCATGACCACCAACCCTGTCGAGTTCAAGAATTCTCGGGGAGACAAGCTATCAGGCATAGTCAGGTACTCTGAGCCGGTCGAGCCTGTCAAGTATCCTGTGATTATAATCCTGCACGGCTTCGCAGAGGATAAGCACCACGACCTTGCCGCAGACCTGGCTAATAACCTGGTGCATTACGGATTTTTGACACTAAGGTTCGACTTCCACGGCCACGGCGACAGCGAAGGCGAGTTCGAAGAGCATACGATACAACAACAAGTCGACGATGTGTTCGCAGCGCTGGACTTCGTATCGACGCTGCCTTACGCTGACAAGGACAGGATATCTGTCTTCGGGACAGACATCGGCGGAAACATAGCACTGCTGGCAGCAGCGAAAGACGCAAGGATACGCTGCGTCATCGCTCAAGGCGCGCGCAGCCATTTCGAGCACCACCTGCGCAGCTGGTTCCAGCCACACGAATTTGCTGAGCTGATGACCAAAGGCGTGCATGACCACGTCGAATTCAAGATAAGGAAAGAATACGTCCGCAGCACGCGGATGCAAGACATAATAGAAGAACTGAAGAAAGTCTATGTGCCGGTGCTTTTTGTGCACGGCAATGCAGACTTCAGAGTGCCTATAGAGGAGACGAGACAACTGTTCCTGGCCGCGAACCAACCTAAGGCAATGGAAGAAGTCCCTGACGCAGACCACTGGTTCAGAGGAGAGACGGTGAGGACGCAGCTGATGGAACTCGCGGCAGAGTGGGCGAGGAAGTGGGTGAGGTAGTCAATCCACCACTCCTGCTTCATCTATCGAGAAAATATCCTTCTCAGAATCCAACGTGACCTCCACGCCTAGCGGGATAGTCATCATCGGGTCGGTGTGACCGATGTCGATTTCCATCAACACGGGGAAGTTGTAGTCTTTTGTGTGCTTTATTACCATCTGCCTGAACTTATCCCTCTCTTCTTTTGTATAGCCTTGACCCCTGCCGACCAAAAGACCCCTTATCCTGTCAAAAATGCCCAAGTTACGCAGGTCCATCAGTTGCGAATCCACATAGTTCAAAGGCTCGCCTTTCTTGAAATCCTGCCCTTCAGGAGTCTCGATGAAAAGGACTTTATCTTCGTATGAGACGTCAAACTCAGTTCCGCTCAGTTTCAGTATAGAAGACAGGCAACCGCCGATCACCTGACCCTGTGCTTTTCCTTCCTTTATCCATATCCAGCCATCATTCTTCACAAGCTTCCTCGGACGCTCAAGATCCTTCTTCCCTGCCCAGTCCATGAACTCGTCAGTCCACTCCTTAGATGGCTGAATCTTTCCTACTGGTACTGGAGAGGATACTGCCTTCAGGAAATGTTCCCAGGTGTAGCCCATCGTCTTAGGGTTATCACCGAACTGAGTCATGGCCGCAGGACCGTAGAACGTCACTAATCCTGCCTTCTTCTGGAAGGCATAGTGCAGGATCGATATGTCTGAGTACCCGCAGAATATCTTCGGATTCTTCTTTATCACTCCGAAATCCATGATCTTCAAAAGCTCGTTAGAAGACAGGCCGCCTATGTTGCAGACAATGGCTTTGACTTCTTTGTCATTGAAAGCCGCAATAAGGTCTCGCGCCCTCTCTTCTGGGGTCCCTGAACTGCCGTCATTGAAGCCTCTTGTCGTCGGAAATTCCTTGACCTTGAAACCTTTCGCTACCAGGAAATTCCTTGCTGCATCAAGACGGTGAGGGAACAGCCCTCCAAGACCTGATGACGGCGCGACGAAAGCGATCGTGTCGCCTTTGTTGAGCTTCTTTGGTTTCAGCATATGTGTATCATCTCCTGGTATATCGAGTAAACCTCTTTATAAAACTAGCTTTCACGAAGCACGCGAGATGTCCTCCCAGTCGGAATCTAGGGGCAATACAGTTGATTCTTTAGAGCCCCTTCTTTTAAGGGTCAAAAAGCCTGAATCGCACTCTTTCTCTCCGATGATTATCTTGTAAGGCGTCCCATAAAAATCAGAGAGCCCTGTCTTGTCCTTCAGATTCCTGCCGTGGCGGTCGTCAAGCAGAGACCTTAACCCCTTCTTCAGCAGACGTTCATGGCACTTCAGGCCAAGTTCCATCTGCGGATCAGACCCTGGGTCGATGACTATTATCGAAATATCAAATGGTCGCACCTCTCCAGGAAAATTAATTCCTTGGTCATCGCGGTGCATCTCTACAATCGCGTGCAGGCAGCGTTGGATGCCGAATCCATACGTCCCGAGGAAAACACTGCTTTGCCTTCCATCCTTCGAGAGATATCCGGGCATGTGTGCCTGCGGATTGTTGAATATGAAGTACATCGCTACACTCGATGAACCTGGTGCGTCCGCTTCTTTTTCTTCTGCATATCTCGCATTCGTCCTGTCGACGATGATCTTCGTCTCCCCTTCAGGGCAGAGTACCAAATAATCTACGTAATTGCCGCCTTCTTTCACAATCCTATACGGATTGAGACCTGTCCTGGCGAAGACCTTTGACGCGACGCCCTCAAAACGCCTGGCGGACTCCCTTAAAGACTCCTCAGATGCATCGATAGATACCATGTCACACATCAGGAACTGCTTGGACCTCAGGATGCCTTTCGGCTTCTTTATGTCCCTGAACTTGTCAGCAATCTGGAAAAGCAGGATTGGCAGCTGCCTATAAGATTTCAGGCCTCTTCTCGCCAGGTCAAGATAGACCTCCTCATTTGTGGGCGAAATTATCAGCCCTTCAAGATTCCCGGAGAGGGTCATGAACTCCTCAGAGAACGACTCGGCCCTCCCGGTAGACTCCAGAAGCTTCCTGTGCTGCAACAGAGGAAGATAAACTTCAGAGAAACCTGCAGCTTCAGACTCTTCTTTTATGATATCACAGATGTTCCTCACCATCCTTCTGCCTATCGGAAGGAACGTAGGGATGCCTGAGTAAGGAAACTCTACGAAACCGCAAGCCTCCAGCAGCTTGTAGGTCTGCATGCTCTTCCATCCTTCAGGAATGCCCAGCCTGTCCTGGAATAACTGTCTTGAGAGCCTCATCTTGACATCAGGTATCTTTCCAGGAGTTCGTCGACGTGGAAAAGCTCTTTTCTCTTGTCACTCCTCCTCTCAAGCTCTACATTCCCTGCCTGTACTGTCTTCGGGCTGACGACCAGCTTGTAAGGGAACCCGACAAGGTCGCTCTCCCTGAATCTCTCACCCGGCGACAAGACCCTATCGTCAAGAAGCACGTCTATACCTGCTCCTTTCAGCCGCGAGTAGACTGTCTCAGAGACGTCTCTCACTTCAGGATCTTCATACCTGATAGGTATTACTACAACTTCAAAAGGAGCGGCCTCTCGCGGCCACAGGATGCCCCGGTCATCATGATTCTGTTCTATTATCACAGAGACCATCCTGCTTATCCCTATTCCGTAACAGCCCATCACGACGGGCTTCGAAGCACCGTCTTTATCCATGTACTTAAGCCCTAAAACGTCAGAATACCTCGTCCCGAGCTTAAAGATGTGACCTATCTCTATACCTTTTCTCACTGCTGCTTCATCAGGCAGAGAGGCCAGGCAGTCAAGCTTCCTCGAAATACCGTCCTCGTCAATCACAAACTTGTCTTCGCCGGAAGCTGCTTCTGCAAGGAATTCCTCTGAGGACTTGCCACCCATCTCACCAGTGCTGGCCTGCGTAGGAATGGCGCTTACCCCCAGCCTCCTGAATATGCGAATGTATGCATCTCTCATCTTAGCATAACTCTCGTCTAATCCTTCAGCTCCCGTGTCGAAACTGTATGCATCTTTCATCAAGAACTCGCGGGCCCTGAGCAGGCCGTGTCTCGCCCTGAGCTCATCCCTGAACTTCCTGCCTATCTGATAAAGAGTGAGGGGGAAATCCCTATATGACTTGGTTGATGCCCTTACTAACTGCGTCACGACCTCTTCATGCGTCGGGCTCAAGCAGAACTCCCTGCCCTCGCGGTTCTTCAGCCTGAGCATCTCATCCCCGTAAACTTCCCATCTTCCGCTCTCTTTCCAGAGCTCTGCGGGCTGGGCGATGGGCATCGAGATCTCCAAAGCACCTGCCTTGTCCATCTCCTTTCTCACGACGGACTCAATCTTGTTTATAACCCTCTGGCCTAAAGGAAGGAAGTCATAAAGGCCTGCGGCAACTTGATGTATCAGTCCTGCCCGTATGCAGAGCTCATGGCTTATAGACTCAAAACCTTCTCCTGCTGACTTCTGGGTCCCGAGCAGGTATTGCGAGCAGCGCATCTTAGAGCCTCTTCACTCCTATCACCAACAGGTTGTTGCCTCTTGCAGCAGCATCCTTGTTGAGGATGAGACCTTTCTCAAGCTCGAAAATCCTCTTGAACCTCACATCATCCCCAAGAACGTCGACGATCCTCCCTGTCGAGCCCGTAAGCTGAGTCTCCTGGAATCCCGGATAGATGCTCACAGGGAAACCGAGGACAAATGCGTCCTTCACGCCTGCTTGAGCATACAGCCCTCTCATAGATTCCGGCGTGAACATGTGGATGTAAGGCATATCTTGGGTGAACCTGCCTTTCCTCGTCCTCACCAGATGCTCTGCCTCGTCTAACTTGCCTAGATCCAAGTTGAAGAAGACCGCATGATATACATTTGGCACTACAGATACAAGATACCCTCCCGGTCTCAGGACGCGGGCCATCTCCTTCAATGCATCGGCAGGAGAATCGACAAAACCGAGGACATTGTGGAAGTTGAAGACCAGATCAAAACTCTCATCTTCCAGGCTCATGCTCTGGATGTCACCTTGCAGTGTCTTGAATCTTCCTGCGAGCCCGCCTTTACTCTTCGACTCCGCCACTTTCAGCATGTCTGCAGACAAGTCATAGATCGTGCCTTTGCAGCCATTGAAGCTGTCAAGTATCTTCTTGCTCCACCTTCCGGTACCGCCTCCAGCGTCCAAGAAACTGAAGTCTTCCTTAAGATTCGACAGGACCAAAGAATCCAGCGCTCCCCATAGCAGGTCATCAGACAGTCTCCAGTACACCTGCCCATCCACGAGATCGTATCCCGCTGCCTTCTTTGCGAAATATTCCAATATCTCTTCTTTGTTCTTGCTCATACTTTCCCCCTCATCATGGTTTAAGCGTGCTGTGCACCCGCGGGAAATGGGCTGCACTCCATATGAAAGGCATCTCCAGGATGCCGTGGAGAATGCGTTCCCAACCAAGACCGAAACCTGATGTGGGCGTGTACCCGGGCAGCGCCCTTGTCTGTAGATACGGCCCGTAGTCATCTCTCGGCAGCTGGAATATCCTCGCTTTCTCCTCGAGCTCGGCAGTCGACCTGACCCTGTGGCCTGAGCCGAGTATCTCACGATAGCCTGGCCAGATTATGTCTGCGTTGTTCGCGACTTTCGGCTCCTTGCCATCCACGCGGGCGTGATAGAATGGAACTTCCAGCAGCGGGTACTCTTTTATGAGGAGCATGGTGCCGAATATCTCTGTCAGCTTGACCTCTTCCCACGCGCCGAAATGCTTTGCCGTGAAGTCCTTGTAATTCGGATTTTTCGTGTGCTTATACAGGACGTCGAGGGCCTCTCTGAAAGTAATCCTCGGTATGTCACGTATCCTGTCTGCCAGCCTCCTGAGCTCCCGCAGTTTCGTTTCATCCAGGAAATAAGCAAGATCCTCCTTGTTTTTCTTGAGCAGATCCTTTATTATCTTCCCGATAAGATCCAAAGAAGTGTCTTCGTTCTCCACCTGGCTCACTTTGCCTTCATACTCTATGTGGTGGAATTCCGAGAGATGAGTTGCGTCGGCCTTCTCTTTCCTGAAAGAGTTGTATATTGAGAAGACCTGGTTCGTCCTTTCCTGCATGAGCGCCAGCTCCAGATATATCTGCGATGACTCAGATAGGAATGCCTTGTCGGGAAGGTCGAACCAGTTCAATGTTATCGGGCAGGTGTCTGTCGTGTAAGATATCGCTTCCCGCCCATAGAATGCGCCCGGGGAGGATATCATCCTGGTCGTAAGAGGCAGTGCGGTGAACAATGCCTTCTTCTTAGCGAAGAAATCTGCTGTGCTCTGGAATATGCTGTGATTTATCCTGGATATCCTGCTCCACATCTGGTCTTCCTTGAGGTGCTTGGCCCTTTCATTGCCGCCTTTTCCGAATTCCGCAGCGGATATGTCATCGATGGGCGCAAAAACCTTGTTGCCCTTGTAGGCGATCTTCCCATCTTCCTTTGCAGTGTATGGTCCTAGCACATTACATCATCTCACAACTGAATTGATTTGTCTATCTGTGATTAAACAGGGCATGTCGTCGCTGCATCCAGTCACTTACCCCTGTCTCTTGCGAGCATCAGTTCAGTCTATCTCAGACTCGACAAAACACTTCCCGGACACGTACCCCCCTGTGCCGCCACTGAGTATGATTATCGCGTCGAAATAGCCGAAACCTGTCCTGTTGATGTATTCCATCAGCCCAAGAGGGAGACCGAAAATCTTGAATAGTGCATAGGGCCAAAAGTATACGGTCAATATCCCTAATAGGCCTAAAAACGTGGACAGTGCTATAATCGCCATACCTTCATCCTCTGTCTTGACCTCTCCCTTCGCCAGCTTGTAACCCACTACTGCAAAAAAGGCAGGGATAAATCCGCAGCCGAGCGATAGAGTGCGAGACAGCCTGTCACTCAACATCGCTATCGTGAAAAAGATGCCTGCGGCGAACAACACGCCTATGAGCCCTAACATGATTGCTGCGACCCAGGCACGTCTCTTACTCGGCTCACGCGGAACTGATCTGTGGTGTAAACGCAGCTTCTTGTGGATCATGCATCTCCCTCCGACCACCCTCTACACTGGTAGAGCGACGGAAAATATATACTTTTTCTAATTATAATTATTACTAGTAATTATGTAATTACTGTGCGAAAAGTATTTATATCGGCTCTTCTTACTGCATATCTATGAAGCGCAAGGTCAATAGGGTGGGGCAGAACACGCTGACAGTCAGTTTGCCGGTAGACTGGGTCAAGAAATTCGGCATAAAGGCAGGAGACTCCATAGAGCTCGCGGAATCAGGAGCCACGCTAGTGCTCGCTAAGGAGAACATGCCGACAGAGCGCGAGATAGAGATAAAGCTCGAGCAGGACTCAGACAGGTATGTAAGATCATACATCGGAAGGCTCTACAGGAACGGCTACTCGAAGATAACCGTGACATATGAACATCCGGATTGCCTGACTCATATAAAGAACGCTGTCAACAACCTCATCGGAGCGGACATCATAGACACAGAGATCAACAAGTGCACCATACGTGTCTTCCCGGTAGAGGAGATGGCGCTCAACTTCGATAAGCAGCTCGTCAAGATGCTGATCACGCTGAAGACCATATTCTGCCTCATGAAGCAAGACCTTGATAAAGGAAAACTCGAAAGTCTTGGCATAGTAGACGAACTCAGGCATAACAACTGGAAGCTGCGGGACTTCATATTAAGATCTGCACAGATGAAATGCGTCGCGTACGAGACACTCACTAATCTCGCATGCATGACATTCTGCTACGAGAAAATCGGGAGCAGGGTGGCCGGATTCTACAAACGCTACAAGCCGAAATCCAAGAGGCTGGCTAATCCTCGCAGCCTATGTGCTTTAATAGATAGGATAAGCTCTTTCATAGATTGGCTCTTGAGCAGAGTGTCTAAAGACGAGGCGCTCCCGGTCAAGGACGAGACAAAGTTCAGGGAAGAGATACTGGCGTTCAATGTCAAGCTGCTGAACGAACTCCATTCAGACAAGACAGCGGACCACGCATCATTGACTATACTTTACATGACTGCAGAATTACTCGACAGCACAGTGTCTTATCTCAGCGCCTATGAACGAGAGTAAACTTCCTAACTTCAGAATAAAGATGCTCTCTGATTTCTTTTTCTACCATTTCCATGGAGGCGTAACGGTCTTCTGGCTTGAATGCCAAGCACTTTTCGATTATGGCTGCTAGTGTTGGTTTTACTTTACTCCTCAAGCGCTCAAAGTCAGGTCTAAGAACTCCGGAGTGCAGTTGATCTGCTAACGCTTCTCTGTCTCCATCAGTTATCTTATATGAAAACGCGGGTTCGCCAACCACTGCCCGATACATCATCAAGCCGTAACTGTACTGGTCGGCTGCTGCTGTCGGTTGGCTTCCTGAAATAAGCCTCTCAGGGGCGGTATGTATCGCTCCTGCTTGTATGCTGCTTCCACTATCTTCAAATCTTGTAAAAGCCAGGTCGAGCAGGTAGACATTCCCATTCTCAGCGACACGCATGTTGTCCCCTTTGACATCATTATGGATGATGCCCCTCTTGTGTATGTAACCCAATGCGTAGGCACCGTTGGCAAATAGGAAGAGCGTCTCTTCCTCGCTTCTTTGGGAAGCGAAGTGTTTGTCAAAATCCTGACCGCAGATATATTCGTATATGAGCACAGGCATGTGTTCTCCAGCTACACACACATCCAAATCGGCGTCAATGAAGGCAGGAATCGGGCGGTATCTATAGCTTCCAAACTCCCCCAAGGATGTATCAATCGTGACCTCGTGGATACTCTTCTCTTCGCTAGTTATGAACGCTAGAGTCTTGGCTATGGACCCGTACTTAGTGACCATCGCCTCAAAACGTTTGTTCCCCTCGAGATTGGGGGACGGGACCTTCATGAACCGTATGCACTTTTCTTTTCTGGAACTCTCCTTGACGATCAGATATGAGTTGCTCCACCCGCCACCGCCTAACTTGTTTATAACGGCATATCCTCTTGGCGACATCTTGGTGTGTTCTATAAGCTCTCCCAAATCTTTTGCTTGGCTGACGGCCAGCACTCGCCTGAGTTTGTCATGAGATATCTCTTCTTCAAGCAAGGAAACCAATTCTGCAATTATATCTTCTTCGTTACGCAGGGGCTTGTTTGGGTCGGCAGTCTCGTGGGTGAATCGCGATTCGAGGTATTCATGAATGAACGCCTCGAACTGATCGTTGGCAGGTCTGGCGTCAGCACCGACTTCTGAAGCGAGGGCCATAAGCGTCCACTTGCTCTCTTCTTCTCCTAATAGAGGCAGGAAAGGCCTGTCTTCGTGTATTCTCAAGAACTCGTATAAATCTATCCTTACGGCCAAATACGAAGACCTTGCCGTTGCCTCCCTTACTTTCAAATCTGAGTTCTTGATGCCCGCTCGGTAAAGCGACATGAACTCCTTAGGATCAGATTCTGCCAATGCATCAAGGGTTGCTGCAGTCAACTCCCTGATTTGTCCATCTTCATCTCTAATCCCTTTCCTATATATCTTAGAGAAAATATTCGGCGTCTCTTTTGCCACGACTCTAAGGCTGTCTGCAGTCTTATCCCTTGTTGTCTTATTCTCGCTATTGAACCCTCTTAGGACATAGAAGTAAAACAGCATCGGTTTCAGCGTCGCCAAAGGCAATGCTGCAGCTATCATGATATCTGAGTCATCTGGCCTGCCAGAACTCCTGCCTAAGTTGTACAACGTGCTAAACTTACTTACGTTTATCTTTCCGAATTCTGCCAGCGCTTCTGCAGTGTTCGCCCTCATCTCAGTGTCATCATCACTGAATCCTACCTTGAACAGGTTCTCAGCAATATCTGGCTTGTGCGGCACAAGGTGCTTGAGTGATTTGGCTGCGGCTCTCTTGACAGGCAGACAGTCATTGAACCCTTTTGTATACAACTCCACTGCCAAGTCTGGCGCGATTTCAATCAGTGACCCAAGCCCTTCTGCAATAGCTTCTCGGACTGTCTCGCAGCTGCAGTCTGCACCTAGTCTATAGAGCCTGGCCACATCTTCAGGCGCGACTTTAGCGACCGCCGGAAGTGATTTAGCAGCTCCGAACATAAGTGCTTCGTCTCCTCCTGACAGATAGCCTTCAAACTTACTGGCTATCGCTATCAATCTTTCAGCGGGTAAGTATCTCAACATCGAAAAAACAGCAGCACGCCTATTGGCTGGCTTGTCTGGCTTCGGGATGTTCTCCTCTACTATCCCTAAGAACCCGTCAGGATTGTTCTGTGCCAGAGCATCCAATGAGAGCAAGGCGCTAGCGCTCACATTGACAGACATAACAGCCGGTGAAGACGTGCCTGGTGAAGCATCAATTGCTGTCCTGTAAATGCCTACTGCCCTATCAGGCAGCTTACGGGCCATGAATCGAAGGAGCTCGTTAGGCATCGGGTTGGTGTGGATGGCGTGAGGTGGATCCGAGATGGTGCAGCTGTCAAGCAGTACATCACAGCCTATCTTCAGGTCATCCTCCAGAAAGGAAGCCACCACATCTGGGCGCGCATCCGCGACTTTCAGCATGGCTGCTTGTGCATCCCGTCTCTTTAGGATGAACTTGTATTCACTTGTCTTATTTTCGACAAAACACTGATGCCTCGCATTCGTATAATAGGTAAGGAACTCTTGGGGGCGCTCTGCTGCAAAGCGCAATGCTGAATTATGGCACCAAAATATGAGCCTAGGTTCACCATCTTTCTTGATAATCTCCTCAAGAACCAATTGGGAGAGCCGGGAACCATCAAAACAGTGATCTGCTATGTCCTCTGCCTCGCCTATGAACAGTTCTTTACCCACCCTCTTTGCCATGGCATTAAGCAACTTCAGCGTCAGATCGGGCCGCGTCTTGTCAAGTCTTGCGACGGCATCATACGCGTGCTTCCGCTCCTTCTCATCATCGCTCAGAATGAGTTTTCCAACAGCGTTAACTGCTTGGTCTATCCTTCCCTCGATGACTGCGCCTAGCGAACCTGTTTCTTCATGCATGAACATCTCAGTGGTGGTCGAGCTCTTTGCGATTTTCTTGTCTTTCCGAATATGGTCGAAGATTTCCCTCCAGAGTGAGTAGTCCCTCTTCGCCACTTCTGGAAGAACATAAGGAAGTGCGTTAACGGCATTCAGCCTGCATTGCTTGTCGTTTTGCTCGAGACTGTCGATGAGAATCTGCTTGACTATCGAACCCGTTCTTGCACTTCTCACTTTTGTCAATATCTTGCTCTTCTGCTCCTCTGTGAGTTTGGATTCGAGGCTCATTATGAGTCCTTCCTCCTCAATTCTTCTGCCTTTTGCCTGTCCATACTCATCCAGAACTCTTCAGTGAAATCATCAACGCTCGACCCTGAATTCCTTCTGAGATATCCTAGAGGATTGATCAGTGCCCTTCTGAACTCTCGTGCATCCTTGAACCTATTCTCTGCTTGGTATGATAGCGCAGTTAAGAATGTCAATCGTTCCGTTGCTGACATATCACTTTTTGGAATAATGTCCAGGATCTCGCCGAGTCTCTCATTATAACCCTCGATCGGAAGAGTGTTGACGCCCAGGAATAACGTCGGATTCTTTGTCAGGAGGTATATGAGACACACTGCCATCGAATAGACGTCTGATTGGGGAGAGGCGTTCTTCACATCCAGCATCACTTCCGGAGCAGCGTACCTGTCAGACCCTTCAGTCAGCCTCAATCCTTCGTGCAGCTCTTGCATACCTGCAACCGTCTCGATGTCATCGATACGTACAACCCTATGATCATTGGAGACCAGAATGTTGCTCAGCTTTATATCGCGCAGCACGAGGCCTGCGTCATGAATGGCTTCAAGACCTATAAGTGCCTTATAGATTATAGGAACAGCGTCAAGAGAATCTACGATGTCTGAGCGAACGATGTATTTCCCCTGTTCTACTTTCTCTAAAGCGCCACCATCAACATAGTCCCCGACGGTGTATACTGTCCTACCTTCACCTGAAGGGTCAGCACACCTGCCGACCTCGTAGAACTGTGTGAGGAAACTCTTATCCCTGACAACCTTGTCGAAAACGGCGATCCTTCTCCTGATCCTGTCTTCTAGCGAGATGCCTTCTGCTTCCATCGCCTTCTTCATCTTGTCTTTCGGAGAATTGAATATCTTTATCTTCACATCTTCGAGAATGTCATGGCGGGCTTGGTAGACAACACCGTCAACACCTTGGCCGAGCCTACGGACTATCTTG
>JAGVOD010000101.1 GCA_020052935.1 archaeon | reverse complement strand
GGAGGGACGGATTACTACATGAACCAACAAGGAAAGATAGGGATATGCATCGAGTGCGGCTATGCAGAGGATGAAAGCTCTGTCAGCTTCGCAAAAGAGACAGTTATCAACATCCTCAAAAGGACAGGAAACATAAAGCAAGATGGGCAAAGATACACTGGAAAAGAACGGTTCAGGCTCTACAAGCGATACATACCAAAGAAAGACTTCGTGAAATCGGATGACTTCGCGGATTTTGAACCATTGCGCAAAGGGCAGATCATAGGGATGGACGGAAAAAAGAGCGTGATGGCAGATAACAGATGCAGGATACTCTTTGCAAAAGACGTCAATAAGAACGAAGACAAGCAGGGAGAGGCTTTCTTGCTCATCAAAAGGTATATAAACAAAAACAGATAAGAGGACAATAAAATGGAACTCATGAATGCACGCGGGACAAAGGACTTCCCGCCAGAAGAGAAGATAGTGCGGCAGAAGATAGTCGATACTCTACGCAGGGTGTTCGAGCTTTATGGCTTTTCTCCATTAGAGACACCGATAATCGAAAGATTCGAGGTGTTGTCTGCTAAGTATGCTGGCGGAGCAGAGATACTCAAAGAGACATTCAAGTTCAGCGACCAGGGAGAAAGAGACATAGGACTAAGATATGACCTGACTGTGCCGCTCGCTCGCTTTGTAGGGATGAATCCCACATTGAAGATGCCATTCAAAAGATACCAGATCGACAAGGTATTCAGGGACGGGCCTGTAAAATCCGGAAGGATGAGAGAGTTCTGGCAGTGCGACGTAGACATAGTCGGCTCAACCTCGCTGCTCGCAGACGCGCAGTGCATACAGATAGCGCAGAAAGCATTTGAGGAGCTGGAACTTGACGTCAACATAGAGATAAACAGCAGGAAGATACTCGATGGAATCGTCAGGCAGGAAGGCGTCGCAGAAGACAAGATACTCCCAGTCATACTCGAGATAGACAAGCTCAAGAAAACAGGCGTAGATGAAGTCAAGAAAGCCATAGAAGCTCTTGGAGTGGACGACGACGCGATAACAAAGATAATCTGCATGTTCTCAACTGTCGGCAGCAATGCAGAGAAGATAAAGACGCTGCGCACATTCGTAAAAGACAAGGAAGCGCTGGACGGGATAAAAGAAGTAGAAGAGATGCTCTCCTACCTGGACGACAAAAACGTCGTGTTCAACCCTGCGCTGGCACGCGGACTTAGCTATTACACAGGGCCAGTGTTCGAAGCGTTCCTGAAAGACGAGAAAATCTTCGGCTCATCGCTGGCAGCAGGCGGAAGATGGGACAAGATGATAGGCAGCTTCATCGGATCTGCGAAGGAATATCCTGCAGTAGGCATAAGCTTCGGCATGGAGCCGATATTCACAGTGATGACAAAGCTCGGCAAAGTCAATACAAAATCCAAGACACTCACAAAAGCATACATAATCCCGATAAAGACGTCATCCGAATGTATGAAGATAGCAGAAGAGATGCGAAAAGCTGGAGTCAATACAGACCTGGACATCTCTGCGCGCGGGATATCAAAGAATCTCGATTATGCAAATTCTCTCGGAATACCATACGTCATCTTTGCCGGCGAAGACGAGCTGAAACAGAAGAAAGTCAAGCTGCGGGACATGAAGACAGGAAAGGAAGAGATGCTTTCTGTGAAGGACGTCGTGAAAAGGCTGAAATAGTTCTTTTTGTCTCAATATCGTGACAAACGAAAAAGTTAAATAAACACCTGTCTAAACTTTCACCATAATGTTCGGGGGGTGTTTTGATTGGTAACTACACAAAAGTCTAGAGGAAAATCTGGTAAGAGACAAAGACCAGCCAATCCGTTGGAATTCCTAGGCAGGCAGGCAGTAGAGTTCGGACTCAACATACACGGCCTAGAAGAAAGGCTGAACGGCGAGAGCCCTGCAGAGGTAGCACAGATAGTCAGGGGTTACGTGCAGCAGCAGATAGATTCAGGAAACTACCTGGCTGCGTATGATACGCTGCAAGAGGGCTGGCTGAAACACCTGCTCCCGGACAAGAAAGAGATAGAGAGACAGGCAGTCATAGGCCTGGCAAGGACAGCCAAAGATCAGCAGCACGAAGCCAAAATCAGGACAGACAAGCGCATCGAAGAGATCATAAAGAGCGACCACCCCTGCCTCCTCGACATGGCAAGGGCTGTAGAAGAAACAGACCTGGAACTGGCCACTTGGATATACAACAGGAAGAAAAGCACAGCAGACTTCATCAGGCTGGCCCAAAAATACCTCCCGACAGACAGAGAAAGAGCATTCAGACTGGTCAAAAACCCTGAGTATAATACTACACGCCTGCAGATGGTCAGGCAGGTACTCGACGCAGAAGGGCTGGGTACAGCAGATTATGCTTTTGCACTGGATGCGTTGGCAAATGTCGGCTGGCGGGATTCAGGAGACTGGCGACTCGACGAAGAGGCATATAACAGGATACAATACTGCCTCACAAAGATAATCGAAGCGACGATAGATACAGCTCCCGAACTGACGCTCAAGGCGACAGACAGGTTCAAGAAAGACGCTACAGAAGTTGCTGAAAGAAAGAGCGTGATGAAGCGCATCATAGAAAGCGCCCTGAAGCTGGGCAAGCCTGCGACTGCGCTGGGAGCAGCAAACAGCATCTGCCCAGTGAAAGGTGAAGAAGATGAGGCAATAACACGCTACAGACAGATAGTGGAAAACGCGCTGGCGAACCACGACCCGAAGACAGCATTAGCCGCTGTCGTGCATAGGGAGCCCACAGACCCTAAAGAAAAATACTCTCTCCTCGAGCGCATCATGACTGCGCAGATGGAAAAAGACGCATTCGAGGCATTCTCATGGACGAGCCAAACGTATAGGGACAAAGCAATCGAATTGTTCTACAGAATAGCAAGGACCAACCTCATCCGAAAACACGGTGAAGGTAACAGCGAAGCAGTCATCAAGGCTCTATCCCCTCCAAACACAACAAACACAGACAATGACGGGATAAGAGAGCTCGCAGAACACCTCTACAAGAGAGCGGGCGAAGAAACTGACCCTGAAAAGAAATGGCGACTCTACGCAAGCGCAAGACTGGCCTTCTTTGGCCTGCCACACCACAGCCACCCAGATAAGTTGGCTGACTGCATTGACTGCGGCAAGCAGCTGCTGCTCAATGCACCCCACATCATCCAAGACAGTGATTTCGGGATAACAGACGAAGAATTCATCTCAGCAGGCGTTGAGCTCGTCGACACCGACCCGTCGAGGGCGTGGGAATATCTGAAATCCCACATAGCAAAACCAGAAGTCAAAGGCGTCATCGGAAAGCTCAGCAAGCCGCTGGAAGATGCAGGAAAAACCACAGGGGCATACTTTGCAGAGAAGGCGTCTGCGAGCCCTGACGAGAAAATCCTGGACAGGCTGAGACTAAGGCTGGTTGAAGAGGATAGGGCACGTTCCACATACATATCCCTGCCGCACACATTGCATAACGATGTCCGAGGACGCCAGATATTCTACGATATACGAGGCCCGAAGATGGAGCTGAGCAACAGATACAGCTTCGCTCTAGAGACCAGCAGGATGACAGACCAGCCATTCTGGCAAGAGCAACTACAGTCATTGCGGGCAGAGATGGCCGGCAAGAACATCGTCGAAGCAAGGCGTATATTCAGAGAAGACCCTGAAGGGCTGGCACTCATCGAAGCGAAGCTGAGGGAAAAGGCACCAGAACTCGCAAAGTACGAAGGACTGACGAGAAGAGTCCTAGACCTGAACCCCAAAAGCAGCTGAACAGACAGAAAATGCTCGAGACCGACCCTTACCCGCGGAGAGATGAAGAGAGAGACAGAGGCATCTTCATTGCGATGAAGCAAGTGCCAAAAGCAGAGTGGGCAGCCACAAGGCAGGGGATAGAAGGACTCGTCTATGCGTACTTAAGGAATGACAGGCACGCACTCCGTGTCCTCGTCTACGCTGCCCGATGCGGAAGGCTTGATGAATACACGACAAAGCTCGAGCAGCATCTCGGGCAGAATCCAGGAGAGACAGACATATTCTTAGCGACATGCTACATGGAGCTCGGCATAAGACCAAAAATCACGCCAGCAGACAGGCCAGAACCGACATACTGGAGAGCATACACTGCGTTCTGCGATACAGTCTGCCGTGATAGAAGAGATAATCTTCCTAAGGAAACCTTGTCATGACAATGACCTTGTCCCCGACGTAGACAGAATGCTCTGCCTGGGAGATGAAAGCTCCGGGAGTACGCTCGACCAGCGGCGGGTAAGAATGCAGAATCTCTAACTGATTAAGTTCTCTCAATGCAAAAGCGACTTTGAATGCAGGAAAATCCTTTGTCAGCCAGCGGTTTGCGAAAGGCAGGCCGTTGTACGCATTGATTTTTGTCAGAATCTGCCTTGTGCCCGGATTGCGTACTGGTTTCGCGCCGATCATAGAATGGATGTAAGGTATGCCCTTCTCATGGATAAGCCCCACTCCCGTCGATGCGAACGGCTCTATTGCGATAGTCATCCCGTCCTCGAGTTCTGTATCATCCTCTGTATCATAATTAGGTATTGAAGGAGAACCATGTATCATGTACTCACCAAGAGCATGGCCTGAAAGATTCCGGACTGGCTGAAAGCCGTGCGAGACAATAGCCTGCTCAATCTCCTTGCCGATCTGGCCGAGAGTAGTGCCGACCTGGATGACCTTCAATGCAGCATCAAGCGCGTCCTTGCTCGCTTTCACAAGGTCAGTGTACTTTCCAGAAAGGTCTATTGTCACAGCAGTATCACCGCCCACAAAGCCATCGACATGCACTCCGACATCAAGCTTGACGAGCTCATCATTGAACTTAAGAGTGTCGCCAGGCACAGGAGTGTAATGCGCAGCAGTCTCATTGAAAGAGATATTCACAGGGAATGCAGGCAATGCGCCCAGCGAGACTATCTTCGCCTCTATCTTTTCAGCAACATCGAGAAGAGATTCTCCAGGCCTGACAAGAGAACGGCCGTATTCCAAAGCCTCGGCAGCTATCTTCCCTGCCTTCAGGTACTTCTTCAGGACTTCTTCTTCCATATCTCTGAGGGCAGTCTAGGTATATAAAAAAGTTTCCTTCCGACATCCTCGTGGCGCATCCTGGCCTCACTTATACGGTCATAAAAGACCTTGCCAAGGACAAGGAGCGGGAATATCTCAAGCCTGCCGAACAGCATGGCCACTATCAGCACGGACTTTGCCAAAGGATGGAAAACACCCACGTCCGTCGTCTGCAGGCCTACGCCGCCAAGCGCAGAGACAGTCTGGAAAGAGGCATCAAGGAAAGACTCGCCCGTCACTATTATCAATCCTGTGCCGATGAACAGGACAAGGATGTAAGCTGCGATGAAAGCGTGAGTGACGAGAAGCGTATCCTCCTCGACCACGCGGCCGTCCATCTTCATAGGTATTATCGCTTCAGAAGGACTCACAGCTTTCTTGATCATCCAAGGGATGGATTTCAGCATCATGCGGAAACGCCCAATCTTTATACCGCCCGCAGTGCTGCCTATCATGCCGCCTATTATCATGCAGCACATCAGCATCATGATGGCAAAATGAGGCAGCAGCCCTATGTTCGTGATGGAGAAACCCGTCGTGGTGAATGCAGATACAGTCTCAAAGAAAGCAGTCTTGAAATCATGCACAAAAGCAAACACTCCGAGAACAGCGATGCCTATGGCGATGAGGAAGAAACGAAGGCCGCGGTCTGCAAGGACCTCTTTCACGTAACCCTTGAAGAGCCTGTTATGCACGACAAAAGAGACAGCGCCAGCGATCATGAGGAAAGAGACGACAAGCAGCACAGGCCAAGAGGTATAGAACACATTCGTCACAGAGAAGCCAGCAGTCGAGATAGCAGTGAATGATATGGCAGTAGCCTCAAAAAACGAGAGACCTACAAGACTCAAAAGCAAGATGCCTAAAAGAGTGTAGCCGACGTATATCATAATGGTGTGGCGCATCGACTTCGCCATGTTCGCCTCCAGCTTCTCAGACGCTCCTTGGGCTTGGTAGAGATTGGCCACAGCCTTCGCCTTGGTGGTCGTCTCCTTCAGCGAGTCCTGCTGGCGCATGGCCGAGACGATGAGCAGGAAAAGTATCACGATGCCGACACCACCTATCCACTGCGTCTCAGCGCGCCACATCAAAAGACTGTATGGCACAGACTCAACATCTGTCAGCACAGTCAGGCCTGTCGTCGAGAAACCAGAGACAGACTCGAAGAGAGCGTCTATGAAAGGCAGCTTGAGCACGACCAGGAAAGGCAGCATGCCGATGACAGAGATGACGACATAAGACAACGCGCTCAGGGAGATGCTCCTCGGCAAGTCAAAAGAGGAAAGGGAGAAGCGATTATCTGAATTGGAGAACTGCCTCACCAGCCAGATGCCCAATGCCAGCGATACTAGTATGGGCGCGAAGAAAGGGACCATGCTCTCCCCATAGTGAATAGCGACGAATACCGGCAAGAAAGGAAAGATTGCGAAGATGAGCAGGAGGTTGCCTAGGTACTTTAGGACTACTTCCATCTGCCCCTGCCATAGATCTCTTTAGTTATCTTCCTGAGATGGTCTGTCCTGGCAGTCAAGACAAGAACATCCTCCTCATGGATAGTCGTGCCATGCTTAGGGATGATGAGCTCACCATTCCTGTAGATCACGCCGATGATGGCATTCTTGATATCAGCAGGCCTGCCGACAAAATGGCTGCCCTTAGGGATAGTTATAGCAACGACCTGCACCTCGCCACGCCCGAGCTCATAGATGACACGCTCTGCCTGGCCAGCCATAAGAAGATTCTTTATCGTAGTGACTGCAACGCTGACTATCGGCACGACTCCCGCAATGCCGAGCTTTGTGAAAAGCTCTTCGTTCTCAGACTTGTTGACCCTCGCGACGATGCGCTTTATGCCAAGGCTCTTGGCGATCTCGCATATCATAAGGTTTGTCTTGTCATCCGCAGCTGCCGCGACAATAGCATCAGCATCCTCAGCGCCAGCATCCTTCAATATCGAGATGTCTGTGCCATCTCCCTTTATGACCAGGGCATCTATCATGTTGGCTATCTGCTTAGCACGCTTCTCATCAGACTCAATAAGAACAAGGTCATGCTCTTTTGTGGAAAGCACATTGGCAGTAGTAAGTCCTATCTCTCCCCCGCCAACTATGATTATCTTCATGATCCACCCCTTTATAGGCCAATAGCAAGCAAAATAGTATTTAAATGTTACGGCAAAACACGAGCTAGAATTAATCCTACCAGCAAAACCGAGGCCGTCGTTGCCTGTTAGCCCGCGAAAGCAACAAAATTAGTCACTGAAATTATTGGGTTCCTTCAGTTTAGCTTCGCAAGAAAGAATCGTGCGGGCGTGGCAACGATGAGAGCTTTTTCGAGACTAGGTCGAGAAAAAGCGAAATAGGCCTCGGTTTTGCGGCCAAGGCTAACCAGGCAGCCCAATCAGACCTACAACAAAATTTATTAACCACCAGCCAAACCGTAATGCCATGACAAAAAGAGCCTTATTCCTAATGCTGTGCATCGCAATCACCGCTATTCTGATATCTGGCTGTGCAAGCTTCAAGAGTCCTACAGGCCCGGCGCCTGATGTTGAGATAAACATACATACTGAGAATACGACAGAAGCGCCTGCGGATGAAGAGCCTGCTGCTGAAGAAGCGACAGAGCCAGAAGAGGCAGAACCTTCTGAAGATATACTTGTAGAGCCTGTGCCTACGAAGAAAGCAGCAGACTACACGCCAGCAGAGCCAGAGGAACTTCTGTCCAAGGAAGAGTCAGAGACATGCGGCTGCGCATTCAGATGGGAGCCTCTCTGCGGAAAAGACGGAAAGACATACTACAACAGATGCCTGTTCAGGTGCTTCGGCCACGAGCTCGAAGAGGTAAAATCAAACGGACAGTGCCCTAAGAACCTAGAACCACAGAAGATATACAGCGACGACGTCCTCAGAGAATACGAGACAGACAAATGGAACGGCGGCTACTGCTGGAGACAGATGTACCGCGAATCAGGCATAAGATACTGCAAGAACCTAATAGTCAACGGAAGGGTGAATGAAGAGCCCTCACCTTCCAAAGGCAGCTGGCTCGATGACACCCACCTCGTCCTGGACAGGCAGGGAAGAGCAGAGTCATACACCATAAAGCTGGCGACAGGAAAGACTGCGACAAACGAGGAATATGACCTCATCTACCAGCCATTGTTCGAGGCCGGAAGGTACAAGCTATCGTTCTGGGCAAGACAAGAAGCAGCTTCCAATAACGACTGGAAAGTCAAGCTCACACTGAAAGACTGGTGGAACACCAAGCCGATGCCTGTCGGAGTGGAAGGCTGCTACGAAGCCGTCGCCGAGATAAACGGAGATGAAGTATACATAGAGACAGAGCCGACGAAATGGAGGCAGTACCACTACGAGTTCGACATGCCGCTGAACTTCACGCAGTGGAACAGCAACGAACGAGAGTCAGCTGACTGCGCAGAGTGGGACATGATGCCGCACGGCTACAAGATAGAAGCGATAGGACCTGGTGTCGGCGATGCATTGTTCGATGATTTCGTGCTAGAGAAGATAAAGTAAGAATTCTTTCACTCGCCGATGCGAGCCTCGACAGACGCGTTCTGGAGACATTGGACTATATTGACCGGCGGTCTCTTGCCTACAGGCCTGTAGCCTTTCGCCATCTCCTGCTCGGCTATCTTGATCACCCTCTGCGTCTTAAGATGGAAAGTGATAGCATCGTAAGCCTCCCTCAAAGCATCAATATCGACATCTGAAGTGACTCTCTTGTTGATATCAGGATTCCAGACCATGCACTTCTGCCTATACACGTAAGTAAGATGCTCGGGTGTGCATGATTCCCTCGACACGCCGAGGCGTGCGTAGATGTCTTCGATCTCTGAAGGTCTTTGCATAATAATCACCACATCTGCATAACAGGATGCTCCAGGTCCCTGACCAGCTGGGAGACTGAGTAAGTCTCGCCAACGCTTATCGGAAGCTTGTAGAGCAAGAGTTCGTCAATAACGGCAGTACCATCGCATGCACGGCTGTGGCGGTTGCACCCAGAGCATATCAAGTCAGGACTATTATCAGCTTTCACACGCGACCCTTCCGAGTCAAGTATTCCCAGGTACCGTCCTACCTGCTGCTTGGCGACCTCTGGCAAATATCCCTTCTGAACATGCCTCGCCACAAGATAATCAATAGCCTCTTCCCTGCCGAACTCGCGCACCAATACCGCAGCACTCACCAGATTGCGTATGTGATGGACTTTCATCGGTGTCGCTACATCACTGAGCTCCACAGGATTGGACATCTCTGAAGGTCTATTTGTCATCTTTCTCCATCTCCGGATAAGCAATGCCCATATCATCATCAACATCTCCCAACCCAGTCCAGATGTCATGTGACGGCTGGGGCGCAACAGGCTGGACCGGCGTTGCAGGTTGTCTCTCTCTTGCGCTATGGCCATGGCGCTCCGTTATATCTCTGAGTACATCATCGACAGAAGTGAAATTAACAGAGTATTGATCGGATGGCGCAGGCTCGGGAATCCTGCTAAAATCAGGACGCATCCCTGAAAAGATATCGCCTGAGTATGCATCAGAAAAGATCGCATCTATACGACCAGTACCAAAAGGTATACTTGCCCCTCCGCGTATCTCATCGAGAACAGAACGGAAGTCTCCAGGGTCTGAGCGAGGCATACCAGAATAAGGCATACTGAAATCACCCGTACCGAAATCTGCCCCGACGCCAGGCATACCGAAATCAGGCATCCTGCACCCAATAGCTTCAAATTTAGATTGAGAGAGTTCTTGCTGAGCCGCCAGAATACTCTCACGCTCACCTTCCCTGGTCGCGTAGAGTGTGACATGACGCGGAGTTCTACACCCCTCACAGCCCATGCTCAACTTACCTTCCAAAAACTGTATCTGGACTGTAGCAAGCTGGTGCCTGCGAGCAGCAAACTGCAATATGCTCTTCCTGTAGTGGTCATGCAACTGCCCACCATACTCCCTAAGACCGAGGACACAACGTCCAGGCAGGTGATCTGTCCAGATGAATTTAGTGTTATCTTTATCAAGCTGCTTTTCCAAAAAAACGAAGAAACCATTCGGGCAAGAGCTGCCAGTAAAAATGAACCTGAACTCATTATCCTTATCGTATTTCATATCAGCCATATCAAATCACCCGCGGAACAGCTCGTCCCTTGTGTAAGCAGATACTTTCTTTGTGAGGTCGAGCTCCCTGCCACGAAGGTTCTCGCTGTGGGCGTACTCGCCTCGGTTGTAATGATCATTCTGAAGCATGACGATGCCCCTGTAAAAGAGCGGATTCGTGTTAAACCTTGCCCATTCTTTCATCTTTCCCATAAGCCTGGGCAGCTCTGGAGACTCGTCTGAGATTATCACATACAACGTGCGGGCGTCTTCTGAGGGCTTGACAAGAACGCCGTCTGGAAAGAATTCATTCTTTATCGCATCATTGCCCCTGACGACACGGACATCATAGTCGCCGATGACTGGCTGCTGCGCAAAATGCTCCAGCTGCTCACCATTGGCGAGCAGGATATGACGCTGCTTCCTAGCAGACTCTGAAGAAGCTATACGCTCGACACAAGTGATTACGTCTTCCAAAACAGGGGTTTCATTTGCCATCTCTCATCCTCTAATTCTTGGTAGCAAGATATCGTAATACATGACCAGAAACAGCACGGATATATAAAGCTTTCGTTTTTTTACCACTCATTAGTGACAATATAAATATGGAAAGTACTGGCACAATTTGGTTACCTAATAGGTAACTAAAGGAAAGACTTATATATGAGAGTTACCCAATAGGTAACTATGACATTAGAAATACCCCAATACTGCATGAAAGCATACGCCTTGTTATTCTATAGGCATAAGACCACAGACGAGTTCGGACAATCAGACTTGGACTGGTTGGTAAGTTCAAGCATGAGAAAGAAGATATTTTCCTTGTTATTGCGCGCAGGCTGGGTGCGAAAGAAATCAAAGAGCACGTACCAATGCGAAGACCCTACAAGAATCTTCTTAAGATTGTTGGACTTCAGGGTGCCTGAAATGATCAAGAGTTCTGAAAAGGAATACGCATTGACAGGCTTATCTGCGATTGAGATATGGTCAGACTATTCATACACCCAACGAGGAAAAGAGAAGTCGCCGTATTTCATCAAGGTATTAAAAAAAGATTTGGGGTACTGGAAGAGCTTATTCAACCGCCATGGCGTCCCAAACTACATAAAAGAAGGTACAAACATCGGTGAATATGCCATATTGATTCCTGTCGACAAAATCGACTGCGTTGAGAAAGATGGCTTCAAAGTCGAAAAATTAAGAGAGACCTTGAGGATCGCAAAAAGCAACCGGATGTATGAGTACCCTTACAACTACATGAGGAGCAAATATGGAGAAGTTTGAAGCAAGGGAAAAAGAGATATTCGAGACGCTCAAAAGGATAAAGGACCACGACTTTGTGGTTGTCGGAGGGTATGCTGTAAATGCCTACACCTTGCCCAGGTTCTCAACCGACTGTGACATAGTAGTCAAAGATGAATCCGAATCAAAAAAGATAGGGTCCGAATTACTAAAAGCAGGATATGCTGAAGAGCCTGAGAGCAAAGCTGAGACGCCGTATCACGGAGAATTCAAGAGATACACCAAAGAGATTGCAAAAGACCTAAAAGTAAGCATGGACATACTCATACTGGAAGTCCTAGACAGGCAGACAAAAGCAACATTCTCCGCGCCGTGGATCTTTGAAAATTCCGAGGAACGACTCCTCCAAGGCAAGACCATCTCAGAGGAGTTGAGATTGAGAATCATAAACATCGACGCCCTCTTCGTCATGAAGGCAATCTGCTGCAGGGCCACGGACATCAGAGACGTCTTCATGCTGGCTCCACATCTCAAGGATAAGGGCTGGATTAAAAAAGAGATACAGATGAGATACGACCTGAATAACCGTATCGACAAGATAGCCGCTGAAATAAACTCTAAAAATTTCAGGGACGGCCTACAAGGTGTCTTCGGAAAAGTAGATGATATACAATTCGAAAAACAAAAAGAACAAATATTGAAGCTGAAAGGCCAATAAACACCTAATCCTGGACTTTGATCGCGCCTGCTGGACACTGTACTTCGCATGCGCGGCAGCCGATGCACTCATTCGGCTTCTTGACTATGGCTTTCTTTCTCTTCTTGTCCATCTCGAAGACCTGCATAGGACAGATCTCGACACAAGTGCCGCAGCCAGTGCATTTCTGCTCATCGATGATGGGCTTAGGCATAGAACTCACTGCTCCTCAGAAGCAGCATCAGAAGACTCCTCGGCAGGCTCTTCAGCAACAGGCTCTGCTTCGGTCCTGACCTCTTCAGAAACCTCCTTCTTCTTCGGAGCCTCAGCCTTCTCCTCGACCTTCGGGATGAAGACCTTCTCCTTGCCGGTGTAGTCGCCCACGTATTTCAGTATGCGGATATCAACAGACTTCAAAGGAGACATCTTGTTCATGAGGTTCCACAAATCACGCTGGAGGATGTCATTCACGACATCCAGGACCAGAGACTCGTAATCGGCCTTCCTCACAGCAGAAAGTATGTGCTGCACCATGACACGTTTCAGCGCCGACTTGAGAGCCCTTGAGGTGTACGCCTGCGTCACGACCATAGGCTTCATGCGCACAAGCTTATTGTCCTTGGTCACGCAGAGCAAAGACTCGTCGAGCCTGTCACGCTGGCGCCTTACCTTCCTCTTTATCGCGGAAGGCACGACCTCATACTTATCAGCCATCGTGAATCCTGTATCTCCCTGGACCTTCACGACCTTGAATGTCATGTTGATGTGCTGCTTCTTGATGTTATCAGTCAGCATCATGAGATTAGTATTGATGCACCTGCCATTCAGCTCGCCAGGCTCATAAGCCATTGTCTGGCCAAGCTCGCGCTCCTGGAAGCTCATGGGCGCCACAATAGAGAAATATCTCTTCTTACGCCACTTATCGACTGTCTTGACCTTCTTTGTTTTCGCTGCCATGTTAAAACGCCTTATAAAATAATAACAAGTATTGGTTTAGAAAAAACAGGGTGTTTATAAAGGTATTGGTGGCCATGGCGAGGCAGGATAAACTATTTAAAAGGCAGATATAAGGGTAGAGGCATGGCAAAGAAAACACCAAAAGAAGAGTGCGAAAGGGTCTGCGCACCTATCAGGCTGATAAGATTCGGAAGATTCTGCGCATGGGCGCTGGTGGTGATGGTGATATTATACTTCATATCCGGCTTCGGCATCATCAACCCAAGGATGATCGAAAGCTTCACCTTCGGACTTCTTGGAAGAGGAGCAGCATTCAGGCTGCACGAGTGGCTCACTCTGCCGATGGCATTCGCATTCCTGTGCCACGCGCTCATATCGATACGATTTGCAATGATACGCTGGAAAGTCAAGAACATGAAATTGGTGGATTATTCTCTCATAACCCTCGGCGTGGTTCTGTTCGCGCTGACTGCGTATGCGTACTGGGCGTGAAGATTTCCAAAATCTGCAGCGCCGCATGAGACTGCCGCTTAAGCTGCAAAACCGAGGCCTACTTCGCTTTTGCTCCTCAGGTCGCAAAAGCTCTCGTCGTTGCCGCGCCCGCCTAATTCTATTTTACGAAGTCAGTCCATAGAAATCCTATTATTTCTATGACTATTTCTGTTGCAATAGCGGGCTCATCAGGCAACGACGGCCTCGGTTTTGCTTGCGTTATTTGCGGTGGCGTTGCCTATATTGATATCACTCGTGCTGCTAGAAATAGCTAGACAAATCCAAATACCAGGCCTTACTCGTCATCAATTATTCTGCCTAGAAAGCTCCATATTATCAAGGTCGTCATCGTTCATGATGATCTCGCGGACAATCTCGACCTGCGCCTTGGATTTCGGCAGACTGTACTTGAACCTTTCCCACTCTATGCTCGGCCTGAACATACCTTTGTGGATGTACATCCTGACCTCCGAAAGCGGCCAAAGTCACGCCCCCACCAATAATACATGGTAAAAGTGATATTTAAGGTTTTGCTAAACAGGCATCGACCTGAGAAAACGCCTAACAATCTACGCCCTTTCGAAATACACCATCGCCAGAATCACGGCGCCTATAAAGAAAATACCCGGCAGGTACTGGCTAAGCTTCACAGGGCTGCTGTCAGCGTTTCCATCCAGTGAAACAGCACCTGTGTAGCCGCCTTCATCAACATCTTTCATGGTCAAGACCCAGACCATTGCTATGAATAACACCAACAATAGCCCGAAAAGCAATAACGGCCTTGTTTTTACCATAATAACGAGATGAGATATAAACTGCATATAAACTTTTCTATATGACTTATAAACTAGTGTATATCCCGCGAAAAATAAGGAAATTTTATAAACTGGCTTATACTGGGGTGTGCGGGGAACAAAGTAGCTCGCAGAAAGGAGATAAACATGAAAAGGAAAGTAGTGCAGATAGCAGGTTTCACGAAGGTCGTCTCACTACCTTCTGAGTGGGTCAAGCAGCACAACATACAGAAAGGAGACAACCTGGAGATAAGGGAAGAAGGCAACACCCTCGTAGTATCCCCAGAAAGCGCCCACCACCTAGAGAAGGCAGTCATAGACCTCACCAAAACAGACACGTTCCTAAGGCGGTTCATAGACGTCTATTACCGGCTAGGGTATGATGAGCTGGAGATTGAATTCTCTGACCCGTACATCGTCAGCCGCATACAGGAAGAGGTGTCCAGAAGACTCCTCGGATTCGAGATAGTCGAACAGAAAGAAAACTACTGCAAGATACGGAGCATATCCAAAGGCGTAGAGGAAGAGTTCGACATAATCCTCAGGAGGGTATTCATGATGCTGACATCCATGTCCAAGGAAGGGCTGGAGATACTGAAGCAGAAAGACTACGAGAAGCTCCACAGCATAATCGCGCTGGAAGAGGTGAACAACAAGTTCACCAACTTCTGCCAGCGCAACCTCAACAAGTACGGCCACATGGACGACAAGAAGACGACGATAGTGTATTACGTCGTCACAATCCTTGAGACGATAGCTGACGCATATAGAGACATATTCAAGAAAGCGCTAAAGTAGTTCAAAATTCAACGGGAGCTTTGATATATTTCTATAAAAATTCTTCTGGTGGATATGTTGACCCAGATACAATAGACATCACTATATAT
>JAGVOD010000068.1 GCA_020052935.1 archaeon | reverse complement strand
TTACTCGAACCACAATAATCACAGATAATCATTAAATTCACCTCAAAAAGAACCAAGACAGAGCTAATACTTAAAGATGACGATTATTTGACAACATCCGATGAGGGAGGGGAGATTTGAGGGTCAAAAAAGGTTCAGCAGCACTACGCCCCGCAACTAGCAACGCCACGCCATGCTACGCTTGTTGATACTTTAACTGATATGGGGTTCCCTCCCGTAAGGGACTTCCCCTTCCCCACCTGATTCTTTTACCGTGAATCGCTTCGCAAAGTGGCGGTGGCGTTGCTCAGACATTTATCGGCGGTGGTGGGGGAGGGAGGGCGGGGAAATTACTGAGGCGGTCGGCCAAGGATAATCTTTATATAATAGTGCGAAGTTCTGCAGGGTCATGGGACGAATAAAGACAGATCTGGTCAAAAGGACAGCGTCAAAGATACTTCAATCTAATCCTCAGAAGTTCTCCAAGCTCTTCACGAAGAACAAGGAATCACTTGCAGAGCTCGTAGAAGTCAGGTCAAAGAAGATGCGCAATCTTCTCGCAGGCCACATCGTCAGGCTAAAGAGCAACGAAGAGAAGCAGGCATCAGGCACAAGACGAAGACGCAGCTCAGAAGACGAATACCCGGGCATGGGCAGAAGGCCTTTCGGCAGGAACCGCGAGTTCAAGCCCAGAAGAGAAGAGTATTAGGCTGTTAAAACGCTTTTTCTTTACAGTAATTATATAGGAGGGATAACTTTATAAACCCCCAGAAGTTAATGCTACAACGCGAGAGAGAAGAGAAATAATCACCTATCATTATTTCTCGATTGATTAACAGTAATATAGGTGAGTAGAGATTAAAAAGAAGATAAAACCTTTATTGACAAGCTTAAGAGAAAGGAAACGTTATCTGGCGTTTGAAATCGTCTCAGAGAGCCCTATACAGGACTCTAACGCCGTATCCAAAGCCATATGGGACAAGGCATTAGAATACCTTGGCGAGCTAGGATGCGCAGAGGCAGGCATAATCACGCTTAATGACAAGTATGACAAAGAAAAACAAAGAGGGCTGATAAGAGTGAACAACAGATCATTGGACAAGATGAGAGCTACGCTAGCGCTCATAGAACAGATAGAAGGACACGAAGTCATAGTCCGATCGAGAGGGGCCAGCGGCATCCTCCAGAAAGCAGAAGGAAAATACATCGCAGGATGAACATAGCATGATGAACAGGATGATCAATATCATTTCAATATCATTTTCATAAAACGGAGGTAGATGTCAAATGGACTCAATCAACCACCAGATGATGGGGTATGACCGCGCAATAACGATGTTCAGCCCGGACGGCAGGCTATTGCAGGTCGAGTACGCTAAGAAGACAGTCAAGCAAGGATCCACAGCCATAGGCATGATATGCTCTGACGGAGTCCTCCTGGTCACAGACAAACGCATAGTAGACCCGCTCATAGTCACAGAAGCCATCGAGAAGATATTCCAGATAGACGACCACATCGGAGCCACAGCGTCAGGAATCATATCCGACGCGCGAGTGCTGATAGAAAGGGCGCAGATAAAGGCGCAGCAGCACCAAGTGACGTATGACTCGCCTATCGACGTGCTGACGATAGTCAAGAACATCTGCGACCTAAAGCAGCTATGCACGCAGTCAGGCGGACTCAGGCCATTCGGCGTATCCATACTCGTCGCAGGCATAGACACTGACGGGCCCAAGCTGTTCGAGACAGACCCCACAGGCATATTCTTCCAATACTACGCAGTCGTGATCGGCGAAGGCGAGGAAGAGATAGAAGAGATACTGCACAAGAGATACAAGCCCAGCATCAGCCTTCAGGACGGGCTCAAGCTGTGCGTCGAGGCGCTCAAACAAGTCCTTGACGATAAGTTCAACGCGGAAAGACTCGATGCAGCATACATAAAGACATCGGACAAGAGGTTCGCAAAGGTAGACAAGAAGGAGCTCGAAAGAGTCCTGAAGATGTCAAAGTAAAACTCGGGGAAAAGAGGGTGCAAACATGGGAATCGGAAGACCAATAAGCATGGACAAGGAACGCGTGCACTTCAACCTCGCGCGCATCAAGAAAGGCGGAAAAGTCTTTGAGGTAGTGGTGGAGCCGGACAACGCCATAGCATACAAGAAAGGCGCGAAGATGGACATACGCGAAGTGCTCCGAGGGGAGAAGATATTCTCCGACGCCAAGAAAGGGGAAGCAGCAGTCGAGTCAGACATGAAGGCACTGTTCAACTCCTCAGACCCGCTGAAGATCGCAGGGATAATACTCAAGGAAGGCGAGATCCAGCTCACGACAGATTACAGGGACAAGCTCCGCGCAGACAAGAAGAAGAAGATACTCGCGCTGATACAACGCAACGCGATCGACCCGAAGACAAAGCTGCCGCACCCGCTCACAAGGATAGAGAACGCCTTCGAGATGGCGAAATTCCACATAGACGAGTTCAAGACGGCAGAAGAGCAGGTGGGAGACGTCGTCAAGAAGCTCAGGGCCATACTCCCGCTCAGCATAGAGCATGTGGTGTTGAGGATAAACGTCCCGCCGCAGCAAGCGCACCAGGCATACGGCGTGCTGAAGAAGCTCGGCACCATAAGACAAGAAGCGTGGGGCAGCGACGGAAGCCTCGTCATCAAGCTCGAGATCCCAGCAGGGCTCCAAGAGGAAGTGATGGACAAGCTCAACAGCATGACACACGGCGGAGTCGACATACAGCTGGAGAAAGAGATAAGATAGACAGAAGAGACAGACAGAAGGAACAACCAAATCACAATAAACATATGGAGTGAATAAAATGGGAGAAATGAAAGTTAATGAAAAGGAAATTGTCGTCCCAGGAGAGACTCTGGCGGAAGGGATGGACTACCTGCCGAGCTACGGGACGCACCGGGCAGGCGACAAGATACTCGCATCCAGGCTCGGACTGGTGAGTGTAGAAGGGAAAGTGATCAAGCTAGTGCCGCTCTCAGGAGTGTACCAGCCGAAACGAGGCGACACCATAATCGGACAGGTCGTCGAGATATTGCTTTCCGGATGGAGGATAAGCACGAACTCTGCCTATCCTGCGGTCCTGAACATGAAGGACGCGACATCAGAGTTCATAGCCAGGGGAGCCGACCTCTCCAAGTACATCGCGATAGGCGACTACGTCATTGCGCAGATAATCAATGTCACGAGCCAGAAACTCGTCGACCTGACCATGAAAGGCCCAGGCCTGAGGAAGCTGAAGGGTGGGCGCATAATCAACGTCAACGCCAACAAGGTGCCGAGGATAATCGGCAAGCAGGGCTCGATGGTATCGATGATAAAGGACTACACCGCATGCAGGATACTTGTAGGCCAGAACGGGATAGTCTGGATACAGGGAGACGACCCGAACAAGGAACTCCTTGCGGTAGAGACCATAAAGAAGATAGAACGGGAAGCACACTTTGTCGGCCTGACAGACCGGATAAAGAACTTCCTCGACGCCAACAAGGCAGGCATAACGAAGCTAAGCTAGGTGAATCACAATGACATATGACAAAAGATTCGACGGAAGGAAATTCGACGAGACCCGGCACATGGAAGCGAAGGCCGGAGTCATAAAAAGGGCCGCAGGCTCAGGATGGTTCAAGATAGGGAACACCGAAGCGTATGCAGCAGTGTACGGGCCGAGGGAGATGTACCCCAGGTTCCTGCAGAACCCTGAGAAAGGCGTATTGAGATGCCACTACAACATGATGCCGTTCTCAAGCGCAGGCGACAGAGTCAGGCCAGGGCCCTCAAGAAGGTCAAAAGAGATATCGATGGTGACGGAACGCGCGCTGCGGCCGGTTGTCGACCTGAGCGAGTACCCGAACGCAGTCGTCGACGTGTTCATCGAGCTCCCGCAGACAGACGCAGGCACAAGATGCGCAGGCATATGCGCAGCCTCGATAGCGCTTGCAGACGCGGGCATATCTATGAGCGACCTCGTGTGCTCGATTTCGGCAGGAAAAGTCGAAGACACAATGCTCCTCGACCTGACATATGAGGAGGATTCGCACGAGATGGGAGTGGACATACCGATGGCGATGCTGCACAACTCAAAGCAGATATCATTGCTGCAGATGGACGGCGAACTCCCTCCAGAGGACCTGAAGCGGGCAATCGAGCTCGTCAAGAAGGGCTGCGACCAGATATATGAAGTGCAGAAACAGGCCCTCAAGAACAGATTCAACGAGACCAAGGACTAACGGTGAAGCAAGATGTACGAAGAACTAAGAAACGAAATCATATCCTTGTTATCGAAACAAGCGAGACTCGACGGCAGGAAGCCTGAAGAGTATCGCGAAGTCAAGATAGAGACGGGCGTATCAAGGAACGCAGAAGGCTCTGCAAAAGTCAAGATCGGCGACACAGAGGTCATAGCGGGAGTCAAGATGGAGATAATGAAGCCATACCCTGACTCTCCTGACGACGGCAGCATGATGATAAACGTCGAGCTGTACCCGATGTCAAGCCCTGAGTTCGAGTCAGGCCCGCCAGACATCTATTCTATAGAGCTGGCAAGGATAACCGACAGGGGCATAAGGGAGAGCAAGACGCTCGACACCAAGCAGCTCTGCATAACGCCCGGCGAGAAGGTCTGGATGGTGGTCGTCGACGTATGCACGCTCAACGACAGCGGAAACCTCTTCGACGCGATAGCTCTCGCGGCAGAGGCAGCGATGGAGGATGCAGTCTTCCCCACAGTCGAAAACGATAAGATAGACTACAAGCACAAGACAGACAAAAAACTGCCTATGCGCAAGAAGCCTATAACGATCACCGTCTACAAGTACGGCAACAACCTCCTGGTCGACCCGACATATGAGGAGGAGAAGGTGTACGACGCAAGGCTCACTGTCTCGGTGCTAGAGAACGGCAACATCTGCTCGCTGCAGAAAGGCGGAGACGCCGCCATAAACACAGAAGACGTGTTCAAGATGATCGACCTGGCCAAGGCAAAGAGCAAGGAGATCAGAAAGCTCTTCTAAGGAGGAAGGCAAGATGGCGAGATCAAAAGCAAAAGCAGTCGACGAGTCGGTCCAGCTGACCAAGTACGAGAAGGCAAGGGTGCTCGGAAGCAGGGCTCTGCAGATATCCCAGGGCGCGCCTTACCTCGTCAAGGTAAGCAAGGAAAAGCTCGAGGAGATCAGGTACAACCCCCTTGAGATAGCCAAGATGGAGCTCGAGGCCGGAGTGATACCGATAACCGTCACCAGGCCCCTGCCTGAAATAAAGAAAGAAGCCAAGGAAGAGAAAAAGGAGAAGAAGGAAGAGAAGGCAGAAGAATAATCTTTTTATCATTTATCCTTCTTAGTTTTTTTCAATAGGTGGTGAGAGGAATATGGAAATGACAGGAACGAATGAACGAGAAAAGACAGGAACTTATGACCCAGGAAAGAGACTGAAAGTGCTGCTTGTCGACGATCAGCAGATGTTGGTGAACCTCGGCATGGAGACTATCGAGAGGTATCAGCGGAGGAATTGCTTCGCCGTACCATGCGCAGCAATAGCATTCACGAGCCCGATCGCCGCATTAGACGTGCTCGGTTCGATCGATGACCTGGCTGTGGTCGTAAGCGACTTCAACATGCCTGGGATGAACGGAGAACAGTTCCTCGCAAGGGTGAGGGAGATGCGTCCTGATGCAATAAGGATACTCGCGAGCGCAAACCCCCTGTTCAGAGATGAGATGACTGACCTGAGAGTGGCGCATGATTATTTTGAGAAGAACCCCAGAAGCTACTGCGCGGACTTGTTCAGAGCGGTGGACACTGCGCTGAAAGCATACGTCCTGGGAGATACGCCCGTCAATCCTTGAGGACAAAATAGACGCGCCTGTTGTTCTTGCCCTTGTTCTCGGCAGAAATTAT
>JAGVOD010000008.1 GCA_020052935.1 archaeon | reverse complement strand
GAAAGAGTGGGCTTCTGCTGCTCGTGTTGCTGATTATGCTGGTTTGAAGGATCGTGCTCGTGCTTTGTATGTCAAGGCAGTCGATGATTTGGAGGCGCGGGGAAGTGGAAGTTTTGCTTATGCTGAGTCTACTGCTCGTGAGGCTGGTTTGACAGAGCGTGCTGAGCATTACAACGCCACACTTAAGCTGTTGAATGCGTGGCCATATACTGATCATACTGTTGAATGAGTGGTTTTGAAGTTTGAGAGAATGTCAAAAAGAAATAAAGTTGGGGGGTAATTAAAATGATAGAACAATCTACAATCGATAATTTTTTGGCAGATGCCGCTAAGAAAGGGCTTGAGCAAGATGACATGGCCAAAGGCCTTGTCGGCATAGGCGCGTATGACCAGGCTGTAGAATTATTCTCCAGCCGCAGGGTTGCCGTCGAGACGCTGAGAGACGCAGCTTTGGGTTGCGTAAAGCGCGGTGAGTATGTCCAATGCTCGGTGATTGAGAACGTCATGCTTGATCATGGCTACGGCATTCCTATGGATCCGAAGTTTTAGAACATACAAAAATATTTTTTATTTCTTTTTTCTTACGCCATCTCACCCATTCACAATTTCCACCGTCTTATCAGTTATGTCCGGGTATGGATGCGGGAACTTTGCCGAGCGATAAATCGTCCCTTTCGGCACCTTCACCCTCTTGCTCTTAACGTCAGCCTCAGAGAAGTAAGGCAGCATGCCTATATCTCTAAACAGGTCTATGAGGGGGTCCCATATCCAAGTCTGTTCCTTCCAGAACAGCGTGTTGAGGTCTCTTAGGATGAGTGTGAATATGGAAAGCGTAAGGGATAGCAGAACGACGATTATGATCGAGACCAGCGTGTTTGTGTTTATGTAGAACAGGCAGAAGAGTATTATGCCTGCGAGAAGCAATATTGTCCACCATTCAAAGCCAGACATCCTGTCCGTTGCCAGATAGCGTATCTTTTTGTTGGACTTGTTCATCTGTTCTGCTGTTATGAGCAGTTGTTCGTATGCCATCTCCTGCTTCTTTGTTTTCGGGGTAAGCGAGATGATGAATTCGTATAATTTCAGGAACTGGGGTGAGGCCTTGTGGTAATCCTCCAGATAATGGTCGATTGTAGCCACGACCCAGTCATCGAGCAGCCTCTGGCACTCTTTCTGGGTCTTTTCACCGAATACAGAAGAAAGCTTGTATATGTCGACGACAAAAGCCTCTGTCGCTTTTAGTTCCTCTCTCAATTCCTTGAGTCTTGAATGCCTGTCAGAGATGGAGAACGCGACGAATATGCCGAATAGGAAAGAAGATACTGAAAGAAGTATTGTTATGAAGTCAGACAGGCCTTTTCCAGGAATCATTATTGCAAGGACGACGAATACCACTAATGAGAGAAGTATGCCTTCGCCGATATCGAGTCTTCCTTTCATCTTCTAGAATCTCACGCCAGATACGCCAGCTCAATATCCGTCTTGAGCTCCAGTATCGCGTAATAGACGCGTTTCTTGTCTGTCGGCGCTACGTCCAGCTGCTCGTATATGTTGCCTATCTTGGCGTAGATGGCGCGTGCCTCGTTCAGCCTGCCCATATTGATGAGCTCGCGTGCCTCGTCTATCATTGAGTAGACGTCCGTAGCTTCCTTGATCTTAGGCAGCGCAGGCTTCGCGTATCTGGCAGTCTCGTGCTCGATGTATTCGTGGAACTCGCCGGTCTCGGCCTCTGCTTCTTCGCGCAGCAGCTGTCTCTCTTTCTCCTCTATCTCTTTCTGGCGCTTCTCGAGCTCCTCTTCCATCCTCTTGACTTCAAGGGATATTGCGACATCTTTTGTCGCCTCTGTCTTGAGCGAGCCTATCTCGCTTTCCTTGACAGCTATGAGGTTGTCAAGCTGCTTGAGCTTGTTCTCCATCGCGGTGATATTCACGCGTAGTTCTTTCACCGCAGCTATCTTGGCTTCCTTCTTCTCAAGCCTGTCCATGGTCTTCTCGAGCTGGAATTTGGTCTTGTCGAGCTCTTTGAGCTTCTTCTGGTAATCTCTGTCAAGCTGTTTCTCCTTCTCTGACAATGCCTTGTCGTAGGCATCCAGCTCCTGGCGTATCTTCTTCATCTCTTCCTCGCGTTTAGGTGCCGTAGCCTGGAGCTCTTCCATGAGCGATATCTTCTCGAGTATCTCTTCCTCTTTCTGTTCGACGAGGAGCTTGTCTGACTCTATCCTTCTCGCCGTAGAGTCTATCTCGTCCTCTTTCTTGTCGAGGAGTTCCTTGTCTAATTCGAGGTTGCGTATGGTCTCGAGCATCTCTATCTCTTTCTCTTTCAGCAGCTTCTCAGCTTCTGCTATCTCCCTGTTGCGCAGCGCGCGCAGCTTAGTCAGGTCAGCGAGTTCTGTCTGCTTGTTCTTTATCTCCTCATACACAAGCCTGCGATTCGCTTCTGCCTTCTGGAGCTCGTATTCCATCTTCGCTCGTTTGTCGTCGAGCTCTTTCTCCTTCGCGTCCAGCAGGCCTTGTTTCTTCGCCAGCAATTCATCCATCTTCTTCAGGTCTGACTCCTTCTTCGCGAGTATCTGCTTGGTGTTTGTCACGTCTGCAGCGAGTTTTTCCTTCAGCGAGAGTTCCTGTTCCCTTCTTGAGAAGCCCGAGAGGTCTGCCTCTCTGGCCTTGATCAGCTGCTTGAGGTCTTCGAGGTCTTTTCTGCCCTTGTCCATGTGCTGGTCGAGCATGGCTTTCTCCTGCCTGAGCGACGCGACCTGTGATGTTATGTCTGTGATCTGCCTGTCCATCTTCTCGTGCTCTTCGCCCTTCATGCCGCTCATCTCGTCGAGGCTCTTCTCCCTGGCGCGTATCTCTGATTCGCGCTTGTCGAGCTCGGATTGTTTGGTGATGAGTGCGTCTTCCTGCTCGTGCAGCTTGACCTTTGCGACATCGATCTTCTTGGTCAGTTCTGATATCTGCTTCTGCATCTGCTCGAATTCCTTGCGCTTCGCGCCAGTGTTGAGCTCTTTGTCTTTCATGGAAGCGAGCTGGTCGAGCTCTTTTATCTTTGCTTCGAGCTCGGATTTCCTCTGCGCGAGCGAGTCTACATCTTTCAGCAGCGTCAGCTTCTGCTTGTCGAGGCTCTCTGACTTCTTGTCTGCCTCCTTGAATCCTGTAGTGATCGTCCTTTCTTTCTGCAGCAGCTCTGATTCCTTCCTGTCGAGCAGCTTCTTCTTCGCCGACAACGCGTTGTCGAGGTTGTCCAGCGCGGTCTTCCTGTTCTGCAGCTCAAATGTTATCTTGTCGACGTTCCCGAAGTCATTTGTCTTGGACTTGAGCTGCTCGTTGATCTTCGCGAGCCTGTCTGCGCTGTCCTTGAGCGCGTTGTCGACAGAGTATTTCCTGTTCTCGAGCGCCATGACTTCCTGCATCAGCGCCTTCTTCTGCGCGTCGAGCTGTGATGTCGCCTTGTTTAGGTCTGACATCTGCGCCCTTATCGTCTGCTCTTTCGCGTTGAGCTCGTTCCTGAGCAGCTTTAGCTTCTCGCGTTCCTGCATCAGCACATGCTCTTCGTCTGTGACCTTCTCGTTCTTCTTCACCAGCGCCTGCTCCAGCTTCGCGAGTATCCTCTCTTTCTCGGAGAGCGCTTTGTCCTTGTCTTTTCCAGAGGTCACAGCAGGCACCGCGGTCTTCGCTGCGAACTCGAGCTTCTTCTGCAGCTGCTCTACCTCGAGCTTTCTCTTCTGCAGCGCCGCCTCGTCTTGTCCGAGGCTCTTCTTCTTGTCTTCAAGTACCTTCGCCAGGTCGTTCAGCAGTCTTTCTTTCTTCGCCAATATTGATTCTTTTTCCTTGATCGTATCGACAGGCTGCGGTGCTGCCAGAAGTTTTGGTGCTGGTGCCTCCGCGGGCTTTGTCTCGATAGGTTTAAGCCGGATAGGTCTTGTCTCAGGGACTTTTGCCAGTACAGGCTCTTTTTTCTTCGCAGGCTCTTTGACCTTCTTGGGCTTCTCTTCTTTCTGCTTCTCCTCTTTCAGCATCTCTGCTTTCTTAGGCTCTTCAGGCAGCTTGAAATCAGGTGCAGGAGGCAGTGTTATCTTCCCGACATCCGCGACTATCTGGGCTGCGGAGTCTGGCTCTTTCTTCTTCCCGAATATCCGCGATAAGAATCCTGACTTTTTCTCTTCAACATGGATTGTTGATTGTGCTGGCGGGGGTATGATGGCCATCGCGGGCTTTTCCTCTTTCTTCTCAGGTTTCTTTGCGCCGCCGGTCTTTAGAAGTTCGTCCATCTCTTTTGCTAGTTGATCGAAACTCATCGTAAACCCCCTTTTTAAGATAGTTCAAGCATGATTTTTACAGGCTAGCACCGTCTAGGATACTATCCTATTTTCCACCCCAAAACTGTTGTTTCTGAAACCAGTTTTGCTTATAAACTTTTATGACTACTTTAAAATGAACAGTCAAACCCCGGAAAGCATGGCAAGCTTTATAAATAACCCCTTACCCCGCTAGGATTAATTGGAGGGATTTTTAAAATGGCAGAAATCACATGTTCAGCCTGCAAGAAGCGCGTAGCAAACATGAAAGGCACCACTAGATTCTTATGCCCTAAGTGCGGCAAGACAGAGATGATCCGCTGCGGTCACTGCAGGGAGATTGTCGCTAAGTACAAGTGCCACGAGTGCGGCTTTGAAGGCCCCAACTAGGTGTAGAAGATGGGCACTGCTGTAGTTACGCTGAAGATAATGCCTGAATCGCCAGAGTCCGATCTTGACAAGATCACTGAGCAGGTCGCTAAGCTTGTGCGCGAGTTCGCTGGCGAGCGCGACACCAAAGTGACTATCGAGCCCATAGCTTTCGGGCTGAAATGCATCAACTTCATCTTTGTCATGGATGAGAAGCTCGGCTCCCCCGATGTTGTTGCAGAGAAGATCCAGGACATAAAAGGCGTCCAGAGCGCAGAAGTGGGAGACGTAAGAAGAGCTATTGGATAAATCTTTGATTTTGTTTCTTGTTCTGATTTTGTGAACTACGAGCAGTGGCGTGACCGCCGTTGCCTGTTAGCCCGCTAGTGCAACAAAATTAGTCACAGAAATAATTGGATTCTTTTGGATTAGCTTCGCAAAAAAAATCATGCGGGCGTGGCAACGACGAGAGTTTTTTCGACAGCCGTTCTTGCCCGGCTGTGGCGCCATCCAGTGCCACACTCGCTGCGGCTCGGTGGCACGTCATATTCGCTCGTGTGGCTG
>JAGVOD010000057.1 GCA_020052935.1 archaeon | reverse complement strand
TTCAGAAGTAGCTTCCCGACCTTATATTTCAATCGCCAATTCACCGTCAGGTCTTACGCTGCGGCTCCAGACCTGACGAACTCTTGGCACTCTTTAGCAGTGCCACCGCCAATTCTGCGAAGCGTTACTCGCCAGGATGATTGCTGCGTGACGGGGGATGCCCCATCCGGGGTGTCACGCATTCGCTGAAAGAATCCACAAGCGTAGCCTGGCGTGGCACTGCGATGATGCGCTAAATCTTTCTTATGATCTTGTTCTTATCGTCGATTTCTATGCATCCCCCGAGGAATTGTTCGACCACATAGACGTTCGTCATTGAATGTTTTGTTATCTCTGGTGCTTTGATCTCCCCGCCGAACACCGCGATGAATGGAATCAGGTTGTCTGCTGTGTGCGCGTCGACAGGAGCATTGCTCTCTATCCCGCATAGCAGTTTCTTCGCAGCCTCCTCACCGACAATCTCCGCGCGTTTCCCGCGCTCGCCGAGCGAATCCGCACCCAGGATTGTGGGATTCTCGACATCAAGCTCATCTTCGCGTTTCGAGAACAGCGCCCAGAGCACAATCTCAGACCCCGCACTCAATGCGTCAGCATATTCTGTGTCTATCTTTACAGGCACGTTGAGTTTTGCAAGGACATGCTTCGCAGCGCTTGCCTGTCTCTCGGCCACTTGCCCCTTCTCAAGGTCTTTTGATGCGTGGCTTATGCCTTTTATGCAGACAAGTCTTCCTTGCTCGACGAGTCTCAGCTTAGGTGCGTCTGCGGGATTGTCTATGGTATATTTTCCTTTTATCTTGATGTCTATCTCTCCTCCGCCTGCAGGATAGTATCCTCTTTTTTCCAGCTTTGCGTCGATATCTGCATACCTTCTCAGCTGCGGCACAAGAACAGCATTGAAGAAGTCATACGGCATCGCCCATTTTCCGCTTGTCCCGCCCTTTATCTTGAGCCTGACTTTCCCTCCAGCCAGCATTGCAGGAAGAAGAAGCGATTGTAGAAGCAAACTCACAGAGCCCGCAGTGCCTATGTCTACAGATACTGTCTTAGGTTCTATCTTACCAGGCGTAAACTTGAGATATGTAGAGCCCAATTCAGCCCCTTCCACAGTTGCATTGCATAGTTTCTTCAGCGCCTCAATACAACAAAGGTGCTGAGCCTTCAACCCAGGCTCTTTCCTGCCCTTTCTTATGTCCGAGACTTCGAATGGTTTGCCTGTTATCGCAGAAAGCGCAAGGGCAGTACGTACAAGCTGTCCGCCGCCTTCGAGATAGTCGCCTTGTAGCTGTATCATGCTTCTGCTTTTCTTTTTGCGGTTTATAAACCTTCGCGCAAAACTATTTAAACATCCCAAGACTACTTTTATATGGGGACTTGGAGGTTGGAGGTTAAACTTGGTTCCAACCGTTTTTAGGCATCTGTGTATTTTGGTTCTAGCATTAGCCATATTTCCAGCAGTCCTTGCTGAGGGGAATGTCTCTCTGGCCTCGCAGAAGATAGACATGTACATAGCATACAATAAGGTGCTGGTGGAATCCGAGCTCGTTTTCGCTTCAAGATCAACTTCTAACATCTCTATCGAGCTTCCTTTTGATGCGAGGCAGATCACTGACAACATCGACTCCTCTCTGGAACCGACGATACTTGATGAGAACCGCTTGGTCTTCTATCTTAAGGATGGTAGGCGTATAGATTATTCTTACATCACTTCTGAATTGCTCGACGGAGACAGCTTCATCGCATCTTTCGCTGCGCCTCTCGACACAGAAATGCTCAAGGTCAGGCTCTCTCTTCCAGAGAAAGCAACTCTTGGCAAGCCTCTCAGGAAGGGTACTGTGCTCGGCAGCTCTGTCTATCCGAAACCGAAGAGGCTCGAGACAGATGGCCAGGTGATAACTGTTGTCTGGGAATTCGCTGACGTTAAGAAAGACGATGAGATGGCGCTTTATGTCAATTATGAGAAGCCTATCAGGTACATGGTCCCCATTACTTTGGTAGTCATCGGCGTCATTGTTATTGTCTCTGCAGGCGCATACCTTTTCATGAGGTCCAGGATAAAGGAAGCCAGCAAGACTCATCATGTCAAGGTCCGTTCTGTGACAGAGCCTACCGAAACTCATCTCAAGGAAGATGAGGAGCAGGTGGTCAACCTGTTAAAGCTTAAGGAAGGTAAGTGTGAGCAGGGCACATTGCGCGTAGCTACCGGATTCTCAAAGGCAAAGCTCTCAGGGCTTCTGAAGGAGCTGGAGGAGCGTAAGATAGTCCATAAGGAGAAGAGAGGCAAAAAGAACTTAGTTTTCCTGAAATAAGCTTATTCTTTCTTTTGAAGTCATTAAGCTCGTAGAAACCCGGCAAAGATGGATTATCTGCCCTGATGAACAATAATGAACTATTAAGACGGTTTCAGGACAATATCCTGCGATTCTGAGGCTCTGTTCTGCAGGTAATAATTAAGTATTTTCCCGTCATAACTGAGTGGATGATTAAAATTATTGATTCACCGATAACTGATTACTGTTAAACTGTGTAAGGGAGGGTGTTTATTATGAAAAACAAGATTTTTGGTCTGCTGGCTGTCTTGCTGATTGTGGCGATGCTTTCAGTTCCTATAATCGCAAGGTCTGAAAAGTCCGCTCAATCGAAAAAGCTTGACAGCGTTGACAGCGATTTGTCTTCTGTTGCTGTCGATCCAGTCAACAAGGTCAAAGGCAACTGGAAGACAGACGTAGCCTCTCCTGTAGACTTCGATGTCTCTTCTGAAGGCAGGATGTTCAAGGAAGTCAAGAGCGTGAAGAACGTGAAGTCAGAGAAACTGCGCCATAACATAAAGATGTCTGGCTTGTTCGCGACTGATGCAGAAGCCGCCACTGATGGACAGACCGGTATAAAGTTCCAGAAGTCTGGCAATAAGATGCAGGCTTCTCTTCCTGCGAGCTGGTCTGCCAAGGATCAGGCGCACATAAAGCTCAAGGATCTTTCTGGTGAGGAGATTGCTGACATAATCGCAGAGTTCGACCTGACAGATTCTGAGCAGAACAGGCTTGAGAAAGGCTCTGCTTCATTGCGCAGCATAAAGTCATTGAGGCTGGTCTCCAAGGAGAACACAGTCTCGGTCACTGACGTCAAGGGCAACAAGCACAAGCTCAAGGCTCACGTCAATGTCGGCCTCAATACGATAAATGAGGATTCTTCTCTGGACATAACGACCAACAACGATCTTGCATCTGACGTCGACAGCCAGTTCCAGGGGCTTGCGAAGAAGCACAATCTGAAGCTGAACAACCGTGGCGGCGTCATGAAGGTCGACAAGGTCAATCTCAAGAATGGCGAAGAGGTCCAGGATGCGAAAGTCACTTTCAAGGTCGAGCCCGAATGGGTCGGTGAGGACAACATCAATGATGTAGAGATATTGAGGTATGATGAGGGCTACTCCGAAGTCCTCCCGACAGAGTTCGCTGGCGTGGATGAAGAGGGGATGCTCGTCTTTGAGGGCCAGAGCTCTAACGGACTTTCGACTTTCGCCATCTTCATGACAGAGAACATAACCAGCACCGACGATACGAAGTTCGATTGGGGCGCGTTGAAGGCGTTCCTGCTGCCGCTGATGATAATAGTGACTGTCGGTGCGGCGTTTGTCGGCTCGGTCATCAGGAAGGAGCATTAATAATTCATAAATTCTTTAATTTTTCATTTTAATAACATTGAGGAGGTAAGAAGATGAAAAAGCAGATTAGCGTTTTATTGGCGCTGTTGATGGTCTTGAGCATCTTTGCTTTTGCAGCTGCTGCTGAAGATACTACAGAAGCGCCTGTTGAAGAGGTCACGACTGAAGAGGTCGTTGTGGCTGAAGAGACTGCTGAGCCCGTCGCTGAGACGCCTGTTGAAGCAGAGCCAGAAACTCCCGTAGAGGAGACTCCCGCGGTTGAGGAAACTGTTGTAGAAGCCCCGGCCGAGGAGGTTGTCGCGGAGACAACTGAAGTCGTCGAGGAGACGACCGAAGTTCCGGCAGAGGAGACTGCCGAGGCCACTGCAGAAGCTGCTGAGGCTGAGCCGCTCATCGAAGTGACTGCTGAAGAAGAGGAAGCCGCAGGCACTACACCTGACAGCCCTATAATGTGGGGTCTTGACAGGGCGATGGAGCGCATAAGCATGGCTTTGACTCTTGGCAAGTCTGCAAAGGCGAAGAGGGGTCTTGCCCACGCGCTGGAGAGGCACATGGAGATCAAGGCGATGATAGCGCAGAAGCGCTTTGCAGAAGCAGAGGCTGCGCAGGAATTGCAGGCTGAGACTCTTGTTGAAGTGCAGGAGAACGTCGATGAGATAGAGTCATCCGACGCTGCAGAAGAGCTCGCGGATGTAGAAGAAGTCGAAGCAGGCCTTGCCGAACTGAATGCCGAGACCGAAGCCCTCCAGAACCAGGTCAGGGTCAGAGTAAAAGGCCAGCTCACAGAGGAGCAGCAGACAAAGCTTGACGCACTGGTCGCATCCCTGCAGGACACTGCTGGAAAGGCAGAAGTGACTGTCCAGGCCAAGAAGAACAAGGTCCAGGTCAAAGTGAAGCTTGTCGAGGAGAAGGAAGGTGGCGGAAAGAGCGTGACTGTCACTCACACCGACATCTACAAGAAGTCCAAGTCCGGCGAGCAGGTAGCTGAGCAGGAACAGGAACAAGAGCAGGAGACAGAGACCAAGGCCAAAGGTAAGTCCGCAGGCACTGAAGAGCCTGAGCAGGAGACAGAGCCTAAAGCCAACTCTGGCAAGGGCAAGAAGTAATCCTGTATCTTTTTAATCTTTTATTTTTTATTTATTTCTTCAGAATTATTATGTTTCCGCGTCCTTTCTTGACTTTCTCGACCACGCCTTTGTGTTCCAGCTCAGATATCATCAGGCTGATCTTTGCCTCGCTCAGCGGAATCTGTTTTCTTATGTCTTTCTGCGTCGTCCTGCCACCCTCCTTCCTGATGGCATCGATCATCTTCTGTAGGTCTTCGTCATATTCCTGTACATTCTTCTCGTGCTTTGCCGGCCTCTCGGCTTGCTTCTCAGCCTTCTTCGGCTTTTTGTCATCGCGAGTCTCCTTCTCAAGGAGCTGCTTTGCCTGCTTCTCTGCTTTATCAGCCTCTTCGATCTCGCGCTTCTGTTGCTTCTTCTTCCTCTTTCCGAAGATGAAGTACAGGACAATAAGAACGATGATTGCCAGTATTACTGTCGCAAGGACTGATGTTTGCGTCACTTTATCTTCCATCCCTGTCTCGATGTCTATCTCTGTATCATCCAGCAGGCTCTCGCCCATCTCAAGGTCGGGCATCAGGAACAGGTCGTAGACATAGTCACCGTCTTTCTTTATCGATATGTTATCTGTTGTGGTGTAATGGTGCACGTTGTCGGGGTTGTAGTCTGCGGTTATCTCATACTCTCCGGGATTGAGCGAGAAGGAATATGCGCCGTCCTTTGATACGTATCGCTGGTTAGGTTCTGAGCTTACCTCTACGACAACATTGTTCAGTTCGTTCAGCTCCAGGTCATAGACCTTGCCGTGCAGTGTAGCTGCAGAAGCTATGTCCGCAAGGGCAAATATCAGGATTGCCGCTATCAGCAGTGGTGTTTTTCCCATAGATTTCCTACAAAGCGATGCCCCTATAAAAAAATATCGTAAAGGATTAAGACAGATAACTCTCTTTTTTAGCAAAAAAGAGCCACAAATGCGCTCCTGACGCTTGAAAACAGGCTCATGAACTTTCGTAAAGCTTCACAACAGTTTATGTGCCGCGTAAAGCCTCAGAAAAGAAAGTATGTTTTTAAGCAACATTGGCGTAGTTATTCCTGTGTTGTTTCAGGTTGGTGCTCGGAGCAAAGGCAAATGTGATTTGCACCGCACCGGGCACAATCTGTTTTTTACGATCAACAACACACCAAACAACACGATTAAACAGAACCTATGGAGGTAATGCAAGATGTGGAAGAAACTTAGTGCATTGTTTGTCTTGTGCGTCTTCCTCTTGAGCATGGTTCCGCTCGTTTTTGCGGAAGATGGTCAGGAGCAGGCACAGGAACAGACACAAGAACAGGAAGATACAGAATCAGATGTTGAAGATTCTAATGTAACGTCTGAGACTGAGACTTCTGAAGATGAATATACAGGGACTAACGCCACCCTTAGGGAAAGATTCAAGGCGAAGAGAGTGGAGATAAAGGAAAAGGTGGTCCAAGCCAGGGAAAAGGTCAAAGATGCCAGGCAGCATTATGCTGACGTAAGGCAGAAGTACCTTGGCGAGAGGCAGAAGTTCATCCAGAAAAGGCAAGAGTACCTGGACTGCCAGGATATGACTAAGGAAGAGTGCAAGGCCAAGCGCGAAGAGCTTAAGGGCGGCACAAAGCCTTACCTGTTGAACGTCGCTGACCTCGTGCTCGGTGAGCTTGACAGGATCAAGGAGAAAGTCCAGTCTTCTGAAGACCTTTCCGAAGAGGAGATGTCTGACATAGTTGCAGACCTTGATGCGAGCATCACAGAAGTCACTGACGCTAAAGCAGTCATCGAGAACCTTGACAACGAGTCTACGAAGGAGGAGATAAACGCAGCCGCCAAGATCATAAGGGACGCGTGGAAGGACACCAAAGTATACTTGAAGAAGAACACCGGCAGGCTCGTCAATGTGAAGCTCGGCAACATCATAGAGAAGACCGAGACTATTGAGGCAAAGCTCACCAAGGTGAGGGACAAGCTGGAGGAGAAAGGAGCAGACGTCTCAGTGTTGGACGAGAAGCTCGCTGATTTCAGCGCAAAGATAGACTCTGCCAGGGAGAACTATGAGAAAGCCACCGAGATGTTCAAGGAAGCCAAGACCATCCAGGATGTGAACGATGCTGTCCAGCAGGCGCACCAGTACATGCAGGACGCCAAGGAAGCGTTGAAGGAAGCTCGCGACATACTGCGAGAGGTTGTCCGCGAGATAAAGTCGCTCAACAGAGGAAGCTTGGAAGTTGAGACAACCGAAAATCCAGCATCTGATGAAGGTGCTGAGGCCGCGGCAGAGCAGGCATAAGAGCGAGAAGGTTGATTGAAGATGGAAAACAAAACAACACGAAAGCTCTTGGCACTGTTTTTGTTGCTGGCTCTTGTCTTGGCGTTTGGCTGCGCAAAGGCCGCATCAAAAGCGCCGGCAGGCAGGGTCCAGGTAGTTGCAGCCCCAGTATCCACGGCTAACGCTGTCAGCGATGTCGATTCAGACCTCGCAGAGATAGACGCCTTGGACCAGGAACTGGCGAACACAGACCTTGACAATCTCGACAATGAGCTGGACATACAGATTTAATTTTTTGTTTTTCTTTTTTGATTTACTTCTAAAAACAAGTCTCATTGAGCAAAGCCACGACCGTTGCCGCCAATTAGCCCGCAAAGACGGCAAAATTAGTCACTGAAATAATTGTAGTCTTTCAGATTAGCTTCGCAAAAAATAGTTAGGCGGGCGTGGCGGCACGAGAGTTTTTTCGACAGCCGTTCTTGCCCGGCTGTGGCGCCATCCAGTGCCACACTCGCTGCGGCTCGGTGGCACGTCATATTCGCTCGTGTGGCTG
>JAGVOD010000107.1 GCA_020052935.1 archaeon | reverse complement strand
TTCGCTTATTCCATCATCGTTGGTATCTGCAAAATCAGCTTGGCTATCCGTTTTGGCCACACGCATGGCGATCTCTTTAGCTGCCGATTCCTCAGATGCTGAAATGGTTGCTAGTTCTGCTTCATCAAGGTCTGCCTGAGCAGCATCCTGTGCCTGTACCACTGAGGGGTTAGCTTCCATATCATCTCTCAGCTCTTGCGGAGTCTTCGCGCCTTCCACTTCCTTCAGGTCGCCTTTCGTCGTCTGGAAATTCGTAGTCCTGGCTGCTGCATCCTGTACCCAATCCATCAGCATCTGCTGCGCGTACTGCATTATGAACGCGCCTGTCCAGTACTCATGGATCCTCTTCCAATAGCTCCTTATCTTGTATATGGTGCCGCTGCCGGCAGGATCGCCCGTATAGACATGGTCAATCACGATGTTACATGACACGAAGCTGCACGCGATGTATATCTGGCTCAGCAGCTTGCCGAAGATCTCGCTGTTGCCGCGCGAAGCATGGGCGAACGCGTTCTTCCCTGCGCAGCCCCAACCACCTATACCCTCAGTGGTCTCGCAAGCGAGGCCGAAAAGGTCCCTGAACATAGAGACCATCATCATGAGATCATAATACGTCTTGAGGATGTTGCACAGGCTCTCAAGCACTGTGAATACCTGGTCGACCGTCGCCATCCACTCAGCCTTCGCGAAACTACCATCTGCAGCATCAAGTATCTCCTTATCCAGGTTGAGCATGCTCTGCCCCATAGGATTATTGAATATCGGCACGTAGAAGCTGATGTTCTCGGTCTCCTCGAGGGCGATGCTCCTCTCCCCTCCGCTGCTGATTATAGACACTATCCTCAGCGGACAGGTTATGTTGATCGACTTGAGCGGAATGACCTTGCCTTCTATCTCATCAGTCATAGGAGGGACCTGGCTCGGATTGAATGTTATGAAGAACAGGTCATCGATGATGCTGTCCATGTCTATGTCGAACCCCATCTTCGTAATCATCGCCTTGCTCTCATCATTCCTCTTGACATAGTCCATGCCATACGCGAAACATTCGTCAGGATTGAAGGTTATCGACAACGGAGTGACCGAAACAGAAGACGCTTCGACGACGATCCTCTGGTAAGACACTGGGTCGCGCAATGCCCAGCTCAGCCGGTCAATACCAAGCTCAGGGGATATCCTCCTCTCGTCTTCCTTGAACTTCCAGTAATCAGGAGTCTCATCCTCTTTAGCAAGGATCTCAACCTCTTTCTCCAGTATAACTGTGTGGTTGACGTGGTCCTCGAATGTGAACCAAATCTTCGCAGACTCGATGTACCCTTGTTTTATCTGGTCGGTATCTGACCAGACGCAGTCAAACACCCTTTCAGATGTGGTTGTAGGCGGAGTGGCCTCGGTGCACTCACCTTCGACAACCTGAGGGCCATTTTCTATGACGTCCGAGAAGTTTGCGAACGCGCTCTTTATTCCGGAATGGTCCTTGATAAAGTAATGTATGGTAAGACTGTCATTAGAAGACAGGTTGACGAAAACCCCCATCTCGGATTGGCCTGTGATGTTGGTGAGGTTCTCAATGCCATCTATGGAAGGCACGTCTTTGTCGACCTGCAAAGTGCCAGTCACCGACTGCATGACATTGTTCGCGTCATCGCGCGAGCCTGCCTGCGGAGTAAGATAAAGCGTCGCCTTGTCCTCCTTGTTGGTCTTTATGCTGCGCCAGTTGCATGCCCAGCCATCAACGCAATCATTAGGCGCGACCGAGCTCGCAGAAGTGCCTTCCCTAGCCATATCCTGCGGGCCGAATCCTGAGAAGTCAAGGAATGCATACCTGTTGGCCATGCCAGAGCCGATCTCTGTGATGTCCATGGTTATTATGTTCTTGTCCTCCCTGATCCAGTAGTTGCCCTTATCGTCGGCAAATGAGGAATATATCTTCGTAGCGACAGGAGGAGTGTTGTCAAACAGCACGCTGAAAGCCTTTGTCTCGTTGAGTATGTTGTCGAACTCATCACGGCCTTCGACGCGGATAGATATGTCGCGTTGGGAGCTGGCGATGACGAACAAACCGCCGAACTCGCAAGTGTACATGTTCTCTCCCAAAGATCTGCAGAGCAGCTGGAGATTGCCGTAAGCAGCCTGTTGCTCAGGCCTCTCGCTGAGCGAAGAAGCATTGACATATAATATATTCTGCACAGTAGTAGGGCTGCGCGGATTAACCAGCGCAGAATCCTCTGTGATGTTGACTACTATCTTGACATTGCCGATAGGCTGGCCATTGGTATATTTCACAGGCTTGTTGTTTATGTCAAACAAGCCAACACCAGTTATTAAGGGTGGCCTCACATCGATACGGACATCCTCGCATCTAGAGCCGGCCTGGCCAAGCTTGTCAAACGCCTCGACGCAGATGTGCTTTGTCACGACCTCGCCGCCGATAGTCAGGCCGGTCAGGTTCGCTGTGCCGACCTGGTCACAGCCAGTCCCTGAGACTTGTGCCTGGCCGATGGGCAGACCTGCGACAGTGAAATGTATTGCACCTACTCCAGAACACTTGTTGGCGCACTGCGGCTTGTTGCAAGCCTCATCCTTGACATGGTACGTCGCCTCGACAAGCCCTCCAGGCTTAGGAGAGTACTTAATAGATAGTATCTTAGGAGGTAAAGAGTCCACAACGAGCGTGCCTTGCCTAGATGCTGATATCGGCGCACCAGCATCACTTAAAACCTGAACAGTGAATGCTAGAGGAGGGAAGGACTCGGGTAGCGTACTCTCGGGGTATTCGCTCAGGCAATGGTATGTCTTTGTCGCTTCATCTACAAGAGTGCACTCAAAAGGCCTGGTCGGGTCCTCGAGTATCTTCACCTGGCCGGTCGATATATCGGCATCTTCAGGTATTGCTGCGGAAACATTGACTATGGTCACGTCTGTCTTTGCCCTGTAGCCGTCGATCCCGTCCTTTCCGTATGCGTGGACATCGTTAATAGTGGCTGAAGAAGCGGATGATGAGTATGCTGGAAGAAGAACTATCAAGTACATCATGAATAGGGCGATGTTCTTCACATTCTTTTTCGTATCACGTATTGCCATAGGTATTACCTTATCCATCTAGGGTTAAGTTCAGTCCTGTAAAGATTCGAGTAATCAGGAACCTTGCCCAATGCCTCGAGCGAAGGAGCGTCCTTGAACTCCTGCGAATGCGTCAGCGGCAGAGGGAACCTCACCATATAAAACACGACCTGCTTGCTGTTGAGCAGGTCATCCTGCTTTATCTCCATATAGCCGGTGATGTTGTTAAGCTCGATGCCTCCTGAAGGCATACTATCCATGTTGGTCTCGTTAGCGACGATCGTCTGGTCATCTGAGAACGGGACATCATATGTCCTCTCCTCCCTAGGTATCCTTATCGGACTATTGAGGATTATGTTGCCAAGCAGTTCATATCTTCCAGGGACAATCTTGAATATGCTGGGGCTCGTCTGGTCGCCCTTGAATATCAGAATAGTGGTGTAGTCGAAATCTTCACCTTCATCAGAAACCCTGCTGAACGTTATGAATGCCTCCTCCTTCGGCGACAAAGATGAGATAGGCATCCCTGGCGGAAGTATGTAGCTCCCACCGCCAGCATAACTCAGAGTCAACGCCTGCACAGTCGCGTTTATGGAAACTTCAGGATACAAGTAAACCGTCTTGTTGACTTCATGGATCGTAGTAGGAGTGAACCTCTTATCATATAATAGATAATCCTTCTTGGTCACCTTTAGGCTGCCGATGCCTATCGGGAACTTGGCAGTGAGCGTGGACTCATTGTTCTCGTCCATCTTGGTATTCCCCATGAAACATGGCTGGCCACCCATAACGAACTCGACCATCGCACCCTCGACAGGTTTCTTTCGTATGGCGTCTACAGTTATCACCTTTATAAGAGCAGAATTGCGTTGGTTATCATTGCAGGCCAACGAATCGGTCACTGGAGTCGGAGGGGTTGACACTGTCACATCAGGCATCAGCGGAGCGCCACCACGTATGTTGCCCTCCATCGCGAAAAGGAAATCATACCCCCTGCCTTCCAAGGAATCAGGATCGTGGATGGTCACGACGACAGGATAAGACACGTCATACCCAAATACATAGTTCTTCATCGAGAGCAGAGGGAAGAAGTCATTGCCGAAGCTGTCACCTTTGAGTATCTCCCTATCATTTATGTTGAGATATATAGGCCACCAGTCTGAATAGGCGAAACTTGCCTCAAGATTACCGAACCTGAACCCTTGCGGGATCTCTAATTGGGTCTTGTTGATCCGCGTCAGAGGCCAGACAAAGCCCGCGACGACACCTGACGCAACATCATTCACCTTGCCTCCTGAGAGTATTATCATCCGGTCATAATTCTTTGTCCCTTCGACAACCATCTGCCTCACATAGTGCGGCAAGACAAGCGATTCCAGCCTCTGCTGTGTCTCTGTCCTCGTCCAGACATAAAACTCTGACGGGTCTATGGTCTGATGTGCGATAGGAGGTATCTTATTCACGCTGACAGGGATCGAGAACAGCGTTATCATGTTCAGCAGATTGCTCTCGAGCAGGGCATACCTGCCTTGCGCCCTTGATGTGAAGTCAGCGAGCGTGTAAACCTTCTTCATATTGATGTCTACCTTCGTGAAGAAAGATCTCATGTCAGTCAGCCTGCCCTCTCTTTCGACAGAGATAGGATACTCCAATAGTATAATCACTTCTTTCTCCGCGACCCGGGCATCCGGCTTAAACGGTCCCTTGACATTTATCACAAAGCCCTGCTTCTTGAAACCCGCAAACCCATCGAGGCAGCCATCCATCTTCAATTTAATGTAGGTATCGAGCTGTCCTTCTACAGAATTGAGCCCTGACTCCTTGGTCAGCGCAGGCTTGTTCGAGCCGTACTGGCAAGGCTCAAGACCTGCCCGTCCACAGCGGTTCCTTGACTTCAGATACCACCAATAAGGTATGTTGGTCTGACTATTGCCCTCAGAAAAAGTGAGCATGTCCGACTCTGTAGGCTCCATAGCAGTACGCATCACTTTACCGCTCAACTCAAAATCATTCGGATTTATGTACCCGCCATGCAGGCCTATCTGCACCAAAGCTTCTGTAGCGACCTTCTGCACGCAATCCTCTACGAATATCTTTACCGGCTGTGCCTCTAAGGGAACTTCCTCAATCGTCGGTATGAATTCGGATGGTATTCCGCTCACGATCTGGCCTCTTATGTAAAACAGCAATGCTGATGAAAACAGCAGGATGATGCCTACTATCATGAATACTGTTATCTGGGCACGCTGGCCCTGCATCATACCTCTTTTTGGAACCATTGTGAAAATCAACCTGCGTAAACTATCCTCTCAATCTTATACTCTGCACCGAGCCTGCCGAAAAGCCTCTCGATGTCCCGCTGCTTCTGCTTCGCCACCATCAACACGCCCCTTCCGAGCGAGATTATAGACTTCCCGTCGACTATGCCTGCGTACTCCTTCACCACTTTCTTCAGGCCTTTGCGGTATGATGACTTCCTCCCGTGAAGCACTTTTGAAAGCAGGGTCTTCTCTCTCGCTTCCTTCGATGAGTAGGTATATATCAGGAACTGGCCGAGACCCAGCTGCTCGTGTGAAAACGTGAATGTTCCCGAGGCGTAGATCGCCTTGCCCTCTTCCACCATCTTCCTCAGCAGCGTCTGGTCTTGCTTCCTGATCTGCGTCCCTTGGTACTCTGTGTGTATCCTGACGCCATTCTCAATCCCGATAGGGGCAATAAGCCTGTCAACCCGCTCTTTCAGCCCCTTGGCAACCGAAGCTGATTTGACGACAATGAACAAGTCCAAGTCAGAGTGGCGGAGAGAGTAGTCCTTTCTTGCGACCGAGCCATAGAGGTAAACGACGAGCACTTCCTTTATCTTTGGGAATACCTTCAACAACTCCTGTATCGTAGCATCGAACTTATCCTTTGTCATGTTCCCTCAGCAGCTTTGCAAGCTTCTTTATGTTGAGATACTTCTGGCCATTCTCTCCCCTGTAAGTCACCTTGTTCCGCTGGTCCCTATCCACTGCGTCAAAGAGGGTTACGATCTCGTCAGTAAACAGTTCCCTGTTCTCGAGCACCTTCCTCATCCTGTTCTCGTGGTTGAAAGAGTGCAGCTCTTTCTTGGCGAGCAACGCTTCAATCAGGCTGATTGCCGAGTAAAAATAATTCTGCGCGGCCACTATCCTCAAGGCGACTTTCTTATCTGCATCGCCCTCCTTGGCGTATCTCGCATCGTGCTCCTCGGCAACGTCGTAATAATATCGCGAGGCCAGCAGATGAAGCAGCCTATTCATGGCCGCACCTCTGATTCCTGTGCAATGTGTTGAACAGCAAGGCTATTACGGCGTTCCTGTGCAATGTGTTGAACAAAAGATACCTTCATCCTGCTATCGACCTCATACAAGTGAATCGGTAAAAGTCAGACTGTATCGAATCGCAAAATCCTTTCAGCTCAGCCTCTGGACGGTGCTGGACGCTCATCGCAGTCGCGACGACAAGGGTGCAGACATCCTTCTCATGGCCTGACTTCTGCTCGCAGAGCAATTGCCCGCGGTAATAGTCGCCATGCATCTCTTTTATCGTACTATCTATCAGCTTCGTGGTGTCGCTGTAGAACTGGAAGCCCAGCGTCAGGCCTATCAAAAGAGTGACTGTCCAGAAAGTGACTATCGTGTACAGGAAGACCTTGTCGCGGTGATGCAATGGCCTATCCTTGAACCTCTCTGAGTAGAAATACTTCTTCTCGTGGAGGATGTACCACACTATGACTATGTCGATGAGGACGAGCGAGATGAAAGAGAGCAGGAGGAGCTTCTTGAACATGGGATGCTCGGCAGAGTCAAACAGCAGCAGCGAGATCAAGGCGTTCAGTGCTGCGAACCCGAAGAAGCCGACCGAAAGGTCGAACGTGTATGCCTTCCTTTTCCAGAAGCCATATATCATGAACAGGATTATGCCGAGAAGGACTGAGTTGAACATCAGGGCCTTGGAGCCTGTTATCATCTTGCTGAACAGGATAGTAGTAGGGAAAGTTATGCCGAAGATGAAAGAGATGAGGTACAGCGATGACAGGAAGGTAAGGTAGCCTATGAGGAAGCGTATGCCCAGCGGTATGCGGTACTTGCCCCTATGTATCGGCGATGGGACAAAGAATTCTTCTTCAATCTCATGCGGGGCGTGCTTTATCTCCTCTTCAATCCTGCCAGGCTTGAACTTGCTCAGGAGAGGCTTATGGATAGGCGCAGCATGCTTAGAAATAGCCTTACTAGTCTTCTTTGTAGCCTTACCCCTTTTTTCAGTCATCAAATACCCTCTTTTGACTAAACACTGCTGAGTAATCCCGAACTTTTCAGCTACTGTAGCTTTTCCCCCTGTAACAACAGAGCCAAACAATTATTTCTTTATAAATGTTTTGCTTTTGTTTGCCATCTGGACGGCTGCGGACTAATATATAATGTTCTGGATATTACCGACGAGAAACTACTGGAGAGTGAGAAACGGCAATGTTTTTAAGCAGGCGAAAAAGAAAGAAAAAAATGCCAAGAACACCTGAAGAGATAGCTGAAGAGGCAAGGAACGCGATAAGCCCATTCTGCGTTGAGGAATGCAAGGCATACTGCTGCAGGAAAGGGTACTTAGTGATTACAAAGGAAGAGGTAGATATTATGTGCGGCAGAAGGATGGAGGAGCTTACGCAGAAGAAATCATTGAAACTGCTGCCTGATGGAAAATACTCTCTGTTCCTCGGCAACCCTGGCGGGTGCCCCTCTCTTAAAGACAACAAGTGCATGATACACAAGAACCCTAAGCGGCCCGATACCTGTAAGGCATTCCCGATATTCATCGAAGGCGACACAGTAAATCTCTCGCAGAGATGCCTGGCAGTGAAGCAGGAGAAACTGTATCCATATGTCGCAGAGATGCTCAAGGCAGGGTACAAGATTGTCGAGATGGAAGAGAAGAAAACAACTTGAGGTAACAATCTGTGACTTCAAATCTCTTCTGTAGGGAGTTCCAACCGGTGACGATTTGTCACCACTTCACCGAGCATTATCCTGCCAAGATAACGCCGTCATGATCTGCCACTTGTCTTATCTTTCCCGCCAAACTCGAAGAATTCGTGGATCTTATGCTGCAATAGCCTCTTTGGTATCAGTTTTGTCTTGTATTCTGCTATCTTTGCAGGCGACATGTTGCGTTTCATTGCATATTCAACAACTTCTCCATCCTTGCTCTTGCATAGAATAACACCAACACTGGGGCTTTCATGCTGCTTTTTCACATCCCTATCCAGTGCTTCAAGATAGAAGTTGAGCTTTCCGAGATATTCCGGCTTGAAATCATCAATCTTCAGCTCAAACGCCACAAGGCATCGTAATTCCCTATGATAGAACAACAAGTCAATAAAATAGTCATTATTACCTACTTGAAGCCTGTACTCCTCACCTACAAATGCAAAATCCCCTCCAAACTCCAAAACAAACTTCCTGAAGTTCCTGATCAAAGATGACCTCAGGTCAGATTCGCCAAATGAATCTGGCAGATTAAGAAACTCCAAGACATATGTCTCTTTAAACAAAGAAGTACTCACATTTTTACTTTGTGACGGCACTGCTGACACTTTCTTGCTTAGCATTGTTCTTTCATAATATCCGCTGTCTATCTGGCGCTCTAATTCTCGGGAACTATATCTCTCTTGAATTGTCAATTTGATGTAAAATCCTCTTTCACCCTCTGTTTTTGACTTCGACAAAATCAACAGGTTATTTGTCCAACTTAATTCTCTCAGCAGTGCCGAGAGTTTTGAATCTCTGTATACTTCATAAAACTGCTTCATCCTCCACAGATTCTTGTCTGAAAAACCCTTTATTTCAGGATGATGTGTTTTAATAAAGACTGCTAATTGACTGACTATTCTTTCACCCCACTCGGCCTTTTGAATCTTGTTGCTTATGTATTCGCCGACTTTCCAATATAGCTGTATTAGCTCTCTATTGACTGACTTTAATGCGTCAATTCTTGCTTTTGCTATTAACTGGACCACTTCATCAAACTGTTTCTCAAAATGCACCAAATCCTTATTCGACGCCTCGCTCATTTCTTTCAAATCACTCAACTCCAGACCGATAAATGAGATGACAAAATCATCCGCTGTTAATAACCCTCATCTGCGTATGTCCAGTGGGAAGTGAGAACCTGCTAGACGGTTTAACTGTGGTTAGTGAGCCAGAAAACAGCGTGGCGAAACAATTACGGAAGGGGAGTGTCAGTTAGTCTATCTCGACCCAAGCACCCCAAGCAGGTCTTGGAGTGGCATCAGGGTTGACCAAGCCCATACTTCTGAAAGGCTCAATCGTCTGCTGGTCATACATAAAGCTCCAGATGAAGAATTCAGCATCAAACTCGCTCGTGAGCGCAAAGAACCTCTTCACGAAATCTGCCTGCTCTGCAACAGAGCTTTCCCAACCGACAGGAGATGAGGCGGTATGCCAACCGATCTCGGTGAAAGCGACAGGCGCTGAAGTGTATAGGTTTATCTCATCATAATATCCATCAGGGATGTCTGACGGGGACTTGAATATGAGATCAGGATACGTCGTGAAAACAGCCACGTCTGACTTGAACCTGCCCACCAGCTCCCAATCATCCTCTGTGTCTTCTCCGCCGAAAAGACCAGACTTAAGACCCTTCATACGCTCGAGCTGGAAGACAGTGAAGACTTTTGTCCTCGGAGACACTTCCTTGACAGCAGAGTAGACATCAGCATACAGGTCCACGAAAGCATCGAAATCCTGCGGCGACTTCTCGTGGAGTATGTTGACCTCGATGCCGATGCCGAGATACTCCGGCTTGTAATGCGTCGCGAAAGACACTGCACTGGCCTTGTAGGATCCTTTAGTGGTAGAGTCCAGGGGCCTGACAAGCTTACCGCTGTCCTGCTGGAAGAACTGCACCACTATCAACGGAGTAAAACCGTACTTAGGAGCAAGGTCAGCGACGACATACGGAGCAGAGCCTTCTTTCGCGAGCTCTGCCCAGTCACCATACCAAGCCACGATGCTGCCAGCCTGCTTCGCCTTCGCCAGGAAATCCGTGAAGCCCTCCTGGGAGAAATCCTTCGGCGTCAGAGTGATGCCTTTGAGGATGACGTGCTGCGGAGGCTCTGGCGGTGATACCGGCTCGGCTGCTTTCTTGGCGCAGCCAAAGGATAGCAGAACAAGGGCAAGCAGAACAATGATTGGTAAGTGAAGTCTCATGAAACAAGATTTGCATACCTGGTTTAAAATCCTTTCCTTCCTAACACCGACAGCCGAAGTAGCTGATGCCTCCCGGCAGGCCGCGTC
>JAGVOD010000074.1 GCA_020052935.1 archaeon | reverse complement strand
TTTATCTGGGAAGTATGAAAGTGACTCTAAACCAGGTTATTGACCTTGGCGGGTATAATGGCGGTTTCGAGTATGTTACTGAGGAATGGCCTATTTGGCAGGCAGGTTTGTCCCAACCTAAAGAAGTTGCACCTTCCAAATTAGTAAATACTGATACCGAACTAATTGAGAAATGCATTAAAAAATTCGGGTACACTGATTTGGAGACTTTTATCCGGCATAAGTTAGGAATCAAAGGACGTAATGGAACGGCAACGTGGTATTTCTCTGTTCCAATTTATGCCCGAATTTCAGATGTGAAGATTAACGAAGAATATCTGCCGGTAATCTCGGTAGTTCACCACAAAGACCTGGGACCTCTTAAGCTATCCGTAACTTTAAAAAGCAGAAATTATGAGGCCAAAGACCACTATTCATATGATGTTGTCACGGGAGAAGAGGATTATTCTAAAACAAAATTGGTTCTGCCAACCATTCAGAAAGAATCTGCGGATTCTGATGCTTTTCAGTTAAACCTTCTGCATCCAGTGCTGGGGGAAGTGGTTGACCGCAAATACTCACATGTCAAAGAATTGCTCCTGCAATCAGGGTTTGTTTCTTCTCCGCTTTTTCGCGCTGCCTCTCTGTTCTTCAGAGATGATGCGCTTTTGCACACACTTAAATCGCCAAAAAAGTCTAAAAAGAAAGATGCCCCTCAGATTGCATTTGAGACAGCTGTTGGAAATCTGCTTACACTGGGTGGATTCGAAACGGTGCTTCTTGCAGGGCATGATATATTCAAAGATGATTCAAATATAGAAATAGGCGCAGCAGACATTCTTGCATACGAAAAGACATCTGGAACCCTTCTGGTCATCGACTGTAAAATCACCTTAACCGCGGGAGATATCATTGATAAAATAGCATCCACAGCAAATCTTGTGAAAGAGCAAATAAAAGAACCCCTGATAGATGTTATTCCTGTCATAGTCACTTCACAATGTGCTGCCGACTTTTGTAATCGTGCTCAAAGCTTGGGAGTAATAGTGGTTGACGGGCAACTCATCGAACAATTATACAACCAAGCTAAATTAAGACCTTTAACACTTGGTGATTTTAAAGGAGACGCCGCAGTTGAAAAGTATGTGTTATGAGAACAAAATTATGATAGTTCTTGACGGAAACATATCGTTGTCTTTGTGTTGAAACTTCTGATTTTTTGGAATTTAAATCATATCACCGTGCGAAAGTATTTTAATAGGCATTATTTGTAGAGAGTTTATGTCAACATATACTGAACTGGTTAAGGAGAGGACAGATATTGTTTATGCTAAAACAACTACTGAATTGGCAGGCATTATACGGGTGACCAGACATGATTCTGATGGAACTGTTGCTGTATCCGCTGAAGATTACAGTTCGAGTTTTAATCTTTGGCTCAACGACTTTGGAAAGTTGAATTTCAGACCTATCTTAGCAGATGCGCTTTTTAACGTGAGTAATATCTTTGAGACTTCTCTATTTCTGGCTACGCACGGGTTTTATCGGTGTGCTATTTCTGAGTTAAGAACTGCTCTTGATGATTTTTTGACAAGAACTTATTTTGATTTAATAGATGTTAAAATGTTGAAATCCTATTGGGTTGATAAAGAGGGTAATTTTGTTGATTGGGTAAAACCTGATAAAGAAGTTGCGTTACGAAGATTTGGAAATGTACAACAAACGTTGGTGGTGCTTTCTGGTTCTCCAAAGGCGAAATGTAAAAGAGCAAATGCTTATAGTCAATGGAGCTTAGGTCATGAGACATATACCAATCCAGATACTGGGACAACCAAGAAGTTTCCTCACTTTAAAGAGATCATTGCTGCGATTTTTAAAGAGCAAAACTTGTCCGAGTATGATGCAAAATATGGGTTCAAGAAAAAACTTGAGATGTTTTATTTTGAATTGTCTAAATACACTCATAATAGACCAAACAAAGCGTATAAACACGGCAATGATGTTAAAAGTTCCATTCTAAATATTCACTTTGATTCCGAAGAGTTTATGAAATGGTATCAATACCTCAAAGAAAGTTATAACACTATGTCTATAATACTTATATTGAGATGCCCTGGTTTTATAGAAATCAATTCTGATGAACTTGCGCGATTTAAAACGTATGAACCAAAGATAGTTGCTCAAATAGAAGAGATATTGAAAAAATAAACGGTTAGTTTGTAAACTTGCCTGTAACTATTAATCACTTCTTTACCTTGTTGTCTGTTTGACAGTAGACTGCGTGGTGTGTTCTGGACGATTTCTTCTCCTCACTGACCCACCGCTTTCAGGTAACGTCTTTCTGCGGTAACACCATTTATTGCCCCCACTATAGTCTCTATCGTCTCACTTCCATCAGAATAAACGATTTCAGTTTTGTCCTTTTCAGAGTTATAGCGAATTATAGGCACTGGCCTTCCATCTGGCATGGCTTCGCGGTCAAGCTGCTCGAAGTCCTGGTATGTCCTGTGGAATGTCTCTATCTCTGCCCAGCCATCGAATATGTGGGTGTTGTTACGCTTCTGCTCGCACCTACGCTCATACCTCTGCCTTACAAGACCGTAATTGTTGCATATGCAGTGCAGGACATACATGGAAACGTCCAACTCAGCAGCCAGGAAATAGGCTGATTGACGGAACAAACGCTTGCTGAACGTGCCGTCAATAATGACGCTCTGGCCAGTGTCAAGAACGCGTCTGGCATTTTCAAGAGTTTGATAGTAGACAAGATACCTTTCAAGAGGGTTTGCGCCAATGACCTTAGGATTGCCCAAGAGCTTGACCCTGACAGCATCCGAAGAAACAGTCTCAATGCCGAGACCGCTGCCCAATCTACCTGTAAGCGTGCTCTTGCCTGAGCATTGCAGCCCACAGGTGATCAACAGGCTCTTATCCATGCTCGACCTCTGCCAAGTAAAGCATCTCAGGCTTGTTCAAAGTATCAACAATCAAATCTATAGTCTCGCTGCCGTCAGAGTAAAGAACATCCGCTTTCGACTTCCCTGTATCATTACGGACAATAGGCACGGGCCTGCCGTCAGGCAGCACTTCCCTGTCTAAATCCTCAAACTCCCTGAACTTCACATTGTGGCCCTCAATCTTCGACCACGCCTCAAACATCGTATTATTCCTCTTCCTATGACCATACCTCTGCTGGATGAGACCATAATCATTGCACACGCAATGCACGACATAAGCATTCGAGCCAGTGCTGTATGCAGAATAGTAAGCGCCTTGGCGGAGAAGGCGAAGGATAAACGTACCATCAATGATTACGTCACTTCCCTGCGCGAGAATATCCTCTACATTCTTCAGCGCCTCGTAATACACCACAAATCTCTCCAACGGATTGCGGTCAAGGCTTACCTTGTTTAAGTCAGAGTTCTTCCTGTGCATGTCTGTAGAAATCAACTCAATGCCTAACGCCTCCTGAAGCTTCCTGGCAGCAGTGCTCTTGCCAGAGCACGAAATGCCACACATCACGATAAGGTTCTGGGGCATTATTCTCCTGACCTCCTATTTTTATCATCCAAGAGAGCAAAAGCTATGTTGGAGAAGACCAAACCGAAGGATGGCTTCCCCGTATGCTGCAAAGACGGGGCGATGACGTAGTGCATGAGAAGGAAGTGTAAAATGACCTTAAAAGGCTTGAGAGGGCTAATTTGAATGTTTGGAAAATAATTGTAAACTTCATTTTTGAAGAAATGTTTTTATATCACCCCTAGTTTATGATGTGTATGAAAGCTTTGTGTTTCCAAGGGAAGTTCGGCTATCTTAAGGAAGAAATCTATCAGGGGTTTGTGGTGTTTTGCCATTTTGAACCAGTTGATACAGAAAAGACCATAATAAATGCAACAAAGAAAATAGCTATAAAAAATCAAGGTCAACTAATTCTTGTTCCTTTTTCACATCTTGACAACAAAGTAGCGTCTGAAAAAGAGGCGGGCAATTTATTTGAAAAACTGGTCACAAAATGTGAAGATGTTCTAGAAACACCGGTCGTAGTTATTCCTTTTGGTGTTGAAAAAGAATTTTACCTTTATGCCCCTGCAAAACACTCTGCTGTTAAATTCATGAGCTTTTGATAAAATGACACCTGCTGAAGAAATAAAAGACTTATATGATTTCTACTGCGAGTATTACGATGAGCACATGAAAAAGACAGGACACTATTCTGCACAATTAAAAATAATCAACGAAATAGTGGACGAAATCGAAGAACCAATCCTTGATCTTGCCTGTGGAAGCGGTTTTTTATTGAGTCACTTATCAAACAGGTTCTCAAACATAAGTGCTAATGACTTTTCCAAAAAAATGACAGGATTAGCTAAAAAGAAAAATCAGAAGATTGCTTTTACGAATGACAATTCTGAAACACTCGAATCATATGACCAGAAGTTTAATACCATCATTTGTTGTAATCTTTTCTTTTACATTCAGAACAGAAACAAAGCAATCGCAAGATGGAAAGGCCTCCTTAATAAAAAAGGAAAAATAATCTTCATCGAGGAGCATCCATTCATCAAGCCAAAACCGTCTCAAATGGACGAATTCGCAAGAAGATTAATGAAATTGGTAAAACCTATTTCTCCGGAAGAGATTTCGGATTTGATGCATCGAAATGGATTCATATCAATTAAAGAAACAAAAGATATCATAGATGACGAACACAATCTTTACGGCCTTGTATTTAAGCTGAAGTGATTGTCATCGGACGGAGCGTTACCCATCGTAGTACCACATAAGCAGTTTTCGCCTGTTTATGCAAGCATTTCTATGAATAATAAAAATAAGGGCTCTATTCAGAGCCCGCAAAGACTTTCTCGTAATACGCCACTGGCTTGATGTCTGTGATGACTGTCTTGTGGATGATGTACTTACCATCCTTGCTCTTACTGATGTGCGTCTCTATCAGGGGAACGTTCCTCTTCTGCTGAGGGGCTGCGCTCTCCTCTTCCTTGCCTTCCAATTGTATGCTGGTTTTGGTCTCCATCTTGTTGGCCTCCGGTTCAGGTTGTTCTGATTTAGTTGGCTCCTGCTGCGGAGCGGCTTCCTCTTTTTTCTCCTCTTCCTCCTCCTTCTGCCTGTGCTCAATGACCGTGACGAGCTTGCGCTTGTCCTCTAGCGTAAGACGCTTGATCTTGCGCGTGTCAATTCGCTTTTTGATGAAATGGGGTAGTTTCATGGTGTCTTGGTTCAACGGGTTCAAGCTGCTGAAGCATTATCTTGGCACGGTTTTTGAACCTCGGAAATGGGTTTTTCGAGGTTCTGAGCGGCCATATTGGCCGAATTAGAACCTCGGTTTTTGTTTGGCTGGAAGATGTATTTCAGGACATTCGGAAGATCCCTTCTAACGAAGGTTTGGCCTAACTTGGAGTATCTCTCCTTGTCTTTCCAATCTGTCACGACAAAGAACCAGTCATTTTTGTAGGAGCTTTTCAGCTCATTTACTTTTTCAGTGAGCCGTGAAGGATGGCGCTTTCCAGTCTCAACTTCTATTGCCATCTGTTGCTCGTTTGCTTTGAAAACTATGTCTGGATTGGTGGTCTCGTAAAGCACGACCTTGTCGGTGTATTGGCGCAGGTATTCCTCTATTGCCTTGACTGTGAAGAAGTGCTCTGGACTCTCATTATGCCTGGGCTTCAGGAGATATTCTTCCCTGCGGCCTCCAAACAGGCCTACGTGCTCGCTGACGATGTATCCCTTTTCAAGAAGCTGTTTAGCTTCGGTCTCTGAAAGGTTGGCTTTCTTGTAGAATCCTTTGTCTTGTTGGGCGGGTGGGGTGGGGGTTTCGTATTTGGCGGTTGGTTCTTTGGCATTGTCCCTCTCTTTCTTCAGGCGCTCATCAGCGTTTGTGGTTATGATTTTGTGCTCTTCAGGGCTTGCGACTATCCTTATCTCAGAGTGCTCATTAGAGATTATGATTATACCTTCTCCTGCCTTCGCAGTCAGCAGGTGGTCTTTCTCTTGCTGGCTCAGCCTGAATGTTGTCTCGACCTGCTCGATGATTGCCGGTTTTTGTCTTAATAGTAATGTATACTCTGAGTTGTTCAACAGGGCTTTACCTGCCTCATTCTTCAAGAGGTCTCCCACGTCCTGCGTTATCAGAAGCAAGCCCATGTTGAACTTCCTGCACGTCTTGACTATGCGGAAGATGTAGCTCTCGTCCTCTGTGCGTTCTAAGAGGCTCCATGCTTCATCAATTACGAGTATCTTGCGCTCTATGTCCTTGCGCATCTTCATGTAGACATAATCAAGGATGAGGAACATGACTGTCGGCTTTACCTGGTTTGGCATGTCACCAATGTTAAAGCACACAAGGTGATTGTTGAAGTTGATATTTGTCTGCTTATTGAGGAAAGAGAAAACTCCTGTAACATACATCTCGATGCGGTTTATGAGACTCCTGTATGTCTCTGACTCCACTTTCGTGGCAGTCTTTGACATCTTCTTGAGCTGGTTGAGCAGGTCGCTCATCATGGGAGGGGCGTTTCTCCAAGTCTCTGGATTGTTGGTGATTGTTTTGCTGGCGTATATTATGGTCAATGCCCTGTCGAGGACTGCTTTTTGTATCTCGCTTGTCTGGCCCAGCATGACAGGGAACAAGTCCATCAGCGTCAGCTTCTTCTCATCGAAGTCATGCCCCATCAAGTCAAGAGGGTTTATGATTGTGTTTGATGTCCTTGATATGGTGACAAGCTGGCCGTTGAACCTCTGCACGAGGTCAGTGTATTCTGACTGCGGGTCAACGACCATGACTTTTGTTCCGTTGAGCAAGAGGCGGGAGATCATGAGCTTTGTAAAATAGCTCTTCCCGCCTCCGCTGCTCGCAAGAATCACACCGTTGATGTTGTAGAGCTTGAACAAGTCCTTGATAATTGGGATGTTATTCCCATTGAGGCCGAGCCAGATGCCATCCTCATCAATCTGCAAGAACTGGCTCGTGAAAGGGAAAAACGCAGAGAGCGCTTTCGTAGTAACACTTCGTCTGACGCCCAGCTCGTTCTCAGCAACAGGGAAAGTGGACTTTATTCCCTTGTGCATGAGAAACCTCAGCCTGTAAGAAAGCATAAGCAACGCATTAAGCTCGGACTCAACCTTCTTCGTCAGCAGGTCAAGCTCTTTTATCGACGAGCCCTTGCAGGTGATGTAAAGCGAGACGTTAAACAATTTCTCGTTGCCCATCTGGATGTTCTCCATCACAGCACGAGTGTCCTTATACTTGATTTCAAGCGCAGGATTGATAATTCCCTTCTGCTGCATCGCATACAGGTCGGCACGCTGCTTCTGAAGCTCGCGGTTGAGCGTAACCATCATATGCTCAATCTCAAAAGGCTCGATATGGATGGACAGGTCAAAATCCCCATTTATTGTTATGAGTTTATCAAGGAAACCAGCCTCAACAATCCTCGGATAGCCCTTGACAGCAATCGTCCTTGTGAGCTTGTCACCAACCTGGATGCAGTCCATGTGATTGCGGACACATTTCGGGGCGACAGCATAGTGAAGCTTGTTCTCATCACCCTCAACTTCATCCATCAGCGGCTTCTTGTCATCATCAACGTAAAGATTGTTGAAAAAGCCAGCCAATGCCTGCTTCAACTCCTCACCAGCAAGAACCTTGTGCCTCAAACCGATATTCTTCAATAGGTCGCAGCACACATCAACCTGAATGCCTAAACCAAGACGACCGCTCTCAGGGATAACAAGATAGAAGATACGATTTACAAGACTCCCCTTCGACACAGTGCTATACAGATGCGCCTTGTAGTCCTTGAACAGCTCGGTGTACTGCTCGTTTTTGGTCTTCCTGGCAACATCCTCTGCCTTCATCTCTTGGGTGGATGTGTAGTGGTCAAGGTTGATGCTATCAGTAGCTATCACAATCTGCACAGGGAAGTCAAGGCTGTTCAGGAATCTCTGGAACGCCATTATGGTAATGTCTTTTTCCTGTTTGTTCCTGATGCTAAAATTAATCGGCTCAACTCTGATGACGGACAATCTCCTGCCTGAAACATGCACTGCCGAGTCCTTTATCCTGTCAAGCCGGAACATCCTCTTCATGTGATTGTCCATGAGATAGAACTCCCTCCAATCAAGCCACCTGTACCAATCAAGAAACCACTTTATGATTGGCGTAAAGATGAACAAAGCACAAATGCCGGCAGGGATCAACGCCAAGCCAACCCTGGTGTAGATGTCAAACGGCGCCTTGAACAATATAGCTATCACTAAGGGGCTGAACAACAGGCAGTAGATAAGTTGCCTGAAAGTCAGCCCAAAGATAATCTTCTCCTCATAAGCTATCTCGGCGGGTATTTCGTAAGGCATGAGAAGGAAGGTTTATATACGGAAACTCTGTTAAATCAATTGGTGGTAGCAACAATGAGAATCTTGGATAAGATTATATCAAAAATAAAATCACGACACACCGCGGTAAGGTCTGCGATATTTTTCTCATTTTTTATAGCAACCTTTTTTGGAATTATTACAATACAAGAAGAAGTGCATCGGAACCTCATCTCAATGATTATCATATTTTTTATAGGCGGCATTGTTATTAGAATCCTACAATTGATTTTTTCTGAGATGGAAGGAGACTTAGGTGTTGTTTTCACGTGCCTAATTTTCGTAATATTGTGTGCAGTTCCTTTCCTGCATTTATTCTTTCCGACCAGTCTAAGTCTGATTGTTTTGTATGGTCTTATGGGTTACTTTATTTCAGCAGGCATGACTGAATTTTGGTTCGCTATGAAGAGTAAAACTTAGTTGCTATTTGTCAACTCGTCATCGAGCCTCTGTTGCGACTTAGTTCTTGACTCGTTAGTTGTCGCTTAAGGAAGATTATGCCAATAGCGATATAGAAACAGAAGGAAATTATTTCTGCATACGCTCTTGCAACCGGCAAAGAATCTTGATTTCCAGTCTGGCAAGGAACTTGCTGCCAATAATCAAGAAAGCGCCAAAACCAAAGCCAAACAGGGTTAACAGTGCAGACGTGAGTGTTGCATCGTTGATAAAAAAGATGAATCCGGGAACTCCGACGGCCAGAATGACAATCGACCCGTAAATAATTCTATAAATCATAAGCCTCTTCCCATACGTTTTAACACTTCGTTCAAATTCCTCTTTGGTCAGTTTTCTGTTTCTGTTCCTTATCACTATTATCGCAACCCATCCCCCGAAGAAAAGCACAAACAGAGGAGTCACAATCGCAGCGAATCCTAAACCTGAACGCCTCCAGAAGGAGAGGAACACCCCGATTACTGAAAGAACTACCGCAATCATGAAAAGAATGGTTGCTATTGTGTTTTTTTGTGCCATGTTAATTTCTTAGTTGATCAATTTTTTCCATTTAAGTTTCTACCCCTAATTTTTGTGACTATTAATCCAATTAGGTATCCTAACAGCGGATAAATTATTAAGGACAATATCATTGCGGGGATCAGAGCACCAAACTCTCCTTGAAATCCAAACACCAATTCATATAATAGGTATACAACCATTATTAATATGTAAAAAGGTAGAAGAAGTATGGCGAAAGGAGTGGTTGCAGTGAGAATTGAAATATCGCCAAGAATGGCTGCAACCAAACCGAATATAGAACCTTTCTGGGCACACGTCCTTTCTTGCCACCAGTTAGTTGTTTTATTTTTACTTTTCATTTTATCTTCGCTATTTTAGTAACAAAAAATCCTATCACTGCTCCGCAAATAATGCCGAAAACAGTAATAAATTGGATTTGCAATAAACCTCCCGCATAATCAAGTTCTGCAAAAGTCACAGAGTAAAAAAAGGCAATAAAACCGCTAAGAAAAGTACACCACGCAAAAACACTTTTTAACGTGATTAATATAGCAATTAAGCAACCAATAAAAAGCCACACCACCATCCAAATAACAGCCATTATAATGGCTGCCGAAAGCTTATAAGAATATTTATTGATTGTATGATATACAAAGAATAAACTGAAAACTATCCCTATTCCTAATCCAATCAAAATGTGTTTGTTCCGCTTGAACCAGTTTTCATCTTTGCGAGAGAAGATGTGCCCGCAACTCTGACACTTTTTCGCTCCTTTCTCGACTTCTGCTTTGCAGTATCCGCATTTTGGCATTGTTGTGGCCTCTTATCCCGCGGCACATTTGCCTGCTTTACACGTGCAGGGTGTTCCGGGTGCTCCTGGCGTCGGTTCTCCGCCGCCAGCATAGCTTTTGCCATATTTGCAGAAATACTCTTCTGCTTTCTTATTAAGGCATTCCCACGAATATCCTTCCCAGCAGTCGGCAGCTATCCAACCACAATCGAGATTTTCATGGCATCGTGTTGGCTCAAGCGAGGCATACTTTCTCTCTGGCTCTTCTAGTTTCTTTACGGCACGCAGGTCCAATTTGATATTTTCTCCGTAGTTCATAGGGTCGGGAGGAAGTCGCACCAGATAACCGAAAAAGGCGTATTTTGCGAATGGCTCGAGGTCTGTGCAGTGTTCAACTTTAAAATTATTAACTACGCAATTAATGTTTATGAATGAATGAAGAAGCATCTCATTTTCCAGCACTCCTGAAATGTCTCCATCAACAAGTATGATCGCATTCGTGCCCGCATTTCCATAATACCAAGGAGGAACAAACACCTGACCATCAAAATAAATTGGCCTGCCAATAATGCTTTCGTTAATTTCGTGATGCCCCCACAACATATTAGTATACTGGTCAATAGTTATTCTCTTATATTCTTCACTATGAAAATTTGGTATGAACGCGACTTCTTCGCCAACGTCAAGCTCTGAAGGAGGGGGAGTTTCAGGGTCATTAGCGAGTACGCAGGTCTTGTTTGTGCAGGTTGGCTTCTTGTAACAACTACCAAGCTGAATATCGCCCTTGCAAAACTGCGATTTCCCACAATCTCTTAAATCTCTTGTCTCATAATAACTTTCATTTGAGATCTTCTCGCTCCAACTATTCGCGTATGATGCGCCCATAGGAATATTAAAACCACCATCATCACAACTGCAACAATCTCCAAGAACAGACACGCAATCCTCATTAGAATCGCAGTGGAACATGAATTCATCTTTTTTCCACAAGTAGAATCGCGCATAAGGGTAAGGATTGCAGTTTTGGATGCGCGCACAAGAAGGAAATACAACCGCCACAACACCAAAAAGTGTGCCATCTTTTAGTTCGACGACAGACCCGCGTTTAAGACCTTGAAATGTCTCTTCATTAATTTGGATGCTCATAGCATCATTTTGGTCAGAATAGCCAACAGCTTTAATACTAAAAGATGTATTAAATAATACGTACTTGGTTGGAGGGTTGTCAGTTCTTCCAAAGTCATAAGTCACCGTGTCAAAGATCAAAGACTGGTCAAATCTTTCAAGATTGATTTTCTTATTGACGCCCGAAGTATCATTAACTACAACAGAATCATTGTTCTGAATAACATCAACAATTACTGGCTCTTGCGTTTCAACTGGAGGTGTGATTGATTTTTGAATAACTGGTTTAGATTTAAGAACGCCTTGCTTTCCTCCACATCCCGCCACTGCTATAATAATCAGCAGAAGTACACAGAATAGCACTATTTTCTTGACTTTTTCCACCATAACCCCCAATACATCTGTTAGGCGCAGTTCATTTATAAATATTACTCAGTCGTCGGGAGGCTCGTTACCCTCCTTCGTGCAATACCTGGTAGTTTTCGCCTACGGGTACTTCTATGCGAAATACTTTACGGCAGCTCCTATCGCTTTTCCTGCGTCTGAGTTGGCTGCGGAAGTGGTTGCCTTGAATATTCCAAGTATGATGAGGAAAAGAGACAATAGGTTGATGAGCAGGAAGGCGGATATCATCAGCACAATCTTGAAGTTGTCGAACACTGGCAGGTCGAGCAAGGCTGATGCTGCAAACAAGATGAGCGCGTTGAAGAACGGCACGAAGATTATCACGAGAAGTATGTTCAGCAGTGCCTTCCCGTATTCTTGCAGTGGTGGGATAAAGTAAAAGAACAGCGCGAAAGGGAAGAACAACACACCAACAGCCACTAGCAGGTAGCGTAAAGCAAGAAACACCACGGTTATGACAAGTATGATGCCGTAGAACATGCCGAGAAGCAGTTCAAGGCCGATGTTTGTTATGCTGTCTGCTGTCAGGAGGAAGAAGTGCGGGTCTATGATGTCCATCACGCCTGCTGCCAGCAGCGCGCCGACTTCTATTACGAGCTCGTAAATCAGGAAGCTGGCTTGGACGAACAGTATCATCAAGACGGTGTTCTTAAGCCATTCTTTTGCGTTCTCCCTTTTAGCAGCGTCGTAGCCAGAAATCATGAAGTTAAACCCTGCGAAAAGAAGGAAGAGACCGTAGAACATCGAGATTATGTATATGATTATCACCCACAAGCTTTCAAAGATGTGGATGTTGACTGGCTGCGTCATCAAGGAATTTATGGCGTCAAGCAAAGGCTGGAACGGAGCATTGACTATTGTGAGTATATATTCGAATAACTTCTCAGGTATGCATGTCGCGAGGTTGGATAGTCCGCACTCAGTCAAAGCAGACCACCCCACGTCTTCCTGACTATTCCCACGAGGATGTAGTTCAGCCCGCCGAACATGGTTACGCTGAGAAGAACGTTCCACGGCTGCTTGTCCTTGACCTGAATGACCTTGCTTATCTCCTTGCCTTTCTGGAAGATGCTTATCCTGTTGTGAGGATACTCAGCTTTCAGGTTGATTGAACCGCTTGCAGTATAGTTCTTGCCTGCGTAGGTGAGGTTAAACTCCTTGTCAGGCATCATGGTTACATGTATTGTCTCGTTGTCATCGTAGCTTGTCTTGTCAGTCTCTATCACTGCGTCGGGTTCTGGCGCAGTCAGATTACAAGGTAAGTTCTTCGTAGAGAAATGATCTTGAAGCGTTATAGTGCAGTTGCTCGTGTTCTTCAAAGTCATTATGTATGTCTCGTTGCCTATGAAGTTCAGGTTTCTTGCGCTTTTCCTGTTGAGCTTCTCCGCCTTGACAGTCAGGATGTTGTGCAGCGGTATGCTCCTGTTCAAAGTATAGACGTAATTGTACTCTGTGAAGTTAGACTCTGCAAATTCAAGATGCAGTGATGAGAAATTGCCTGCTTTCAGCTTTCCCTTGCTCGTGTTCTCATACTGATCGAGCAGACTGAAGCTCGCAGTCATATTCTGCTTAAAGTGTTTTGTCCCTATCTTGTCGGTCACTGTCACGTTGTCTACTTTGTGCTGAGTGTAGCTGAACTTGCACGTGTAGCAGTATTTTGTGCACTTTCCCTTCTTGTTCTTTGCACAGCAGTATTTGTTCCACTTCCAATGGTCGATGTCAGTCCTGAGAAGGATGTCATACCTTCCTGAGAACTCAGCATCACAATTAGCGGTGTAATTGACAAGGTGACTGCTGCCGAGATAAGCGTGGTTGTTGAAGGCGTCAAACACAGCAGTATGCTCCACAAGATGATAATACGTCGCGCAATCGCCGTCCTTGGTCTGCGGATAGCCAGGACTTCTGTAATCAGGAGGAATCTCAATCCTATGATTGTAAGCAGAGAGCAATTCGCCAGTGTCATTGACGTAAAGAGTGTCGTTTTCGAGGAAAGAGGGCATTACCGCCAGCAGCTTAAGCCAAGAATCCTTGATGAAACCGCTGCTGTACTTGGTAATGCCCTCAGGGGGGAGGAAAGTATCAACCTTAGTATTCCAGTCATAAACAAACTCGTGGTTAGGACTGTTGCGCCTATCCTGGATAAGCTCAGTCACCAACCACTCCTTCTCATCGCTCGCCGCATCACTCGACATGACCTGCTCACACAAATCAGCGTGCATCGTCTTAGAGCAGTCAATAGCTGAAGCTACTGGAACGAGCAACAAGAAGAGAAAAAGAAGATTTTTCATCATCCCACCAGCAGCTCGACAATCAGTGGCGCAGCCCAAATCACCAAGAGTCCTATGATGACATACATTATGATGTTCTTGGATGTGTCTTTCTGCCTTGGGTCGTTGCCTGAAGTCATGTAGCTGATGCCGCCATACAACAGGAACAATAGCGCCACTGCTGAAGCGATGTACTTGATGAAGTTGTAAATCTTCATCACCGGCGTCAGGATTGCGTCAAACTTGGCCTTATCCTCAGGGCTCACTGTCGTGTTCAGGCTCGCGACATCAGCAAGCACCAACGGCAACAGCAACAGCCCAAGGAAGGCAAAAAGCAATATTGTCTTGTTCATCATTCATACCTCCGCATGGTTAGTCAAGGTCATACTCGACCCTGCCGAAATCAGGCTTGAAAACATTATCAAAACATTCTGTCGCAGCCAATCCTTCCCTGCGCTCTTCATCAGGTTCCTCTTCCAGGAAGTCATAATCATCCTCTTCCCTGTCGAGGAAACGCTCCTTGACAAACAAGCCAGCAAGGACAATCCCCAGGCCAATCAGCAGCACAATAGAGAGCTGGAAGAGAGTCCCGCCACCAGAGTGCCAAGTAACAATGACAAGAGGGCCGTAAACTGCCCAAAACGTCAGGTAGAGCAAGACATTATTCCGAGTGGTTCTTGTCAGCATCTTTCTGCACCTCGTATTGTTCAAGGATTTTATCGACGCCTTCTTCCGTCTTGTATTTCCACGAATAGAAGTCAAAGCAATCGCTGCAAAGCTTGTCTTCGTCGTTCCTTAGTCTCTTACAGCATATCTTGCACTTCACAATAACCCACCTCCGAGTTGTTTATGAAGTGCGCGCGCACTTACAGAAAGAATACTAGAAAACTGAGTTTAAATAATTTGTACGGCATTTGTATGACAACTAAACCATGCGTTCAACGATGATCTGCCCTCTCATCATCTTCATTTTCTCAAGCTCTATCCTGTTTCTTTCAACCTCTAAGCGCAATCGCTCCAAGCTCTCGTTGTTCTGCATTGGCTGCTCTATCTGTCGCATCCCTTGTTGATGATTCGGCCTGAATTCCATCAGTGGGGCACTGAAAGCATCCTCAACCGCTAACTTTTGCTGGGTTGTGTTTATCTTAGCGTATATCTGCGTAGTCGTGACCTGATTATGCCCAAGAAGGTTAGAGATGGTGTAAATGTCAACACCTTTGCTCAAAAGATAAGTAGCATAAGAATGCCTCAACGTGTGGAAATAATACTTGTGCCTGGCCTTCTGTATGCCCTTGTGAGGGCCTGTCTTTTCAATGTAAGGCAGTGTAGGAATAAGAAGATTAGACCTCCTTAAAGAGTCCCTGAACTGCTCGTAGAGGCTTTTACCACGAATATGAGCGTCAGGGGTAGTCATGGAAGGCAAAAACCATTTGCTGTCAGTACCGATGATTTCTAGCCACTTGGTGATGGGTCCGATTGCCTTCCTAGGTATAGGCACGTACCTATCCTTACCATAGCCAGCAATAGACCTGTTAGGGTTCTTTGAGTCAACAACTTTCAGCCGCCTGTTCATAAGATCGACATCCTCAACCTTCAGCCTGCAAATCTCATTAAGACGCAGGCCGCAGAAGAATGTCACAAATGCACCTATGGAAAGTTTCGGCTGATTAATAGCCTCAAAAATCTTGTTCAACTGCTCAACATTCAAAGCGCTTGGCAGACGGTTATTATTGCTCATCTTCAACCACCTCGCATCATAACGAACTCATGATTGTCCTTATCTCTTCCATCATAAGAAGTCCAACATTGCTTTCCTTCACCCGCTTCCTATTGGCACTTATCTCCAATGCCTTCTTCTGACTAATCTGACCCTTGGCTAGCTTCTCCTTTATGTCAGCAGGAACTCTCGTAGCAAGAAACCATCTATAGACTACGCTAGGATTGAGTTCTAGTTTAAGAAGCAAGGCATAGAGAATCTTTTCTGTCTCAGTCAATTCCCTTATTCTCTGGATATTCTCAGGGATTCCCCTTCGTCCATAGTGAAGCTTCCCATCATGAAAGTTGCGACAATGAGACAACATATGTATCAACCTGTCGCCATCTAATTCTGGAATAATCGCCTTAATGTGCTGTTTGACTTCATTCACCTTGTCAAAAATGCTGCGCTTTTTCCCGTTTTCCCTTATTTGGTGGTTTATCATGGCTCTAGACCCGTACACCATATAGCTCTCCCTCCTTTTATTTTTTGTACGGCATTTGTACGGCAAACCTCTAAGAAGAAGATTTTAGCGGAACACTACCATCAATCCTGCCTGTCCCGATTCCGAACAGGACGCCAATCGCAATAGCTGCCAGTATCGACGGAAACATCTTTCTCAGTGGCTCATTACAAACGCATTACATTACATAATCTCATCCAAACACCCTCTAAGCACACCTGAATCGTACAAAGGTACGGGCGTGCATAGGGATTTGATGATTGGGAATTGTTGAAGCTGAAGCTATATGGCCCAACTCGAAAGTCAGACCAGACATAATCTCCTTATGCTGCGATGGTGGAGGGAGGTAGTAGGACATGAGAAGGAATGCTCTGATGAGCGAGGAAGTATCCAACCATGACCGAAACAATTAAATATTAGGTTATTCTAATATGATTATATGAGTGAGATTTATGAATTGCATGCAGAAATGTGCAAGGTATTTTCGAACCCTATACGACTTGAAATACTCAACCTGCTCAGAGACAAGGAATTATCCGTCAGCCAACTTATAGAACGTACTAAACTGAGTCAGGCAAATATATCGCAGCATCTTGCCATAATGAAGTCCAAAGGGATAGTCACTTCCAGAAGAGACGGGAAAAATGTCTATTACAAAATAACCCGACCAAAAATAATCAAGGCATTTGACATCATAAGAGAAGTCTTGGCTGAAAAACATAGATTGTGAGGTGAATCATCATGGAACAAAACAAAAATGCATGGATAGCTGTCTTTGTCGCAGTAGCTCTCATCATATTATTCGGAAGCTTTGGAATGGGCGGCTACGGCATGATGGGATTCGGGATGGGGTTCGGATGGGTCTTCATGCTCCTATTCTGGGGAGTCGTCATCTGGCTCGTGTACACACTCATCAATGCAGCACAAACAAAGACACAAGAAAACAAGCAGGACAACGCAGTGGAAATACTAAAAAAGAGATATGCTAAAGGAGAAATAACCAAAAAGCAGTATGAAGAGATGAGAAAAGAACTCCTAAGGTGAGAAATATGAAAATAGGGATTGTAATCGAAACCAACAAGCCAGAAGTCGTCTGGAACGCATTCAGATTCGGGGTAATTGCATTGAAAGCAAATCATGAAGTCAGGGTATTTCTTATGAACGAGGGAGTGGAAGCAGAAGACATCAAAGACGAAAAACATGACATCAGGGGACAGATAGAGCAATACCTGGCAGGAAAAGGACAGATCCTCGCCTGTGGCACCTGTCTTAAAGCGAGACACAAAGACGCTACCAATGTCTGCCCGATATCAACAATGAAAGACCTTCTTACGATGGTCGAGGAATCAGACAAGCTCCTTACTTTCGGATAAAATTCCTTTTTCCACCAGTCTATAGCGAAGCGGTGACTGGTGGTTATTGATTCCACAAAATCTTGAAATATTCCATAAAGCTGCTTGCAATGTCTGCAGATTTAATGTGTATTGCTGTTATGCTTTTTCCGAAAACTATTATTGCTGTCCGATCTTTGTATATGTTTATAGCAACTGGAGAGGTGTGTGAGATATATCTGGTAGTTGTAGATGGGTATTTTTTTGATGAATAAAATTTTTCAGTTTCTTTTTTTTGCCGTAGATTGTACAACATTTTTGTTTTTATTCCCCTTGTCTCTCTTAAATCATGTATTTTTTGAAAGAAAGAGACTACAGCTTGTTCTTGTATCCCTTTTGTTCCTCCGATAACATAACAGATTTCACCTTTGTTGAGGATGTCTATTTGTTCCCTGAATAATATTTCAAGACCTTTTAGTCCACTTAATAATTCGACTTCTTGTTCTTCCTTTGATGAATTAAATTGTGAGAGTAAACTTGGGAGTATAACGTTTACTTCTTTTTCTATATTGGTTATCTGTTCTCTTTTATTTTCAAGATAGTATAAAATTTGCTTTGGATTTGTAGGCTTAAAATGTTTGACTTTATTTTTCAGGTATATGGAAACTAATCCTTTTTCCTGTAATCTTTCTAGTACATCATATACTTTTGATCCGGATATTGCTGATTTATCCACAATATCGCTTCTTGTCGAGTCTCCGAGTTCTAATAATGCTAAGTAGACTTTGATTTCCGAACCTGTTAGTCCAATCTCCTTCAACACGTTTTCATCCATAGGCTCCCCTAGGGGAACCCTAATATTTAAATATTTCGTTTAGTTACTACTTTTCAATTAATGTGTTGGAGAGGTATTTAAAATGCATAAAACTATGATTTCATGGGCTACAGCAGTTCTATTAGGTATTGGCTGTAATCATGTAGTTGATGACTCTGCTGAAGAACCATTAGGAGTAGGAGAAACAGTAATCGAAGACTCTCTATATAGGGCTACACTGACAGATTTAGATGGTGATGCTAGACCTGATGTTATGACTTTAGAAAGGAAGTTCCCTACATCATATGGGAGTAAGGAGCCACGAATCCAATATTTTGTAAAAGAAGGAAACCTGCCGCAAACACCCACACTCCAATCGGGAGAAGTTGTTCACTTAGTTAGAGCAGAATTTTTTAACGATTATTCCGGGCTGTTCGCACCAAGCAACGAAAATGTACTAATGACATATAGGTGAGTTACGTTAATTCATATGACGGCGCGTTAAACTAATCTTATCCCGTCTTTCAATATCTCTTTTATGAGCTTGTCCTTATTCTTTCGTTCCTTGAACTCATTTGCTGTGTAGTGGTGCGGCTGTATCTCCTTCCTGAAACGCTTATGAAGCCTGTCGATGATGTCTGTGATGAGCAGCTCGTCATCTGCACTTTTCTCGGCAGTGATTATCGCCACGTCGATGTCTGAATCCTTGCTGAACGTCCTCTTCGCATACGAGCCGAACAGGATGACTTGCTCGAGGTTCTCAAGGTCTGCGTTTGTCAGTTCATACACGAACTCGCGCAGAACATTCAGGGCTGCAAAATCGGGGTTGTTAAGCTGCTTCTTCTCCAGTAGGATCGTCTCTATTATCTGCTCCACGAAAGGGTTGCTTAGATTGAGCTTGTAGTAATATGCCTTCCCAATCTTGCTCGACGTTATCATGCCAAACTTTTCAAGCAGTAACAGGAACTTGGTGAGAACCTTGTTGCCTAACTTCGTAAGCTGCTGTATCTCTTTCCTCGAGACTGCCTTGCCGGGCGCCTCGGCAAAGACAAACAATATCTTCCAGGCAGTCCTGGTACCCAAACAGACATCCAACAGCATTATTCCATCAACCCCTTCACCAATCCGACGTATGGCTTTACTATCTTATCGAGAAAATAAGCCGCTTTTTGGGAATTCACCTTGCTTTCTTTTGTGTAATCCTCAGAATAGTACTGCGCCTTGCCCCGCTCCTGCTTGCCGCGCTTCAAGAGTACGGGCAACGTCTTCTCCTTGAGCCGCTCAGCGCTGTAGTAGATGTCCTTCGCCTCTTTCAGCAGCACAAGCAGTTTCTCCTTTAGCGCGTCATCCCTGATGAAATGCTCAAGCGCCTCAATCGCCTTTGCATGTATCTCAGGACTTGATATCTTGGTGTTGAACCTCTCAGCAATGAAAAGCTTTGTCAGGTTGTGCATGCAGTAATAACCGGAGATTATGCTCCAGCGAGGAAACTCGAGAATGTTTTTCTCTGCATGCTTCAAGTCTTCTTCAGATGCGTTCCTGTGGAAAGCAAGATAGTTCTCTTTCTCTGTTGCTGGGAGATCAGTCCATCTTGGCACCGCTGCCTTATCGGACGCTTCATTTGTTTCCATTATTTCCACCTTGGTGTATTCTATTGCTACTCGTTTATATATCTTTCCACTTTGGTGCTATTTATTGAGCACTTAAGTGCTATTTAAATGGTTGTAAATACGTCGTGGGGCCCGTTACGCCTGTCAATAACGCATAGTTGTCGCCTATGGTTACAAAGGTCATATGTTATTGTGCGGCAGGGGCGGGATGCTCAGAACCTGTTGGTTCTGGCATGCCAAAGAATCTTCGATTCTTTGAGCATTTTCCAAGTCTGGGGGCTCTACTTTTTTGAACCCGCGAGGGATTGGTCGATCCCACTGAGGCATCAGCTCAGCGCAATACCTGGTTATGCGACCCTGCCATTGCACAATAGAAACCCTGCGGGTTTCTAGGGTTCAGAAAACGTCTTTCTGAACCAATACAGCAAAACTTATATACTTTGCAAGCGTGATATTCTCTGCCTTGGTAGGACTTGCCAGATTTTAGCCTGGTGCCAGGTTATGCGACCTGGTTTTTTTTCTCTTTGTCTTCTACTATGTTTTCTTCCTTTATCAATTCTCTCGACGGAAAAACGTAAGAATATCGGTCAGACCGTAACTCTTCCGAAGTCGTTGGATGCTTTTCCGGTTAATGCAGAATTTTTCGGAAATATTGCGAGTATTCCGCAAGATTTACGATGAGAAAAACAGAACCAAATATTGTTGAGATATTTTCTGGTTCAATAGAAGTCAAGCTTCTTCTATCAGCTTGTCAGTGAAGCTCGGCCCGCGCGACAGCGTCTTCAGCGTCTTTTTGTTGCAATAAGGGCAGACCAGTGTACGCCTATCAGAACCCATCTCAAAACGATAATTGCAGTTAGCGCATTGGTACGTGACTGTCATGGCTGGCCAGGCAGCGATGGTGGTTTATAAAGTTTTTGAATCACTTGGTCGCTCTTATCCCAGACGACCTCTCGTGGTATTCTATGTCCTCGAAATCCGTGGCTGCCTTGAGATGCTTGATCATGTTCTCGTAGAAAGCCTTGCCTTTTGTCTTGCCGGGGGAAGGGGCGTAGTGATACAATATGCCGCCTTTCTTCATGACCCTGTAGAGCTCTTCGTAAAATCCGTCTGAGTAAAGCTCTGGAGAGACCTTGAAAGTCGGAGGGTCATGGATGATGCGGTCGAAAGACTCGGATTTGAATCTTGAAATCTCCTCGAAAATGCTGCCCTCTGTCAGCTTTATCTTCTTGTTCGTGAATATCTCCTGAGAGAATGGGTTGAGCCGGCACAATCCAACGACGTTCTCATCCCGTTCGAAAGTGATGACCTCGTCTGCGTACTTCGCAGCCATTATCGCAGTGTAGCCGAGGCCGCAGCAAGTGTCCAGGACTCTGCCTTTGACAGGAGATATCTCCTTTATCTTAGTCTCTGTGTCGCGTTTCGGAGACATGTGGATGTGACGGTGCATCGGAACAGAGGATAAGGTGATGGTCGGCCAGTCTGTCGTAGGGAGGAGCTTGTAGTAAAGGTTCGTCTCGTCAGAGAATATCGCAACCTTCTTCAGCGTCGAGTCTTCAACGACGTAGAAAAATCCTTCTTTGACTTTCTTGAATTCATCAATCGGGATCTTCTGGCCTGCGATGACTGCAAAGCCATCTTCGATATCTATCTTTGTCTTCGAGAGGCCAAGGTCAAGCGAAGCTTCTACTGAATCCTCTGCATTTAGAATCTGCTCGGCTTCTTTCTTCGTGAATATGGGTATCATTTTTTTCAAACTTGTTTCACGCGGCGCCGCGTGAGGCTCGGCGTGCGTGAGTTTTGTTCTATGGGCTGTCCCCCCGTAGGGGGCTGCTCAAAAACCGAAGGTTTTTGGCATCTCGCTCCCTTCGGTCGGAGAGACCCCCGACAACGCCCGCGTTGTTGTTGACTAAACGCCTCGCAAACTCACGGCGGCGCCGCCAAATACACACTTTTCAATGCTATCTCCTCCTCAGGAATGCGATGAACTCTATATGATTCGTGTGCGGGAACATGTCGATCATCACAGTCTTGTCTATCCTGTACCTGTCGCCCATAAGCAACTTCAGCTCTTTGGATGCGACGACTGGATTGCACGAGACATAGATGATGGTCTCAGGAGACCATCTTGCGATATTATTGATGACATCCTCTCCGCAGCCTATGCGCGGAGGGTCCAGTATGACCGCATCGAAAGACAGCTTCTTCATCGAGAACTCGCGCACGTCAGAGTTGCATGCCTCAGCATTGCTTACGGCATTAAGCTGGATGTTCTTCTGCAGGTTGGCGAACGAGTATGGCTCGCCCTCGACCATGACCACTTTCCCGAACACCGCCGTGAGAGGCAACGACAGGTTGCCATTGCCGCAGTAAAGGTCTGCAAGAGCTTTTTTCTGCTTGATGCCTTTCAGGCAATCAAACAAAGCTTCCACCATCCTCTTGTTGAGCGCGAGGTTGGACTGGATGAATGATGAAGAGTATGAGAGCGAGTATTCCTTTTTGTCTATCTCATAGCTATACCTCAGAGAATATTCCTGCTTCTCCCCCCGGTACACAAACTCATCCACTGTTCCTTTGAACGCCTCCTCAAATCCTGGAAACTTCCTGCTGATAGTGAGCTGCAGGGTGACTGACAAGTCTTCTTCATTCACGACAAAGAAACCTATGAACCTGTTCTGGATCGTAAGCTTGGCCTTGTTTATCGCCTTTATGGCTTCGAGGATCTTCTTGTGCACGATGTGGCACTCATCTATCCTAACAGCGTAGTTGGTCTTGCGCTGGTTGAACCCGCAGATGAGCTTGCCGTCCCTGCACTCGAAGAAAGCCTTTGCGCGGAAACGATAATTGAAAGGATTGTCCAACGACATCACTTCTATCTCTGGGAAGGATATGCCTGACCTTGCCAGGACATGAGCGAGAACCTCTTTTTTGCATCCGAGCTGCGTCTCGTATTTTATGTGCAGGAGATTACAGCCGCCGCATATTGTGTAGTGCTTACACTTCACGTCGCTGCGGTGAGGAGACGCCTTCACGAGCTCGACCAGCTCTGCCTCCACGTATTTCTTTCTCTTTTCTATCTCCCTTACTTTCACAACATCTCCGGGGCAGGTGAACGGGACGAAGTAAGGCACCTTGAAGCCACCTTCCTCTATGTAGCCCGCGCCATTCCCTGTCGATGCTATTGATTTGATCTCGAGTGTCTTTTCCATCCTATTCCACATCATCGAATAATTCACTCATCTCTTTTAAATCCAGATGTACAATTCCTTTCTCATCCATGTATTTAATGCATCCTGATTCAAATCCTGACCTGGATACGATGAGGTAATTGATCTTTCCAGCAGTGTTCAATAATCTTGATTTTTCAACGAGACTGCTTACGCAGCCTGAGTCAACAAGGCTGCCCGTCCATTTAATCTCACATACGATCTGTTGCCTGCTTTGCGGGTCATTGGCAAGGAGGTCTATCTCTTCAGTTTCCCCTTTCCTGTTCCTGCCCCACCACGGGCCTATCTCAGTGAAGTCTATCGACAGCCCTTTTATCTTCTTGCCATTATATAATACCAGGAGTTCCTGTATTATCTCCTCAAACCTGTGTCCTGTAAAACTGTTTATGTCCGAGGATATCTTGCTTTTCAGCATCTCGGCATTGCCCAATTCAATCAAAGACCAGTTCGGGAAGATGTACTTGTACCAAAAACCAAAGAAATTATCATCAAACCGATACCTGGTCTTCTGCCCCTTGTCGTGAAATACCGGCGTGAGCTTTTTTGTTATGCACAAAAGATCGCTTAAGTTGTTGAGATAATAGTCGATGTCTTTCTGGTCTATGCCTGTGTGCACAACCATCTCCTCCCTCGTCCCGTTTGTTTTCGCCATCGCATGGAGCACGGAATTGTAATTCGTCTCTTTCTTAAGCTCCATGGTTATAAAGTTGTTAGGTTCATCCTTCAGTGGGGCGGTCCTTGAAAGAACAAGCCGGTCAATGATATCCATGAGCGGCTTGTCTGCGTGTTTCTTCACAAACCAAAGGAAATGAGGGGTGCCTCCGAATACAGAGAACAGTTCCACTCTCTTGCTTTCATCCACCTCACTGAACATCCCCCTAAAATCAACGTACCTGAACGGCCTGAACGGTATCTTCCAGGTCATCCTTCCATACAACGGCGCTGTCTTGTCCATGAATATGTCAAACATCATGCTCATGGAAGAGCCAATTGCGATGAACATTATCTTTGTCTTTGACAGCTTTGAATCCCAGAAATCCTGGAATTTCGTGATGAAGTCAGGGGAATGCTCCTTGAGCCTTGAGAACTCATCCATCACAAACACAAACTTATCTTCTGATGCTTTCTTATGAAGGTAGCCAAAAAAGTGTTCCCACTCCGTGAATATTTCCCGCTCCCCGGTCTGGTCAAATATGCTGTCGGACAGCAACTCCAGAAGCTCTTTCCTGTTGGTCTTGTTCACGAAGTAATAGACCGCCTTGCCTTTGATCTGGCCCATGAATTTTTTTATGAAAGCAGTCTTTCCTAACCTTCTCCGGCCATATATGATGCAAAGCTCCCCTGATGACAGCTCATCGTACTTCGATGTGATATCCCTCAATTCTGCTGACCTGTTGTAAAAATCCATCTTCTGCACCCCTGGTTGAGCAAGACGTTTAGCTTACTGAACCGCACCCGGAGATTTACCGGATGTGAATCCGGTATTTGATAATAAGACGCACACCCTATTTAAATAACTTTTGTATTTACCTGTTTGCCGGATGTGAATCCGGTAATTCACCGGAACTGAATCCGGTTGTTGAGATTTCATCCCGCCGGAAGGTTTTATAAATAAAACGGGGCCTGGTCGTATTTTTATGTTTTTTATCACTAATTAGTGGTGAAAAAACAAAAGGTTTAAATAGTTGTGATATTTTCCATCAGAACATAATGGCAAAATATCAGATATCTATAACAGTTGATGAAAACGTCTTAATGGGGGCGAAAGAGCGCCTCAGGGACGGCACATTCCGCAATAAGTCACACCTCTTTGAGTATGCAGTACGCAAGCTGCTGGAGGAAAAATGACTGAAGCGGCGACAGGACAAGAGGCTATCATAATGCAGGCCGAGCCGGGCAATCCAATCAGGATAGTCAATGGCTACAGGCTTCTTGAGGTTCTAGGTAGCGGTGGACTTGCAATAGCTTATCGATCTGAGAAGGATGGTGTTGAGTATTGCGTCCGCGAGCACAGGTTCGGAAAGAAAATTGACGGACTTGACGCTTTCAAGGGCGTGGACCTGTTTGGCAGGGAATATGAAGTGCTGAAAGGACTTGACCACCCACAGATCCCTAAAGTCCATGACTTGTTTGAACACCAGGAAGGAAGAGATTATTCTTTGTTCATGGCGCAGCAACTGGTGCCTGGCGAATGCCTTGAGAAGATAGTCGAGAGGGAAGGACCGCTGGCTGAAGAGAAGATTGTAGACGTCATGCTACAACTTACTGAAGTGCTGAAATACCTGCACGGCCAGACTCCGCATGTGGTACACCGCGACATCAAGCCAAGCAACATCATGCTTGACAAAGAAAGCGGAAAGCTATACCTGATTGATTTTGGCATCGTCCAGCAGAGGATTGCCAAGACTATCGGAGGCTCGACGATGTTCGGCACAATGGGCTACAGCGCGCCGGAAGTCTTCGCGGGGCAAGCTACCAATAAAAGTGACTTGTACAGCATCGGACCTACAATACTTAAACTCGCGTCAGGCATCTCTCCTGAAGACGTGCTTGACGGCTTCAACCTGAATTATTCAGGCAAGTTCGAGTTCAAAAACCCATCGCTTGGCATTCTTGTCGACCAGCTCACGCATTTTGACCCTGAGCTCAGGCCGAAAAGCATCGACGAAGTAGCAAAGTATCTGCAGCAGATAAAGGAAGGGAAAACACTCTCCAGGAGAAAGGAAGGAGGACGCCTGAAAAGATTCTTTTCGAGGCTCGTGCCTGACGGGCTTTTCAAATACCTTGTCAGGACAAGACACAATGAAGCCAAGAAAGAGCTCCAGAACGGAGTGCTTGTCGAAGGAGAGAAAGCATTGCCTGCAACACTCGTGACATCATATTCAGGCAGCGGATTCTTCATAGAAGAGCTTGCTGACAGGTACAGGATACACGGCGTAATCTACAACAAGGAAGAGAGGACTGTCGACTGGAGCAAGGAACTGCTGCACGGCGGAGAATCCCTGACGCAGGACCAGCACATCGAAAGGCTGAAAGGAAAAGAATGGAAGCTGGCTGACGCTGAACTCTACACGGCGACCATAATGGCACTCTACGAGAACAGGGCACACCCTGATACAGGACAGAAAAAACTCGTCGAAAAAGTCAAAGAAATGTTCGCCAAGGATTTTAAGAAGCACTGGATGATGACAGGCACGAGGGCAAGGTATCGCGCCAATAAAGACAAGGAGGTTGTCCAGGAGATAAGGTACGCAAGCGGAAATGATGATGCAATCCATGATTACATGCAGCCAGAACAAAGAACTGTCGAAGAAGACCTTGTTGGACCAAATGGTTGGGTCAATGCAACAAGCGGCCTTCAACCGCCAGTCCATGCATTGCTTGGTATATCAGACCTTGACAATTTCTGTAATGCCTGTGAATGGCTGAGCGGATACAAACCTTACTTGTGGAGACTAAACAACAGACCAGACACAGATACGGACCGGGCTGTGGTGCTCGGCCTCAGCGACTACTACGACTGGTTCAGCATCAACGCCGACAACAGCATCCTCGATGGGACTGCCCGTGGCACAGTGGTCGCGTCGCGCGCAAAAAAACTCCATAAGAAATGAAGGTCGTGCTTAGTCGTATGCTCTTGGTCGTTTATCTATACTCGCAGACAAAAATAATAATACGAAAATAATTGCCTGTTCGTAATAAGCAAATGACAATATTGTATAAAAAATTGTGTCATTTGCTATATATCTGAGATAAATATCACATTCTTCTCATATATCACTGAGTATTGTATCCGATAATCACCCACCCTTACACGGAACACCTTCTCCTTCATGTTCACGACGCGCTTGACATCTGCGGGAAATGGGTCTTCTGACAACTTCTCAATCCTGTCCAAAAGCCTTTCCGCGAGCGGTCTCTCGCACTTTCCAATGAATTTGTCTGCAGAACTCGAGAACTCTACACTGAACATCCTTCTTACAACCCCAGCTTCTTTTTTACCGAAACTAGGGGAACTGTCTTGCCTTCCTTGAACTCTTTCATGCTTCGTTCAAATATGCTCTTTTCCTCTGTTGTCATTATAGTGTCCGGGTCAAACATGTGCTTCTTTATGAATAGCACTTCCTCTTTTAAAGACTTCAATTCTTCATATATTCCCTGCATGGTTGCTGATTCAGACACGTCATCATAGATATTGCCAAAGGCATATTTAAAACTTATGATTTTTAAGCTCTGTAGAAACAAGAATGCTATAGCCAATTGATTAAATATGTGAACATCAATTGGCTAATAAGCGAATTCAGTCCATAAACCCGCCACGTGGTGGTTGCAAAATGTTCCACTATTTACTGAATTCGCTATATCTTACTGGTTGAATAAACGTTTGATTATTATCGTCGCGTAGCTGGCCTTGGGCAGAGTGAATGAGACAACTATCTTGAAACGGCTGTCGCGGCCGTTGTCATTCAGCTCGTCTATCATCGGCTGCTTTATGCTGAAACCAGACGGCCTGAGGATGACTTCCCTCTCCCTCGTCTTGAAGAAGTTGCCGACCACGTCCTTTATCTTAAAATCTTCTATCATGATCCCCTCTTTCGCGAGTATCTTATCGATGATGCTCTTTTCAAGTCTCATGGAATCTTTCTCAGCAGCTCCACGCCACGCTCCGCTTTTTGATTCTCTTTCTCCAGACTCGACATCCCCGTAAGGGACGTCCCCCTGTCGAGTCTGATTATCTCTCTGTGAAACGCTGCGCAATGTGGCGGTGGAGCTGCTCCTGCATTGCCAATAAGCAACAATCTCGTCGCTGACAGTCTTGAATGCCTTCGGCAGCCTCTGCATCTCGTCATGCGCCAACTTTTTGTAGAACAGCAGGCTGCCAATGTTGTACTCTATGGAATAGAGGTACTTTGTGTTGAGGTTCCTCCTCAAAAGCTCCTTGACGCACTCATTCCAGAGCCAGCTCTGGTATGCGCTGATGAATATCTCCCTAAGATTCGGAGGGATGCGCTTGTACGCAGAAAGCCAGCTCTTTGTCCTCAGGTATTCCTCTATCGGAATCGCCAGGGTCTTGTTGCTGAGCCTCAACCTCGACAAGTCCCCCCAGTTAGTAAGTATGCTCCGCTTCTCGTCTTTTGTGCTGCGCTTCTCAGACTTTGTGAAGCTAGTCAGGAATATCTTGACAGCCCTCTCGTAATCCTTCTGGAGGATGCACTTCGCGATGAACTCGCCGCTAAGCGCGCTGCCGAAACGCTGAGAATCAAAATAGTTAGGGACACCGATCTGGGCGATAGTCCTTGCTTTCTCATACACCCCGTCAAGCTCTCCCTTCTTTATGTCCCGCACAGTAATCTCGAAACGGTTCCCCTGCAGGTCGCCAAGCTTCAGCTTGCGGTTGGTGTATCCCACGAACCTTATGCTGAAGTTCTTCTCCTGCGTGGTCATCAGGTCATACTTCGCAGGAATCGTCAAGTACTGCTTTGTAACTGCGTGCTTGTCCTTAAGCCCTGCGACAGAAAGCTCAGAACTAGGGATGTTGTTCTTCTTGGAAAGATAGCTCAGGAGGTAGAATGTCTCGATACCTTCTTTCTCAAGGGTGTACAGCTTGAAATTATCCTTGGTCTTAGAGATGGGTATATCACCAATCTCCTCGACCTTGAAATCTGCAGGCAGTTGGCGTAGCTTCATGTTCTGGTTTCCTTGACACTCTCTTCAGAAGGCGGCAAAAGCAAAAAATCAAAAGATTATGAGGCAATCAATCATCCTTGTCAGAGTCGTCATCACCACCATAGTCATCGCTGTCATTGTCATTATCATCGTCATCATCCGACATTGCCCAGAGTTTCATATTTATACCCCCTCGACTGTTCTGTTAGCAGAGAGCAATGCTCCTTGCTGCCAAACAGGGAGTTTAAATAAGTTTATAAAGATATCGCTGGTGAAAGCCTCGGAGATTCTCTAAGAATGCCTTAGGACAGTTCCTGATGTCTTCTTTTTGGGGTTATTGCAGCTCGGCCTTAAGGCGGGATACCTTCTCCCTGTATTCCTCGTGGATCATCTTACGGTCAAACTCCCAGAAATCCCTCACCATCTTCTGCTGTTCCTTGTCGCTGAAATACTTCATGACCTCTATGAAGAAATGCTTGTCCTCAAGCGCGATGTGCGCCGGGTAAATCTTCGCAAGCGCCAAAAGCCTTTTCCTTATCTCAGCCACTGCGGTCTTATCCCCTTTGACATACCTGGCTTTTGCATCAAGCAGCTCCCTGACATTGCTGCGGGCGAGGTCATGTTCTTCCAGAAGCTGCCGCAGTGTCTCGAAATGCCCCTTTGACAGCTCTTTCTCTTTGAGTGCCTTGAAAAGTATATCCTCTTCCTTGCCATGATGGCACTTGTCAGCATACGTCCTCAGAAAGCCAACAGTCACGTTGATGAAGTGCGGGTCGATAGACTTGCTCTTGTCTATGTTCCTGACTTCTGCGCGTATCAGAGGGACAATCTGCTCTATTATCCTGTGCTCTACCATCAAAGGGCCGTATGGCCGGACTACCATCTTCTTTTTCTGCATGCCCAAACCTCTCATTACCTCTTGACGAACAAACCGCACCAGCACATGCCCTTCTTCTGCCAGGTATCATGAGCCTTGAAATTGCAGGGGCAGATAAGCTCAAGGTCCCGCTCGGGGGTGCCGTTCCGCAACCTACAAGGACATAGCTTCAATCCATATTTCTGCTCATTGATGAGAATGCCCTTGGTTATCATGTCAACATGCTTCTGGTCTGGATTGAGCTTGAAATCATTCTTCTCTGTGAATTCCTGCCAGACACGATTGAGGTCAGCTTCGTTCAAAGGCCAGTCACCTTCTTGGCCTCGGAACTGTCAATCTCAACATATGCATTCTTCGTTGCACATGTGGGGCAGAGTTCAGGACCTGCAATTCCATAGTGGATGTCGTTGCATACATTGCAACGCCAGAACTTCTTAGCCATAATCATCACCTCAGAAAAGCGTAAGTATGCCCAGGATGCCGTGGACCAGGCCGAACAGTATGGAGAATATCGCCATCCGGGGATGCCACTTGAACGGGATTGTGTGGATGCCGCGCTTGTTCATAACGGCAATCGAAGCAGTGAAGAGAAAGCACAGGAAGGTAAATATCCCTCCCCAGATTATCAAGGGCATGCCCAAAAACTTGAAGAATGTTATGCTCTCTAACATTTTCATCCCTCCACAATTATAGTCCCTCTCATACCTGGATGTATGCCGCAATAGTATGAGAATGTCCCTGCTTCGTTGAATGTGTAGCTCCAGCGCGCACCCTGTGCCAGAGTAGTCGACTCGAACTTGCCATCATCAGAGACGATGGTGTGCTTCGTAGGCTCTTTGTTGGTCCAGGTGACAGAAGTCCCTTTCGCCACTATCAGTTCTCTTGGATTGAACGAGAAGCCGCTTATCACGACGGCAGCTCCTGCAGCCGCGCCCGACTCCGAAGAAGGAGCACCCTCAGCACCAACTGTCTGGGTCTGTGTAGGTGGGGAAGCTGGTTGCGTCTCGGTCTTCTGGCCATAGCAGCCAACAACTAGCAGTAGAACAACCAATAGACATACAATGAAGGCTTTCTTCATAACAATCACCTATTCTTCCCTTTGACAAGCCAGTTATGCGTCAGCCAGAACACCACTGCGAACACAAAAGAACCCAGTGCGAGATATACCAGCCCGAGCAGCCCCATCCAGAACACACCATATCCGCCAGGGCCGTAACCACCCATCATCCCGTATTGTGCGAGAGCTGATGTGCTCAATATAATCAGAAAAAACACAGACACTAATAGTTTATTCATGAGATTCACCTCGGGCAGATCAGGAGACACCCGCTTATTTAAACCTTTTCAAAGCCCTGCCTTATTGAAAATCCATCATCAGACAAGGCTCTTGTACTTCAGCATCAGCGAGTTCGTCACAACGCTCACGCTGCTCAACGCCATCGCGCCCCCAGCTATTATCGGCGAGAGGAGCCAACCTGTTGCGGGGTAAAGTATGCCTGCGGCTATCGGGATGCCGAGCACGTTGTAGAACAGTGCCCAGAACATGTTCTGCTTTATCTTCGACATCGTGACCTTACTGAGCCTTATCGCTTTTGGGACATCGAGAAGGTCGTTCCTCATCAACACTATGTTGCCTGTCTCCATCGCTACATCTGTTCCTGAGCCCATCGCAATGCCGATGTCTGCCTGCGCAAGAGCCGGAGCGTCATTGATGCCGTCGCCGACCATCGCAACCTTGCCTTTCTTCTGCAGCGTCTTTACGTAGCCTGCTTTCTGGTCTGGCAGCACTTCTGCAAAGACATGCTCTATGCCTGCCTGCTTTGCTATCGCTCGGGCAGTCCGCACGTTGTCGCCTGTTATCATGTATACTGTGACGCCCATGTGCTCGAGCTTCTGCACAGCTTCCTTTGAGCTCTGTTTGATAGTGTCAGCGACAGCTATGATGCCGATGAGCTTCTTGTTCTCCGCGAGCATCATCACGGTCTTCCCCTGCTCTTCCAGAAGTCGCACCTTGTCGCCGATCTTTCTCACATCTATCCTGTTCTCTTTCATGTGCTTGGCGTTGCCGAAGTAGTATTGTTTTTCATTGAGCTTGGCTTTGATTCCGTAACCTGGAATCGCTTTGAATGCTGTGACCTTCCCTAACGCAATCTTCCCTGCCTTTGCCTTCTTCACGATTGCTTCTGCGAGCGGGTGCTCTGATGGTTTCTCGACGCTGGCTGCTATCTTGAGTATCTTCTCTTCCTTTTCCTTGTTGAGAGGGATTATGTCTGTGACTTCTGGCGTGCCTTTTGTTATCGTGCCTGTCTTGTCGAACACCACGAAGCTCAGCTTGTGCGCTGTCTCGAGCGCCTCCCCGCCCTTGATCAGTATGCCGTGCTTTGCGCCTTTTCCCGTGCCTACCATTATCGCAGTAGGCGTAGCAAGGCCGAGCGCGCAGGGGCATGCGATGACGAGGACTGCGACAGAGGTTATGAGCGCAAATGAGAATTCCTTGTCGAGCGCGAAATGCCAGACCAGGAAAGTCGCTATTGCGATGATGATGACTATCGGGACGAAATATGCAGAGACGACATCTGCGAACCTCTGTATCGGCGCTTTCTTGCCTTGTGCATCCTCGATGAGCCTGATTATGTGCGACAGCGTCGTATTCTCACCTACTTTCGTCGCGACAAACCTGAGGCTGCCGTGCTTGTTAATAGTCCCGCCTATGACCTTGTCTCCTTTCTTCTTCTCTACAGGTATGCTCTCTCCGGTTATCATGCTCTCATCCACAGAAGAGTCTCCCTCGACCACTTTGCCGTCTACAGGTATCTTTTCGCCAGGCTTTACTACTATTATGTCTCCCACCACTACGTCGTCCACGCTTATCCGTATCTCCTTGCCTTTCCTGATGACTGTCGCGATCTTCGGTGATAATCCTATGAGCTTCTTTATGGCTTCTGATGTCTTGCCTTTGGCTGCTGCTTCGAGGTACTTGCCCAGCACAACGAGCGTTATCAGTATCGCGGACGTCTCAAAATACTGCCCGAGTTGCGGCGCAAACAGGACAACATAGACGCTGTATAAGTATGCTGCACTGGTCCCCACTGCGATAAGCGTGTCCATGTTCGCTGTCTTGTTCTTCAGCGAGTGCCATGTCCCTTTGTAGAACTGCCATCCGACGTAGAATTGCACCGGCGTGGCGAGGAGCCATAGCAGGTATTCCTTGTACGGCACTTCTACGCCGAACCACATCAACACCATGCCGATAATGAATGCGGGCACTGTGAACACGAGGCTTGTCAGGAACAGGTCCCGCACTTTCTTTATCTCTGCTGACTGCAGCTTTGCCTGTTTTTCGGGGTCTTCGTGGTCTTGTATCAGCTCAGCGCCGTAGCCTTTGCCCTTCACTATCTGCACGAGCTTTTTCTCGTCTAGCTTTTTCTCGTCGAATGTCACGAGAGCTTTCGAAGTAGAGAAATTGACATTCGCTTCCTTAACTCCTTCGGTCTTGGAGAGCGCTTTGTTGACTATCGCTGCGCAGCTGGCGCAGTGCATCCCTGTTATGCGAAGATTGGCTGTTTTCATCTTGACCTCTTTTTTATTACATGCCGCAGCCGCAGCCGCCTCCTCCGCCCATGCCGCAAGTTCCTGCGGGCCTGGATGGTGCGGCGCCTGCCTTGATCTCTTCTGGATTGACGTCGCTGATGTCATCCTTTATTATAAATGTTCCTGGTATCATGCCCATCCAGCAGCTCCAGGGTATCGTGCCTGACTCTGTCGGCGTGAATTCTATTGTCTGCTCGCCTGGTTTGATGTCAAATGCTAGCCCTAGTTTCGGCACTTGTATGGCCCGGTTGCAGTTCGTTATCTCCTTGCCGTTGATGATCCACTTTACAGGAACGCCTTTCTTGAGTACGAACGTGTCTGGCTCCCATCCTCTTGCTGTGACGTCCATCCTTATCTCCTGGAACCCGTCGTTGAGCAGCGCGACATTATCTGTCAGCGTCCCTGTTGCTATATCTTTCCCGCTTCCTGCTGCGCTGACTGACTTCACTATCGACCCGACATCATATCCTATGCCTGTCAGCCTCAGTCCGTTGTTGAGCATTATCAGGCCGAGCACTATGACTATCGCTCCAGATGCCTTGAGTATCTTGTGCGTCATCTTGCTGGAGATGAAGCTTGTCAGGTAGCCGAAGCCCAGCATGACTGGCAATGTCCCTATGGCGAAGATGAAAAGAAGCTTAGCACCTTCTACCATGCTTCCTGTGCCTGCTGCCATTATGTATATCGCCTGTAGCGGACCGCACGCTATCATCAATCCATTCAGCAGGCCTATCACCCGCGGGCTTGATTTTGACTCGGATTCTTCGCCGACAAAGCGGGCGATGAACCTCGGAGTCCTGAACTGTATCCTCCTCAGTGCAGGGAAGACGTTGAGCATCTTGAGCCCGAACAGAAGCAAGAAGATTCCTGCAAGGACGCCTGCGATGCCTCTCATCATGGGCGTGAATGCTATTATCGAACCGACCAGGCCGAACATCGCTCCGATGATTGTGTATGACGCGGTCTTGCCTATTGCGTACATCAGGTGGGATGAGTATGATTTCCTGCCTTCCTGCGCGGCCTTTGCAGTGTATGAGACGACGAACCCGCCGCACATCGCTATGCAGTGGAAGCCGGTCAGCAAGCCGACGACGAACAGCAGCCCATAGCTCATGTTCTGGCTCAGTTGGGGAAGGCTTATCTTGTCTGCGAGCTGCAGTATGAAGTAGCCTGCTATGAGTATCCCGATTATCCCGAATACCCATCCTACTATGCTTTTGTTTACCCTTGTCTTTGGCGCTTCGTGCTTCTTCTCCTCTGCCAGTATGAAGCACCTGTACCCTTTCTCTTCTATCTTGTAGAGTATCTCGTCAATGTCGGTCTTTTCAGGGTCAAATGTCACGCTGCCGGTCTCTGTCGCGTAGTCAAACTCTGCGTGCTCTACGCCTTCTACTTTCAGGGCTTGCCTCTTGATCACTTCTGCGCAGCTCTCGCACGTGGTGCCTTCTGCTATGAATCCTGTTCTTTTGCGTTTCATCTTAGTGTACCTGGTATTTCAGGCCCCTGACGACCTGCTTGATTTCTTTCTCGCTTGTCTTCTTCTCATCGAACTCGACAACGACTTTACCTGTCTTGTGCGAGACCGCTGCTGACTTCACTCCTGCCAGCTCCTCCAAGCCCTCTTTTATGAGGGTCTCGCAGCTTGGGCAGTGCATCCCTTTTACATCGATACAGATCATTTTCATTTCACATCACCTTGCGGATTGATGCATTCTTGTAGAAGCAGCGTTTATTAATACCATTCGACGCGAAACTAAGTGTCAAAAACGGCTATAACTACAGAATTATCGTCCAGGACCGTTTATAACCGTTCCAGGTCATTTATAAACAGATGACTTGGCCAGTATCAGAGACAAGGCCATCTATGCTTGGAGAATGTTCCACGTACTCTTTGAGGTCTTTGGTTGTGCGCCTGTATCTTTCCTCTTGGCCGAGCACGATGAGCGTGTCGCCGCAAGTGAGTTCTCTCTTTTCAGGCATGTAGACGCCGTTCCTGAATACGAATCCTGCAAAGTCAGGGTTGCCTGGCCATCCGCCAAGGCCTGAGTATCTGAATAGGTCTATCATCTTCGCGCCTTTATCGCCCCATATCGCTGCGAGGAGGTAGTCTGCGCCGTTGATGATCCCCCGGTTCATTATCAATGTCTTTATCAGGTGCTCTTCCACTTTGGCTTCCACGGTCTTGCGTTTGGGGCAGTCGAATGCTTCGTCAATGCCTGCATTGTGAAGATATGCCCTGATAGGTGGAAGCGGTCCATGGTCATAGGTCAACCTGGCCCTGAAGTTGGGACTGGCTTCTCCTGCCTTCTTTAGCAACTCTAGTATCCTTGTCATATTGATATCTCAGAATTAGGCTCTGAGGCTACCTACACCTCTGGTACATGAAGAATTTTGCCTCATTTATAAAATTATCGTGGGTATCTAGAACTTCTTCCTCAGGAATACCTCGTTGGTCTTGCCTGATTCCTTCCTGGAGATTATCCCTCGCTCTTCAAGGCTCTTGAGCAGGAGAGATAGGGATGACTTGGACATGCCTGTCCTGAACCTCAGCGTTGATTGCTTTATGCCGTCCTGCTCTTTTATCGCTTTAAGCACTGACTGCTCTTCAGCAGAGAACCCTGCCAGGAAAGCATGGAACGTCTCTTTCTCTGTCTCTTGTCTCTTGAAGTCCCTCAGCGCAGATGAGACCTTGACCTGATGCTCTGCAAGCACCTTCTGTGTCTTGTCGAAGAATATGAGGTATGCTCCTAGCAGAATCAATGCCGCAGACAGGATGCCTCCAAAAAGGAAAAGGTTGCGGCTCTGCTCGTGCAGGCACGTCCCATCTGCTGCGTAACACGTGCCTTCCTTCTCGACAAAAGCGGCGATGTGCCTATCCTCGTTGTTCTTCGCCAGTATGGTGAATATCATCAGGAGTATGCCGATGATAGCTACGATAGTCCCTATCTGCTTCTGGTTCATAAGGCGAAATGCGCTGTTGTGGTATATAATATTTATGATTTGCAAATCCTGAGCATGATGGCAAAAATTAAATACGCGTCAAGATTATGGCTTGACTGAGGAGGTCGAATCATGGCAAAAATCAAGGTATACACTTTACCGACCTGCCCCTGGTGCATGAAGCTCAAGGCCTGGCTCGTTGAGAAGAAGATAGACTTCGAGAACATAGATGTGTCTTCAGACTCTTCAGCCGTGGAAGAGATGACATCAAAATCTGGGGAGCTGGGAGTGCCGCAGACAGAGATAAACGGAAAGATGATAGTCGGCTTCGTGCCTGAGGAGATAGAGGCGGAGCTGGCGAAGATGAGCAAGACCAAGAAAACGAAGAAGTGAAACAGTGGTGGAAATCATATACGAAACAATAATCATCGGCGCAGGCATTGCAGGAGCGACAGCAGCGATATACGCATCCAGGAAGAGGATGAGGTTCGAGCTGATATCCCCAGATGCGGGCGGCCAGATGATGGCCAGCGGAGACATACTCAACTATCCTGGCATAGTAAAGACGACCGGCGTTGAGTTCAGCGACGCGATAGAGAAACAGCTGCAATTCAACGGAGTCAAGCTGAAGAAAGAGTCTGTCAGAGCCGTGAAAAAGAAAGGCAAGAACTTCATCGTGACAACCGACAAAGGGGAGTATGAGACAAAGACATTGATAATAGCGACCGGCGCCCGGTCCCGCAAGCTCAATGTGCCTGGCGAAGAGAAGTTCGCAAGGAAAGGCGTGGCGTACTGCTCAATATGCGACGGCCCGCTGTTCTCTGGCAAGAGAGTGGCTGTTGTCGGCGGGGGCAATGCTGCGCTGGAAGCAGCAGATTTCATGAAAGAGATAGCATCAAAGATATATGTGATAGTCATCGGCGAAAAGTTCATCGGCCACGCATACCTGATGGAGAAAATCAAGAGCAACCCGAAAGTAGAGACGATATTCGAAGCCGAGACACTCGAGATAACAGGAGACAAACTCGTCAAAGGCCTGAAGTATCGACGGAAAGGGAACATAAAAGATATCCTCGTCGATGGAGTCATAATAGAGATAGGAAGGGTGCCGAATACAGACCTGTTCAAGGACGTAGTCAAGACAGAGCCAGACGGGCATATAGCGATAGACTGCCAGATGAACACGAGCGTGCCGGGCATATTCGCGGCAGGAGACTGCGCGTCAGGGCACGAATACCAATACGTCATAGCTGCAGGGCAGGGCTGCATGGCGCTGCTCAAGGCGGCAAGATACATCGCTAACCAGAAACAATAATCCATATGAGGTGTAAAAATGACAGAACTCAACCAAGTCTATAAGTGCAGCGTGTGCGGCAACATCGTCGAGGTAGTGCACGCAAGCGGCGGGACACTGGTCTGCTGTGGAAAGAACATGGAACTGCTCAACCCCAACACGACAGACGCTGCGCAGGAGAAGCACGTGCCGGTCCTAAAGATAACAAAGACGGCGGTAAAGGTCAAGATCGGAGCTAAGAAGCATCCGATGGAGGCTGCGCACTACATCGAATGGATAGAGATAATCGCAGACGGCAAAGTATATCGACAGTATCTCAAGCCCGGAGACAAGCCGCAGGCAGTGTTCAAGATAGTGGCAGAGAACGTTGTCGCTCGGGAATACTGCAACCTGCACGGGCTGTGGAAGGCGTAAGCGTAATTTTTTATTCTTTTTGATCAGAATGAAAGATGTTCTCAAGTGCGTCATGGACGTGAAATCAGGAGATGTGGAGAAAAAAGTACGGCAACGCACCAAGGAATTCAAGGCGCTCGGCAAGAAGCCCAGCAAAGAGCTCTTCAAGGAGATGTGCTTCTGCATACTGACTGCGAATTACACTGCAGAAGGCGGCATAAGGATACAACGCGCTGTCGGAGACGGATTCCTCACGCTGTCTGAAAAACAGCTCGCCGCAAAACTACGCTCGCTGGGGCACAGGTTCCCAAACACCCGCGCGAAATACATCTACGAAGCGAGACGACATGCTGCTGGGCTCAAGAATAAGATATCTTCTTTCAAGGACAATGACTTGCGGCGCGAATGGCTGGTGAAAAACGTCAAAGGCCTCGGATACAAGGAAGCAAGCCACTTCCTGCGTAATATCGGCTTCGATGATTACGCGATAATCGACTTCCACATCGTAGACTTCCTCGAGAGGTACGGCGTCGTGAAAAGACCGAAGACGCTGACCCCAAAGAACTACGTCATCATAGAGAAGGCGCTGAAAAGCGTCGCAGACGCGTGCGGCATGACGCAAGGAGAACTCGACCTATACCTCTGGTATTGCGAGACAGGGAAGATATTGAAGTGATATCAGCAGTGCCACGCAAGGCTCCTCTCAACTCGCAGCACCACGCAATGCTTCGCTTGTTTATTCTTCTACTATGAGCTCGACACCCCCGGATGGGGCTTCCCCCCGTCGAGCCTGATTCTTTTGCTGTGAAACGCTCCGCAAAATTGCGGTGGTGCTGCTTCAGTAGTTAATGGCAGGGGCACTGCTAAGAAATACATCAAACTACAAAGTTCTTGTTAGAATACTTCGCATTACACAAGCTCTCGAACATCTCTGCAGTCTTCTGGAGGGCTTGGCGGTTCATGCTTATCTGGTCAAGCACATTTTGGGGGGAGATCCCCTCATAGCCACCATCATAGTCGTAGTCATATATCGTGATGACGAGGTTCCTGGCGCAGATGAAGCTAAGCGAGTGGATGTAGCCCAGCCGCGTCTCATCAACATCCTTGAACGCCTCGACAGCACCGAAATCAAGGTCCATGTACTCATGGTACTTGTAGGTCACGTTGTAGCCTGTGATGCTGGCATAGACAGACTCGACAGTCTCGTTGCCGACGATAGACACTCCTTCGTAGACCACAGACTCTGTCTTTGTGAAATTCTTGAACGTCCAATCCAAATAACGGAACTGCTTCTGGTAGCCTGTAGGCTGCGTCGGATAATCTGATGTCGCGTTGCCTGAGTTGAGCCTCGCCTCGTAAGCAACCATCTCTTCGGTCCGCCTGTTATATGTCAAGTACCAGTTGCTCATGTTGACGTAATCCAATAATGATGTGGGGTCGGTGATATTATAGTTCTCATTGACGATTTGGCTCAGCACGATCCACCTGCTCTTGTAGAGCGGCTTGTACTTGATGCCCATGAAATCAGCGAAGTACCTCGGCACAGGCTTGTCGAAGAAAAGGAAATCAGATACGTTGTTCGCGTTCTGGCGGTCCCTGCTGAACTTAATCCCGTCGCGCGTGATCCTGTTCAGGTCTGTGGTGAGCTCGGTGAGCGTGAAGTTCCTGGGGACATATACATAGACAATCTTCTTGCACGCGCCGCAGTCCTTCCAGCACGTAGTGCAGTTCTCATCCATATCTTCATCACAGATACCGTTGCCGCAGATGCCTGCAGCTGTCGCGTTCTCTGAGAGCTCGGTGTCATCGCAGAGGGAGTTGTTGTTCGCGTCAAGGCAGCAACGCTCGCCGACAATGGTCTGCGGCGTGGTGCAAATTATGACTTCTGTCTTCCTGAAACAGCCTGAAAGAGAAATCAGCATAACAAGGACTAGCAGTGCAAACAGCAAAACACCATCTTTTCTCCCCATGAAAACATGAGTGAAGGCTTTTTTATATAAACCTTACTCCCTGCACGTGTTATTGAAAAGCTCATGCTCCGCATGGCTGCCGCCAGGCTCCGCTAACGAAAGAACATCAAGAAACGCGGCATCCCCGTAGGGGGCATCCCCCTGCCGCGTGTGATTAACTCACTGATATACGCTTCGCATTGGGCGGCAGCATACTTTTCAATAACACCCTCTGCAAAAACAACGGATTAAACGCAAGACTTCCGCAGAAAAACCTGATTTCCGGAAAAACATATGAAAGAACCGCAATGCTTGCGAGATTCTCGCAGATATTCCGTGTTTCTAGATTTAACATTTATCAATACAAAAAACATAAGTCTGTGGGTGAAAGAGAAGACTCTGCTCAGGATTGCGCTAGTTGCCAGCATGATAGGGATAGTCGCGCTGTTCGTCATCTCACAGCGTATCAAGGTTGACGAAACAATGATCAACAAGCTAGAGCAGTCTGTTGATGAGACTGTGGTTGTGACAGGCAGTGTTGTCGGAATAAGCTCGAGCAACAGCACAACCTTCCTGCGCATACAGAAAGACGAGATCACTTCTGTAGTGCTGTTCGGAAAGGCTCCTTTGCTTGTGGAGGGAGACTACATCCAGGTGCGAGGAAAGGTCACTGAGCACGACGACAAAACAGAGATAATCGGTGAGGAAGTAAGGGTAATATAAGCAGAGATTTCTTAAATAGAAACCGTCATTTGTGAGGTTTTTTGTATACTGGTAGCTTTTTAAGTTACGGAATTATGGCTCCAGACAGCCTGGAACGCCCAAATAAGCGTAAAGTTTATAAAATACCGATGTGTTGGGTCGGAATAGAGGGGTGTAATACTCGCATTTACAATGTGACAAACGAGGTGACCAAATGAAATTAAGATATCTAGCAATCGCATTCGCGATAACACTTCTGATTCTGGCAGGTTGCGCAAAGCAAGCGCCAACTGCGCCGACAGCTCCAGCAGCTCCGGCTGCACCGACTGCGCCGACAGCTCCAGGTGGAGAGCAGGCAGCAGCTTCAGAGGGAGCAGGAGCAGAAGGAGAAGAAGCGGTTGTTGAAGTCCCGACTACAGAGCCAGGACCTGGCCTAGTCACGGCAGAACAGCTTGACACTGGAGACTACAAGCAGACAGGACTGATGGGCGAGCCACAGAATAAGGACCAGGCACTCGCACGCGACTTCACAGCAGAGCCAGTAAGGTTCTCTAACTTCGACTGCGTCAAGGAAGAGGCGACTGGAATCAACTACATCTCAATAAAGGTCACAAACACCAACACAGTAAGGCCTTTCCTGATAAGCAAGATAGGAGTAGCCAAGGGCTATGACACCTACTTCATGGTGAGGGGCATGGTTGATGAAGACCCTGGATGCGCTGTTGAAGAGCTCGCTGCGGGAGAATCGACTGTCTGTGAAAAGATCGGCAAGGACGACCTGAGATACGGCAACCCTGCAGGCGTGAACAAGCTCAACATACAGTCGCCTGGAGATGACGGAAACAAGATGACAGAATCCGTCGTGGTCAACTGCCCTGAATAAGGGCAAATCATTTATTTTTTTAACTTCTTTTTCTTATGTTTTAACGATTCCTAGAATGCCTGCTGTTCTTCTGAAACCTCTCAGGGTGGTTGACCAGCTCAGGTGAAAGCAAGATAGTGCCAGAGCACCTGTCGCCCTGATAGCTCCAATTCCCTCCCGGATTATGGGATTGGTTGTATCCCTTCACCATCTGCCAGGATTGGGAAGAACCGGTCACTATCTTTGATATGTCTTTGAAAGTCAGGCCAATGCAATCAAACTCATAGGTAGAGCCTGTGCTTATGGGTATGGACGTCAGTTCTCTCATATCAGGGTATATCATCTTACCATAACACTTACCGTCAGAGTATCGCCAATCGCTTCCCGGTCCTGTGTTGTGCTGCTGGTTGTATGCCAAAAGGGAATCAGCATATCCCCTGGAGCTTGTGATGTGCCTTGACACCTCCTCAAATGTCTCACCATTGCAGTTGAAGAAATAGCAATTACCCTCACCTGAAGGACAAGTGTCGAT
>JAGVOD010000108.1 GCA_020052935.1 archaeon | reverse complement strand
AGATATATTTATAAGGAATTCTCTTATCTCAATCTTCATGGGCCTGTAGCATAACCCGGATAAGGTGGGATGTCGAGTCTTCCATGTCTCGCACACTTCCAGTGAGTGCGATCGGCTTCGGACCGACTGACGGGGGTTCAAATCCTCCCAGGCTCATTTATTTCTATAACGTGCCACTTAGCGTAGCTAATGTGGCACTGGATTGCGCCGCCAAGCATCAAGACCCCAGAGCTTGATGTGCCAAAAACGCCTTGCGTTTTTTAGCATGGCAAGACGGCTGTTCATGAATCCCTCCAGGCTCATATCTTCTTAATAGTTCAATAATTCCCTTAAATTTTGGTGATGCTATTAGTCACACCAAAATTTAACTATCTCCATTCGCAATGCAATCACGAAACCTGGTTACTGGAGTGAGTGAGGCGAAAACGATTTTAGTCACTCTTTTCTTCGCGAAAGCTGCCGCGTGCAGAATGATAGTCAAATTCTGAACAGCTTATGCCGCTGCAAGAACACGGACGTTAAACAGTCTCAGAATTTGAAGAACTATTGGAAAAAAGATTATGTCCTGCCTATCCTATCTTGAACACTTCTTCAGCCACCGCATCCCCTCTTGAGAATTCCACTCTGAGGATGTGTGTCGTGCCAGGCACCATAGCTTCCAGCTTTATGAAATCAGCCAGGTTCACCCGCAGCGGATCGCGGAGGTTCAGCACCTCTATGTTGTTCTGCCCGGCGTTCTGGTACTCTGTGCCGTATTCTATCTTGTTGTCGTCCAGGTATTTCTTTATCGCGACGACTCCGACTGCTGAGTTGTCCACATAGACCATCAGCGACTCGTCTGCCATGAACGTGACTGGCCGCAATACGATGTCTGCGTCGAACACGTCGCTCTGCCTGAACGAGTCTTTAGCGAGTCCTATCGATATTGGCGCGTCATACGTTGCGAGCCCGCTGAATGATGCGTAGCCGCCGACTATCACTAGCACCGCTACCAGCGTGACGATGAAAGTTACGAGGTATTCCTTCTCTGTCCTCATGTTTTACACCTCGAGCGTGTACTTGAGCTCGTTTATCTTCACTTCTGTGCCTGCATCCAGCCTTACCTTGAGCGTGTAGAAGAGCCCTTTCCTCATCTTCATGCTCATGTAGCAGGCCTCTCCGCATTCGTACTGGAACTTGCCTGATATCGTGCGCTTGTCATCGCTGACCTCTTTGCGCGGGGTCTCTGCGAGCGGGTTTTCTGAAGGTGTTATCTTGAACCAGGCCTGCTCAGCCGGGACATCCTCTATGTTGGCGTTCTCAGGCAGCTGCGTGGGCTCGTCAGACACTGACATGCCTGTTATCATGTTGCCTTCTTTCTGCTTTATGTTTGAGTATATCGCGAGTTCCTGGCCGAGGCCGTTGTCCAGCACTATCTCTGCCCTTCCTTCGCCGATGACTTCTCCGCTGAGCCTGAGCGATGTGAGGGCGAATTCTGCCTCTTTCTCTGAGAATACTATGAAGCTTGTCGAGGTCTTCGCATCAAGGTCTATGGGCTGGCTCTTTATCTCCACCGGCACGAAGCCGACTATCTGCGGAGTGTCTCCTCCTATCATCGCTGCTGTGGGCGTCGGCAGGAATTTGTCCAGCGCGAATGCCGCCAGGAATATCAGCAGGACTATCGCCAGCATGGCTTCGAGCATCATGAACCTGTTCTTCGTCTGCTGTTCTATCATTATCTACACCTCCAGTGAGTGATAGTATAAAAATGTTTTCGTGCATTTGGCGTTGTTGAAAAGGGTGGTGCCGTCCTTTTGCGGAGCGATTTCTCGCATCATCTTCGCTCGCGACAGGGGGTTGCCCCCTACGGGGATGTCGCGATATGGTTGAGAAACACGGAGAGCGTAGCCTGACGGCACCCGCTCGGAGAGCGAACTTTTCAACAACGCCCGTTTCTTTGTAGGGCATTTAAGAGCATGATTTTCCATTCTCATCTTCTCGGCCTCTTTTGGCTTCTCTTGAGTATCATATCTGCTATCTTGAGCGGGTCGTCTGTCCTGAACCTTGCCTTGAGCGGATCTTTCTTAGCATCGATTTTCGCATCGATCTTGGGCCTTGCTGCAGGCTGCACAGGCTTTGCCGCTGCTTTCGGCATGATTGGATTCGTGACAGGCTTGATGACTGGTTTCCTTTCGGTTATTATTGTCCTTGGCTGGACGCGCAGCACTTTCAGCGGAGATATTTTTTGGAATGGCGCTTTGATTCCTGCCTTTGGCACGAGGGCTGGCTTTGGCATGAGGTCTTTTGCATTCTTGGCCTCTATCTGTCTCTTTTCCTTGACGCTTTCTGGCCTCGCCGGTGCTACACTCACGACTTCCTTTTTCAGCTCCTCTATCTTCAAGTTCAGGTCTTTGATCTCTGTCATTATGCTGCCGAACATCATCTGCTCTTTCGGAGCTATTGTCTCCGCAGCAGTCATTCTCTTCCCATCCGGCCGCGCAGTCGTCACTGCGGTCGCTACTGCAGTCTCTGCTGTTGCGGTTTTCTTCTCTGATGGCAGGGTTGGTGTCTTCAAAGCTGCCTGTGGTTGCGTCGTCGGAGTCTCGTATCTCGTCTCGACCTCTATGTTTGTCCTGATCTTTTTCTTCTTTGACCATTCTATCTTCTGGACTGCGTATCCTATCCAGTATTTAGACTTCGAGTAGTACTGCTCCATATCTCCGAGGTCGACGAGGCCTCTGCTCACCGCGACGTATGCCATGCCTCCTAGCAGCAGTGCTGAGACGAGGACTGTCAGTGCGATGCCTGATGCACCTGATTCACCCACGAATTCAACCACTGCTGCCCCTGTGGGCTGAGCTATGTTGAATGTCAGCAGCAGCATCACAAGTATGCCTATTATCAGCAGGAAGTGCAGTGCTGTCAGCACTTTCTTCATCTTTTCAGATATGTCTGCTTTGTGCAGCGCTATGACTGCGATCAAGACCACGAGCAGCAGCAATAGCGGCATCAGGTAGAACGGGTTGGGCTGTTCGTATGGTGCGACTGTTATCGCTTCGCCTGTGAGGAGGTTCTTCTTCATCTCTGCCTCCTGCAGCTCTTCCCTTGTGCAGTCCCTGCAGCTTCCGCCGCAGTCTATTCCTTGTTCGCCGTTGTTCTGCTTGTCGTCGCTGCAGAAGTCATACTCGCATGGCTGGACAGTCAGCGGTTTCCTTGATTCTGAACCGCACTTTGCCAAATCATTGCATGTGCGTGTCTGGACTCCTGCCTCTGTGCACTTGCCCCAGTCTCCGCAGGCCCATCTTTCTGCGCAGCCGAGTATGCAGCTCTTCTCGAGCTCAGGCATGCCTTCTTCTGTGCCGCAGCCGTTGGTATCGAAGCATTTCCTGTTCTGCACGTAATTCACGCAAGGGTTCCATGAGTAGCAGAGCCAGTTGGGCTCGCATTTCTTCTCTTCCCTGGCGCTGCCTCCGCCTCCTCCACCGCCTCCGCCTCCTCCACCGCCTCCGAGCGGGCAGCTTCCGCAGTCAGCAGTGCATGAGTTGCATGTCTCCCCTCCATTGCAGGAAGAATCGCCGCAGTACGGGCCTTCCTCTACAGAGTAGTTGGTGAAGTGCGTCACGTTGAACACGAATGTGCCGTTCGAGTAGTTCATCTGCGTGCATACTGTGCTGTTGCACTCTTCTCCGTCGGCCATTATTCTCAGCACTGTGAAATTCACATTGTAGATGGTTATCCTTGCTGACTTGTTGAACTCTCCAAGCGGTGTTGAGCTGATGGACGCGTGGTTGGGCCCTATGTTTGCGTATGTGTCGAGGTCGAGGCTTCTTGCTATTGTTATGCTCTCAAGGAACTCTATCTTTCCATAAGATGTTATATCTAGAACTACGCCACTTAGGTCTATGAGGCTGTCCCTGGTAAAATTCGTCGTGCTGCCGTTGAACTTTGTACTTATTATGTAGTCGCATGTCGTTATCGTGCCGTTGTCTGCAGGCAGGAAGTGTGTCGTTCCGCAGCCGGTTGTGTCATTATAATATTTTGTGCGAGTGTCGTTGCTCCTGCAAGTAGTATATAGTGTAGCCCAGCTCTCTGTGCAGTTGTACTGGGTCATCTGTGTGTCATTCACCCAGCTTCCCAGCGTCCCTGAAGCGTCGACTGTCCTGAGCGACAGCGTGTAGTTGGTGGAGTGGTTCAGGCCTGTCGCATAATAGTATTCAGCTGATGTGCTGGTCTTGAACACTCCGTCCAGGTAGACGTTGGTGTGGTGGAAGTCTGCGTCTGTCGGGTTGGTCCATACCCAGTAGAGGTAGTTCTGTCCCTTGTTCAGCAGCAGCAGGTTCGATATCGGGCCTGGCGGTATGGTATCGCTGACCGTGAGCCACAGTGTTGACCTGCTGGATGAATGGTTCTGCGTCGCATTGTATGTTGCGGTTATGTTATACATCGTCGCGGTGTTGTATGTTGATACGTCCGTGACCGATGTCCCGCTGCCTAGCAGGGTGCCGTTCCTGTATAGTTCTACGTAGCCAGTTCCTATTATCCTTGTCGCGGTTATGTCTGCTGCAGTCATCCTTTCGATCGTGAGGTTGTTGGCTGTCCCGTTGAGGGTGAGTGTCAATGAAGAGTTTGCCTTGCCTATCGTCAGTGTCTCTCCAGAGCTCTCTCCGGTGTAGTTCTGCGTGTCTGCTGCTTCGCAGGTGTATATGTGGTTTCCTGCGGCCAGTGTCTGCGTGTCTGGTATCGAGACGACCGTGCCTTGTCTGTATATTTGTTCCACGACCTCGTTGTTGTTTGCGCTGCAGCTGACTATGGTCTCTGTGCCGTATGTCGCGCCGCTCCAGCCAGGTATTGCAGTCATGTTCAGCAAGGTCAAAGCCTTGTTGATGACAAACGTTCCAGAGTCTGACGCGCTTGTGTAGTTGTTGCTCGTGCTCCTGTTGCATTCGTATGCATAGCTGCCTGCAGCCAATGTCACGAGCAGGTTGTCCTCTGTTCCATCCACGTTTGTGTGGTCTCTCCATAGCGTTGCCCATGCACTCTCGCCTGAGCAGCTGCAGTTCGCCTTTATCGCTGTTCCGTAGGTCTGCGGTGATGACTTGTCGAATGCTAGCACGCAAGATGCTGTTGCTGGATTTATGGTGAAGTTGAGCAGGGCAGTGCTGTTCCAGTTTCCGACTTCATCTCTCGCATGCCATCTGTAGTTATATATCCCTCCTGCAAGGGATGACAACGCTTTAGAATACTTGTTGCCTGACTGCGTTATGCTTGTGTAGTTCGTTCCGTTGAATTCCAGCACCACCGAGCTTACTGACCTGTTGTCTGTCCAGTTTATGCTGAAGTTGTAGCTCGCCGAAGGAGAGTACGTGCTTGGGTCAGCAGGCTCGCCTATTGCAGAGTAGGAAGGAGCGGTCTTGTCTATGATGAATGTGCGGGTCTTTGTTGTCACGTAGCCTGTTGTGTCGTTCGCGTATACGTTTATCGTGTAGTTCCCGTCAATGATTGATGATACATTGACGAGGTCTGTGAAGTGGTGGCTCGTCATGTTTGCGGATGCGTCTAAGCCTGACTGGACCACTCCTCCGACGTTGTCTGTCACGTTGTACATCGACGTGTCGATGTTGTTGTCCTGGCACCAGATGTCGAGGTTGAAGTCCGAGTTGAACTTCTCGTTGTCATACTCTGGCTCGAGTACCTGTATGTACGGCAGGGTGTTGCTCACCGTGAACTCTGTTGAGGCATTGGCTGTGTTGCCGACAGTGTCGTTGACGTACGCTGTCATGGTGTAGTTCCCGTCCGGGGATGTTGTGGTGTTCCAGTTCTCATGCAGGTCGTCTGTGGTATTTGACCCTGACGTTATCACGTTGCCCGAGGAGTTCCTTATCTCGTAGCGGGTTATGTGCACGCCTGCCAGGGAGTCGGCGGAGTGTATGTCTATCAGCGTGACATAGCCGACGATATCTCCTTGCTCAGGTATCAGTTCCTCGATGTCTGGCGGCGTCCTGTCTACATTCAGCGTCCTTGTCCCGCTCTGTCCTGTGTTGCCGGATCCGTCGCTGCAGTTGACATACAAGTTGTTCTCTCCTTCAGCCAGGGTGCTGTTGGTTATTGATATTGTCGTCCCCGCGGATGCGCTGCTGTTCGTCCCGCTGGGCGTGTCGTTGATGTACAGCGTGCAGTCTGCAGTAGAGTGATGGTTGTCTGTGAAGTTGAACATGAATGTCTGCGTGCTGCCGCCTATTGTCGCGTTATCTGCTGGCGCGATGAGCGAGACCGTCGGCGCCGTGGTGTCCTGCACAGTCACCCACAGTGTCTCTTCGATGCTCGTATAGTTCTGTGTCTCCGGATGCCTCAATGTGACGTTGTATGTTCCGAGGGTGTTGTATTGCGTCAGTTGCGTGAGCGGGCTGCTGCCTGACTTCACCAGTATTGCTGATTCATACATCTCGAGCAGGCAGGTGTGGTCATGCAGTCCGGTCTCATTCACGTAGCTGCCGACCTCGATAGTTATGTTCTCTTCGCTTCCGTTGAGCACGAGTGTTATCTCTGGCGTCGCCTTCTGGACAGTCAGTGTGTCGCTGGTCTCTGCCGATGAATAGTTCTGCGTCGCTGCCGCGCTGCAAGTATAATTATAGCTTCCTCCTGCGAGTGTCTGGGTGTCTGGCGCTGTTACAGACGTTGCATTCCTGTATAGCTGTTCCACCACTTCATTGTTGTCTGCGTAGCAGGCTACTGTCGTCTGTGTTCCGTATGTTGTTGTCCAGCCAGGTATTGCTGTTATGTTGAGTGCTGTGGCTGCTTTCTCTATCGTGAAGCTTATCGTGCCAGTGTTGTTCCAGTTTCCTGCGGTGTCGCTCGCATGCCACTTGTAGGTGTGGCTTCCTGCTGCGAGGTTGCTCAGTGAGATGTAGTATTCATCGCCAGTTACGCTCGGGTTGGTATAGTTGACTCCGTCGAATTCGAACTTCACTTCATCGACTGCTACGTTGTCTGTCCATGTCGCGTTGAACTGGTAATCCTTGATCGGCACGTATGTTGTGCCGTTTTCGTCATTGAGCCCAGAATACGTCGGAGGCGTGTTGTCCAATGTCGTTGCAGTATCTGCGACGTTGTTTGTATTGACATTGCCATACGTGTCCTTGGTGTTGATCGTTATCTCATATGTCGTATACGTGTTGAGGCCTGTGGCGTTGTAGTAATTATTGCTTGTATTGGCTACATTGGTCCCGTTCACGTATATTATCACCTGGCTGAAGTCGCTTTCTGCAGGATTTGTCCAGTTCCACGTGATCCAACTTGTTCCTGCGCTAGATTCTGCGATTCCGCTTACAGTGCCTGGCGGCGTGGTGTCATTTACGGATATGGTGTGTGTATGGCTGCTTGCTGTGTAGTTCTGGCTCTCAGTATAGGTGACTGTGATGTTGTATGCCGCTACAGAGGAGTATTGTGACGTGTTTGTCAGTGGAGATATGCCTGAGTTGATCAGCGTGCCGTTCCTGTAGAGGTATATCGCGACATTGTCTCCGGTTGTCTTTGTCCCGGTGATGTTTGCGTTCGATAGTTTTTCTATAATGATATCGGAGTCTGTCCCGTTCAACAGCAGCTCGAGTGAAGATGCTGCCTTGCTTATGGTCAGCGTGTTGTTTGTTGATGTCGCGCTGTAGTTGGTCGTCTCGCTGGCGTTGCATATGTACTGGTGGCTGACTGCCGCCAGTGTCTGGGTGTCCGGTATCGATACGAGCGTGCCGTTCCTGTAGAGCTGCGTCGCGGCGTTTCCGCTGCAGTTCACCGTTGTCTGCATCCCGTAGGTCGTGCTCCATCCTGGCGTCGCTGATAGGCTGAGCGTCGCAGTCCCTTTCGCAACGACAAATGTCCTCGTTGGCGTGCTGTTCGAGTTGCCGAGGAAGTCGTTCGCGTGCCATCTGTATGTGTAGCTTCCTGCAGCGAGGTTGCTCATCGATATGTAGTATTCATTGCCGTTTGCGCTCGGGTTGGTATAATTGACGCCATTGAACTCGAACTTGACTTCATTCACTGCTACGTTGTCTGTCCAGGTCGCGTTGAACTGGTACGTCCCGCCGGATGTGTATACTGTGTTGTTCTGGTCTTGTATGTTGCTGTACTGCGGTAGCAGTGTGTCGAGCGTCATTGCGTTGTCGGACACGTCTGTGTTGTTGACGTTGCCGGTGGTGTCCTTGGTGTGGACTGTGAGCCTGTAGCTTGTGTACCCGCTCAGTCCTGTTGCGTTGTAGTTGTTGTTGCTGGTATTCGCCATGTTGGTCCCGTTCAGGTATATTATTCCCTGGCTGAAGTCTGCGTCGCTCGGGTTTGTCCAGGTCCATCTTATCCAGTTGGCTCCTGCTCCGCTCTCTCCCAAGTTGGATATGCTGGATGGGGAGGTGGTATCGCTTATGGTCAGCCAGTGTGTATCGCTTGATGAGGTGTAGTTCTGGCTTTCAGGGTATATCGCGGTTATGTTGTAGTATGCTGCTGTGCTGTAAAGCGAGACATTGGTCAGCGGCGAGAATCCTGAGTTGATGGGTGTCCCGTTCCTGTAGAGGTATATCGCAACGCTGTCGCCGCTTGTCTTGGTGCCTGTTATGTTTATTGTTGCAGGCATTGTGGTGTTCATATTTCCAGCAGTGCTGTTCAGCAGCAAAGTGACCGATGAGCTTGCCTTATTTATTGTCAGTGTGCTGTTCTGAGCTGTTCCTGTATGGTTCTGTGTGTCTGTGAAGTTGCACAAGTATAGATAGGCGCTTGCAGCCAACGTCTGCGTGTCTGGCTTGCTTGTCTGTGTTCCGTTCCTATAAAGCTGGGTGGTCACTGAAGTATTTGCAGTGCAGTTCACTGATGTCTGTGTTCCGTATGTATTGTTCCAGGCAGGGCTTGCTGTCAGTGTAAGCGCGACGCCTGCCTTGTTGATTGTGAACGTCCTTGTGCTGGTCTGGTTGGCATTGCCTACAAAGTCATTCGCGTGCCACTTGTATGTGTAGTTGCCTGCTGCAAGTCCGCTTATGCTGTGATAATATTCGTCTCCGCTGCTGCTCGGCGTGTAATTCGTTCCGGCAAACTCCAGCCTGACCTGGTTCAGTGCGACATTGTCTGTCCATGTGCAGTTGAACTGGTAGCTTCCCGAGGTGGAGTATGCGGTGTTGTTCTGGTCGTTTATGTTGCTGTACTGCGGTGCTGTCCCGTCTTGTGTCGCTGCGTTGTCGGACACGTTTGTCGTGTTGACGTTTCCTGTTGTGTCTTTTGTCCTGACTGTCAGCTGGTACGTAGTAGATGACGCGAGTCCTGTGGCGTTGTAGTAGTTACTGCTCGTGTTTGCCAGGTTAGTCCCGTTTAAGTATACTATCGCTGACGCGAAGTCGCTGTCTGTCGGGTTTGTCCAGTTCCAGTATACCCACGTCGTTCCTGTGCTTCTTTCAGTAAGGCTGCTGATTGTGCCTGGCGATGTTGTGTCGGCCGCGGCCCTTATCGTCAGCGTGTTAGATTCCAGCGTCGTCCCGTCGACAGTCCCGTCGTTGGGCGTGACTGCGCACTTCCAGACATCTCCTGTGGTGAGCTGGCTGCTTGTCATCCTTGCTGCGCCGTAGCTGTACAGTGAATAGACTTGTGACGCGTTGAGCGCGGTGTTGTACACCCGAACTTCATCTATGGTGCCGTTGAAGTAGTTATCAACTCTTCCTATGTTCCTGATGTGCGTCGCGTAAGGCACTCTTCCTGCGTGGGATGTTGTGCTGTATCTAGAAGTGCCGTTGACATATACGGTATAATTGGTTCCGTCGAACGTCACGACCACGTGGTTCCATGCATTGTTGGTTATTATGTCTCCTGTTATGAATCCGTCCCATGTCGTGCCGTTGCCGAATCCTGCGTGTATCTTTGTGCGCTGGTATACCCAGATGGAGGGTGGCCTCTGTTCTGTGCTGGCGGGCTGATATCCTAGGAATCCGTGATACTCGTCATCTGTTATCGTCAGGTATATCCAAGCCTCCTGAGTGAACCGTGTTCCGACCAGCAGCGTGCTGCTGGTTCCTGCGTCTATGTATGCGCTTCCGTTGAAAGTGTATGCTCCTTTTCCATCCCTGCCAGAGGTGCTGCTCCACGTAGCTACGCTCACGGTTCCATGATTGCTGTTTCCGCTGTAGTCTTTGGTGTAAGTCGCGTTTGATCCTCCTTCGAACGGCATGTTCAGCACGGCTATCGCTGTTGAGTTCTTGTACCAGTTGAATATGCTCTTCACAGGGTCGCCATCCGCATCGTATGTCGACTGGTTGTAGCAAGTCAGGTTCTCTGTGGTGTAGTTCGTGCCGTACGTGGAGATCAGCAAGGGCGTTCCTTGCGTGGGTGCGGTATTTGACGCTGCTGTGTAGTTTATCCTCAATTTCGGCGCTGCCGTCGGCTCTCCATCGTATGATTCCACAGTCCTCTTTCCTGTTCCGTTTATTATTATCACGAGCGAGCTGTTGGCAGTCCATCCTGCCCTGCTGGTTATCTCCTGGATTATGGCTGAGATGTTCGGCGTGCTCAGCTTGGCATCTACTGCTGGTGCGGATACGCTGCTCCACGCGACTGAAGCTGCTGTCTTCGTCCTGGATGTTATGTCGTATCCTGTGCTGGAGAAGGTCGCAGCATTGTCTGATGCCTGGCCGTATATGTTGAGGTTTGTCGCGTCTGTGTAGTATTCGTCTATCTCGAACTCTATATGTGCGTTGGTTATTGTTGCGCTTCTTGGGAGGTTTATGTTCTGGAATCTCATGCCTATTTCCTGGGCGCTCGCTTCCATAGTCAGCTCGAGGTCTGTGCTTGCAAGGTCCATGACGCCGGTTCCGGTTTTCTCTTCTGCGTCGTCGCTGCTCTGTGAGACAGTAGATGTTACGTTGGCTGTTGTCGTGGTATTGCCTCCGCTGCTCGTATTCACTATCGTCAGCGTGTTAGATTCCAGCGTCGTCCCGTCGACAGTCCCGTCATTTGGTGTCACTGCGCACTTCCAGACGTCTCCTGTAGTGGTCTCATTTGATACTATCCTGTCTGTCCTGTTCTGGTATAGTGTGAGTATCTGCGCTGCGGACAACGCCCTGTTGTATATGTTTACCTCATCTATTGTGCCGTTGAACTGCCTTGCATTGGTCGGGTTGTTGCCTATGAGCAAGTTGGTTGTCCTGGAGAGTATGCCTATAGTGGATGCGCGGGTGTCATCCAGGTTTCCATTGACATATGTCCTTATCGTGCTGCCGTCATATGTGCCGACTATATGCTGCCAGGTTCCAGTGGATGTTATGTAGGTCCCTGCACACTCTTCTGTCGAGCCGTCACCTATACAGAACCTCAGCACACTGTCTGATTGTCTTATGAACATGCTGTATGGGTTGGCTGTTGTTGTCGTCTCTTTCGAGAATATTCTCGGGTAGGTTGAGGGCAGGCTGTTTGTCTTTACCCAGGCAGACACGGTTATGCTGGTCGGGTTGAGGGATGCTGCGCTCGGGATGCTGACATAGTCGTTGACTCCATCGAATGTGTATGCTCCTTTTCCATCCCTGCCAGAGGTACTGCTCCATGTGGCTCCAGTGACTGCTCCGTTGTTGCTATTGCCTGAGTAATCTTTCGTGTATGTGGAGTTGCTTCCGCCATCGAATGGCATGTTCAGCACGGCTATCGCTGTTGAGTTCTTGTACCAGTTGAATATGTTCTTGACAGAGTCGCCATTAGGGTCGTATGTGCTCTGGTTGTAGCATGTCAGGTTCTCGTTGGTGGTGTTCGCTCCTGTTGTTGAGTTGAGTATTGGTGTTCCTTGTGTCGGGACAGAGTTGGATGAATTTGTGTACGTAACTGTCAAAGGAGCATAGTCAATAACAAGCCAACTATCCTGGCTAGCACCATCATCATAATCCGCTTCATACCTTATTCTGATCCAGTTGGTTGAGTTTACATAATTGCTGAATCCTGATGTTACATTGTAATTGTCAGTTATTGTGAAGCCACCGTCAGTTGTCCTTAGGTCTCCTATGTCTGTCCAGGCTCCGGAAGTCCAATTGTATATCTCTACATTCTGGGCTCCGCTGACAGTTCCTTCTGCTGCATCTCCGTCGCAGGCTGCTGGTGCCCAGTTAGAACCGTCATGGCAATAAGTTATGTTGAATTGCAGTCGGGTTATCTGTGAAGGAGAGATGTTCAATTGGGTTATGTTATACTCTAGATTTATGTATGAATCCAACGACTCACCAGCACTTATTTCTCCTGCTGCATAATAAGCTGTGTCGTCTGCTTGTGTGTTGGCATAACTACCGGATTCTTCATTATAGCCATTCACATCATATATCCATCCGTAATCAGGTGTTCCTGCTGATGGACTTCCTTCTGCAAATCCCAGATCTTCAGGCGTCAGCGTGAACGTATACTCCTGCCCTGGCGTTATGCTCTGCAGGAATGTCCATGTGCCGTTGCACTGCTGCAGCGTGAAGTTCCATTCCTTGCATTTGTACAGCGCAGTTCCGGTAGCAGTCGCAGTCACTGTCGCGTTGGTGAAGTTTATCGCTGTCGGGTCTATGGCGTATGACTTGACTGCGTCGATTCCCGATATCTTGTTTATCTCTACGTCCTCGACTTTCAGGAAGTCTGTGCTGTTTTCGTACATCTGGGCGCTATTTATCCTGATGGTCTTGACTGACATGTTCTCGAGCGTCATCTCTAGGTCATATTCTCCTTCGTCAATCGTTGTCTCGGTGACGTTCTCTGTGGTCTCTTTAACTGTTTCATCAAGTATGTTGTCTACGAACCTGACCTTGGCCCTCTGGCTGTCTCCTCTGCTGTTCTTGATCTCAGGATGTATCTTGACTTTTCTGGCCTCTCCGAACTCCAGCACCTCTGTGTGCGCGCCTACGACTATCCTGAATCTATTATCGCTCCAGTTCGTGACAGTTAGTGTGACGTTCTCTCCTGCCCTGCTCTCCTGCCTGTCGAGCGTGTACTCAACATTGCCTTTGACTGATATGGGCAGCGGTATCGCTGAGTCGTGGTGGAACACCACAATCAAGGTGTCTGTGGAGTTGTCGTACAGCGTCTCGTCGACTATCGCGTCGTACTTGGTGTCTGTCTTGACCTTCTCGTAGCTTACGTTGGCTCCCTCTGCATCGCTCGTTGTGATGTTTGCTGTTTCTGTTACGTTGGCTTCTTCTGTCGCGGTCGTGTTCTCAGGTAGGGCTGCCAGCTCCTCTAAAGAGTATGTCATGTTCTCTATGTATATCTCCACGCCTTCGCCTATCTCGAACTCCAGCGTGTATTCTGTGCTGCTTAATCCATCTGGCAGCGCGCATGTGTCTATGCAGACTTCTTCGAAGTCTATGACTGGCTTCGCTATGAACTTCACTGTCTTTTCTGCTGCAGTGCCTGTCGTGCTCTCTAAGTATGTCTCTTCTCCGATGCTCTGGTTGAGGAATATGACCTGCGCCCTGACTATGTTGTTCTCTGTGGCAGAGTATTTGCCGTTGAATATATAGAGCGGTTCGTCCCACGCAGCTTCCTCTGGTGCAACTCCGACCAGTCCGCAGCAGTCCGCAGCGCCGTTGCATACAGTGGTGTCTTTTCCGCTATCCTGCGATGAAACTACCCATTTGGTGCAGAGCTTGCTTTCGTCTGCCTGCCAGTTGAACTCTGTCAGCGCGACGCTCAGGTCTACGACGCCGTCTTCGGTGTAGGCTATGCCGTTGTTGTCTGTGTCCCACCTGGTGCCTGACTGGTAGTTGAGCAAGGTCTTTATCCATCTTCCAGCAGAGTCTTCAGGTGGTGTTGCTGTGTCTGGCACATTGACTGCGCTGCCGGTTATCTTCGCCAGCCCTTCTGCCTGTATCTTTGTCTCGTCGAGTATCTTGTATTTGAGGCCGTTGCTGCCGATGAGGTATGCTTTTGCGATGCCTTCTCCTTTCATCTGGCCGCTTATCTTTACTGACCTGAGGTTGAATGCTTCTGGGTGCGCATCCAGTACCCAGGTTTTTTCCTGAGATTCTGTTATGTTCGCATTTATGCTCTGCACGTATGTGGTGTATTCCCCTCCACCTATGATCTGGCCGGTTATACCTGCCTTGAAGACCAGCAGGCCTATTGTCAGTAGCACTACTGCTATTGCGAGTGCAGGTCCTGTTATCTTGAGCATGTCGATGAGCTTGTTCTCTTCTTTCTTGGCCACGGATCTGATTTCCTTGTTCAGCCTGTCGAGAGTGCTCGTGGCAGCGCTGCTGCTATCGATGGCTACTTCCTTTTCCTTTATTGTGTCATCACGCAGCATTTTGTGTTCGTTTCTTCTTTGTTCGGATGTATACTGTCGATATGGTCTTGTCTGACCTGTTCAGAAGTGTGGCTATCTGGTGATTCGCGAGTTTTGTATTGTCGCGCAGGTGTTCTACCACGACTTCAAGTATCGATACAGAACGGTCTGTAACGACCGCTAGTGGTATGTTCATCACTGGCGCTTTCTTTGTGTCTGGCTCGTGCTCTGTCCTTTTCTTCTCAGCCCTGTGGTACAGTGTCCAGATGTTCCTCTCATCGCGGTTGGTCAGCATCGCGATCTCGTGGTATGAGAGGTTGAGCTGTCTCTTGAGGTACTCGACAAGCGCTTCTAGAAAACTGAGTGAGCGGTCGCAGAATATCGTTGTTGGTATGACTATGTCTGGCTTGAACGGATTCTCTGCTGTCGCTGTGCTGCTGGCTGCAGCTGTCTCTTCCTTACTCAATATTAGAGGCCTCTTTAGCACTAAATGACTATTTTCCTACCCTGTGTGTTTTAATATAAAAAGATTTCCTTTTTATTCCTACAATGTGTGTTATTTCGTCTTACGCTGGGTGTTACGATGCATTAGTTACGAATAAATGCCTTTTTCTTACAATGTGTGTTTATTTTTTTGTTTTTATAGAGATAGTGTTGTTCTTACAATGTGTGTGTAGACTGAGAAAAAAGTCAATGTGTTTATATACTATTTCCTACGATGTATGTAACAAATCCTTTGCTCAGAACTGGTATCCTCAGACTATCGCTGGCGTGACAAAGACCTCTATCAACGCTGCGATGAAGAGTATTATTATAGATAGTGCTATTATGTCCAGCGAGTCCAAGATTGTCTTCTTGAATTCCTGTGTCCCGAACTCGTGCCTTATCACTGCTATGGAAAGTATCCCCCCAGCCAGTGCGCCGACAAAGTACGCGGCTATCTCGAATATGCCGTGCGTGAGGTACTTCAGCAGCCCGAGGGACACGAATTGGGAGTATGTCGATAGTGATGGTGCGATGTGCGTGAGCACGCTGTTCTTTACGAATATGCCTATTGCGACCGCGACTATCGATGCGTTCCAGGTAAGGACGAATATGGCTCCCGCGCCGAAGAAGAATGACAGTACGAAGCAGAATATGAGTATCTTCAGGTTGTTCATCAGTATGGGGAGGAATCCTGCTGCGCTCTCTATGAGATTTCCGGATGGTGTCGCTGATTTTATCTTCGATATGGTGCTGATCTGCGCGCTGAAGACCTCCTGTGAAAGGCCGTTTGGCAGTAGTATGAATATGAGGAAGTATGCTGTGACAAAGCCGAGGAACATGAACGTGAATGCCTCGAGCGCTTTGGTGTGCTCCTTGATTAGCCAGTACTCTTTCTGAGGGAGGTCGTCTTTCTGCGCCTCCAGCGCGAACAGGTTGTATATGAGCGGCATCGCGCACATGGCTGTCAGGGCGACCATGACGATGCTGATGTAGTCCTTGAATACCCAGTAGCTGAGCAGGAATGAGAATGACGCGTATATGAGGCCGAGGAAGAACAGTTCCCATGGCTTCTTCTCTGCCTTTCTCGGATTAAGCAAGGATTCAAGAACCATGCCCTGCCTAAAATTCAGTTCAGTTTAAATAGTTTTTGATATGACTGGCTCTGTCCCAAGTGAAGGCAGCGCCCTTTATGAGGCCACTTCGCTAAACTATCTGGCGCGTAGTGGGGGATGCCCCCTACGGGGCTACAGCGTTCACGCTGATATGGGCGCTTGGCCGAATCTGGCGCTGCCCGAACGGAGTGAGACTTGGGACAGAGTCGTTATGATTGCAGGTCACCATGATGAACTTCCACAATCCCATCCGGTATGCCGTTCTGGCATCTACGAATGAGTTCATTATGCGGAGCTACAGGAAGCTGCCTCACGGCACGGTTGTCGTGGCCGACACCCAGACAAAGGGGCGTGGCAGGTTCAACAGGAAGTGGCACTCAGGCCGTGGCGGTTTGTGGTTCTCGGTATTGCTGAAGCACAAAAAGCCTGAAAAGACTTTCCTGCTCACTTTTGCTGCAGCGGTTTCAGTCGCGAAAGCCATCCGGGAGCAAGGCCTGCCAGCAGTCATAAAGTGGCCGAATGATATCCTTATACATGGCAGGAAGGTCTGCGGCATACTGACTGAGAATGTCGTAGCTGGGAAGAGTGTGGCGACCGTGGTCGGCATCGGCATAAACGTCAATAATCATGTCGGCTTGGCATCAGCCACCACCTTGAAGTCAGAGAAAGGGATAGAGATAGATAAGGAATCCTTGTTGAAAGATGTGCTGAGGTATTACGCAAGATACTGTGATGCTTATACAAAGGATAGTTACAGCAGTATACTGCGTGACTGGAAGCTGCTTTGGGATTCTGGTGGCAAGAAGGTGCGGGTCACTACTGTGCGTGGCGTCGTTTCGGGTGTTGCCGCAGGGATATCAGGAGATGGCTCGTTGATAGTGAGGGCCAAGGGCCGTGAAATCATTGTTGTTGAGGGCGACCTTGTGCAAGGCGTCTGATGCTAGCCCCATCTTTCTTCAGGCTCGGCTTCGACAGCTTCTTTCCTGGAGCTCTCGACCCAACGGTCTGGTGTTGGGAAGCTTAGCAAGTGGTTTGCTTCGTGCTCGTATATCGCTGAGGCGATCAACGCAACTATCTCTGGCAGGAGGCTTTCCTTGCTGTACTTCTCTACCAGCCTGTTTTCCGAGATGAACTCTGTGCTGAGCTTGCCGTCGATGAATCTCTTCTGCCGGGTGAGGAACTTGTAGAAGTCTATGGTGTTCTGCACGCCTTCTATCCTTGCGGCTGCAAGAGCCTGCCTAAGTTTCTTGACTGCTTCTTTCCTTGACCTGCCGTGCACCATAAGCTTTGCCAGGAGCGAGTCGTATGAAGGGTTTATCCTCAGGCCTGGATACAGCGCAGCATCCACCCTGACGTAGTCGGGCTTGTTTTTGTCAGGCTGGCCGAGCTCGAGTCTGGAGATGATTCCGCCTGCCGGCGCGAAGTCTCTTCTTGCGCACTCTGCGACGATCCGGCACTCTATTGCGTGACCCTTTATCCTGACTTGTCCCTGGTTGAATGAGAGTGGCAGTCCCTGCGCTATCCTCAGCTGTTCTTTTGCTATGTCTATCCCCGTTATCAGCTCGGTTATGCCGTGCTCTACCTGTATCCTTGGGTTGACTTCCAGGAAGTATATCTTCTTGTCTGGTGTGAGAAGGAATTCTGCTGTGCCGACGCCAGCATAGTCTATGCTCTTTACCAACTCGCATACATCATGGCATATCCTCTTCCTTTCTTTACTGGTGAGCGCTGGTGAAGGCGTTTCCTCTATGAGTTTCTGGAAGCGTCTCTGGATAGAGCATTCCCTGTCGCCGAGGCAGGCGTAGTTGCCATGCTTGTCTGCGATGAACTGGAACTCGATATGTCTTGCCTTGATGTATTTCTCTGCGTAGATGAGGGGTGTGCCGAAGCTTGTCTCGACCTCTTTTGCCGCTGCGTCGAAGCAGCCGAGCAGCTCTTTCTTGTTGCGTGCAGTCCTTATGCCTTTCCCTCCTCCTCCATAGCAGGACTTGAGTATTATGGGGTAGCCTTGCTTCTCTGCGAAGCGCAGCGCATCCTCTTTCCTCTTGAGCACGTCGCTGCCGGGTATTATCTGCATGCCGAGTCCGCGTGCGATCCCTCTCGCGCCTATCTTGTCTGCTGTGCTTTCGAGCGCTGACGAGCTCGGTCCTATGAATGTGATGTTGTTCTGCTCACACGCCCTGGCGAAGAGGGGGTTCTCGGCCAGGAAGCCGTATCCTGGGTGGATTGCATCTGCCTTTTTTGCTTGGCTATCTTGATTATCTTGCCTATGTTTAGGTATGTGGATTCGAGGCTCTCTCCGTCTATACGGACGTACTCGTCTGCCGACTTCTCTATGAGCCTGTTCTTGTCGTCGGGGGCGTATATCGCGACTGTCTTTATGCCGAGCGCTTTGCAGGCCCTTATTATCCTGAGGACTATCTCTCCCCTGTTTGCGATGAGTACCTTCCTGGATCTTCTTGTCGCGACGCTTCCTTCAGGGTTTTTCGAGCTCAATCAGCACCTCCCCTTTCGCGACTGTCTGGCGGTTCCTTACTTTTATCTCTCTTATCCTGCAGTCCCGTTCTGCCTTTATCTCGTTCTCCATCTTCATCGATATGAGCTTGATGATGGTCTGGCCTTTCTGGACTGCCTGGCCTTCTTTCACGTCTATCTCGATGACTGTGCCTTGCATCGGCGCTTTTATCGACCGTGACGACTCTTTCTCCTTGTCCAGGATCTCGACGGAGTAGTTGTCCTGGTCAATGCTTACGTTGAATGTGTTGTCTGCCTTCTTCTTCACTTCTGCTGTGTGCTTTTGCCTGCCCACCCTGAATTGCGGGCTGCTGTGCGATGTCTCTATCTGCCTGTTCCCTACCCTTACCTTGTAGCCTTTCTTGTCAGGCAGTATGCTTACGCAGAATTCTTTTCCGTCTATCTTGAGCCTCATTTAGTATCATCCTGTTATCAGGCGGTGCCGCCGCCAATTTGCGGAGCGATTTTCGCATCATTATTTACGCAGGTCGGGGGGATGTCCCTTACGGGGGTGACCTGCTTTCATGAAAAACAACGACGAGCGTAGCCTGGCGCGGCACTGCCAATTCCGTCTATCAATATCATGCACAAAAATTTCGCAAAATTTTGTGCCGGGTTTGAAACCCCGTCCTTCAGGGCGAAATTTTTGGCATCCTAAAAATCCGCCAGCGAAAGAAAGTGCCCAGTCAAACTCCGCCCTTTAGGGCGGAGTAGGGCACTTTCGGCGGATTTTTATGATCTACAGCGGTATGTTGCCGTGCTTCTTAGGCAATCTTCTCTCTCGTTTTGTCAGCAGCGCTTCCAGGGATTTTATCAGCGTCGCCCTTGTCTCTGCAGGGTTTATTATCATGTCGACGCTGCCGAGTTCTGCTGCGACATAGGGGTTGAGGAACTTCTCCTCATATTCCTGTGTCTTTTCCTCTTTGTCTGGTGCGTCCTTGAATATTATCTCTGCTGCCTGCCGTGCGCCCATGACTGCTATCCTTGCTGTGGGCCAGGCTATGACCTGGTCGTAGCGCATCTCTCTCGAGCAGAGGACGATGTACGCCCCGCCGTATGCCTTGCGCATGATGAGTGATATCTTCGGCACTGTCGCCTCTGCGTATGCGTAGAGGAGCTCTGCGCCGTGCCTTATTATCCCGCCGTATTCCTGCTCTTTTCCAGGGAGGTATCCTGGCACGTCGACGAAGTTGATTATCGGTATGTTGAATGCGTCGCAGAACCTGACGAATCTTGCTGCTTTGTCTGACGCGTTTATGTCTAGGCAGCCTGCCAGTACGCAGGGCTGGTTCGCCACGACCCCTATTGTTGTGCTGTTCAGCCTTGCGAATCCTACTATTATGTTCTTTGCGAATCCTGCGTGCACTTCCATGAATGAGTTCCTGTCGAGCACCTCTCTTAGGACGTCGCGCACGTCGTAGCTCTTCTTCGGGTCTGAGGGCACCAACTTGATCAGGCGTTTATTCCGCCTGTTTGGGTTGTCCCTGGCCTGCGACTTCGGCGGGTCTGAGAGGTTGTTTGATGGGAGGTAGCTGAGCAGCCTTCTCACCTTCAGTATGGCTGCGTGCTCTGACTCATCTTCGAAGTGCGCCACCCCGCTCATCTCTGCGTGCACTTCTGCCCCGCCCAGCATTTCAGGTGTTATCTCTTCAGACATCGTGCTCTTTATCACTGCAGGCCCTGTTATGAACATCTTGCTTAGGCCCTTGACCATGAATATGAAGTCTGTCAGCGCCGGCGAGTAGACTGCGCCTCCTGCGCATGGCCCTAGGATTATAGATATCTGCGGCACCACTCCCGAGGCATTTGTGTTCTTGTAGAATATCCTTGCGTAGCCGTCCAGCGCCTTGACCCCTTCCTGTATCCTTGCTCCGCCAGAGTCATCTATCCCTATGATGGGGCAGCCGGTCTTTATCGCGAGGTCCATGACCTTCACTATCTTCTTGGCATGCATCTCTCCCAGTGTGCCTCCTTTCTGCGTGAAGTCCTGTGCATAGACGCATACCTGCCTTCCGTCGATCTTGCCGTATCCTGCTACGACTCCGTCGCACTTCAGCTGTTGCAGCTCTGCATCCCTTGGCTTGGCGAACAGGTCTATCTCTGTGAATGTGCCTTTGTCTAGAAGAAGTCCGAGCCTCTCTCTTGCTGTGAGCTTCTTGGGCTGCTGCTTGCTCTTGTCTATGGTCTTGAGTTCCCTCTCTTTCTTTAGGAATTCTGCTATCTTCTCCCGGAGCGCTTTGCGTTCTATCTTAAACATGTTGCCCTCCGTTGACTGAGATGACCTCTCCTGTGGTGTACGTCGCGTCAGTCGCCAGGAACAATGCTGCCTTGGCTACCTCTTCTGGTTTTGCCAGCCTCTTGAGGGGATTGGCCTCGATGTATCTCTGGAGGAAATCTTCCCTGACTGATTTTATGAGGTCTGTCTCGACTGCGCCCGGTGCTATGGCATTGACGAGGATGTTGTTTCTCGCCGCTTCCAGGGCGAGGGATTTCGTGAAGCCTATCACTCCCCACTTTGCTGCTGCGTAGTTGCACTGGCCGAACGCGCCTGTCTGGCCGTACAGGGATGAGATGTTGATTATCCTCCCCTGGTTGTTGGATATCATGTGGTTCAGCGATGCGTGCGTGCAGTTGAACGTCCCGTTGAGGTCGACATCCAGCACGCTGTGCCATTGCTCCACGCTCATCTTGGCGAGAAGTGCCGGGTTCGTTATGCCCGCGTTGTTCACCAGTATGTCTACTTTGCCGAAGAATACTATCGCCTGCTCGACCATGCTTTTCGCTTCGTCGTACTTTGACACGTCTGCCTTGCAGAGGTATGTCCTTACTCCAAATTTCTTGAGCTCCTCTTCTGTCTGTCTCGCAGCTTCGTAGTTGCTCGAGTAGTTTATGAGTATGTTGCAGCCTTCGCGTGCGAACTCGATGGCGATGGCCCGGCCTATCCCGCGTGAAGATCCTGTGATTATGGCAGTCTTGCCCTGGAGCCTCATGATTCACCTCTTTTCTCCCATCAGGAGATAATCATCATTTAAATTGTAAATTATGCCTACTTCAACTTGCTGTGTTTGTCATCAGTATAATCAGCGCTTCCTGTTGAGGAATGCATTTATCTTGGATTGGGCATACTCAGTAGAGTGACACTTCTCGGCGGCTTTGAATTCTTCCTCGCTTATGTCTTTGACTGAGGCATCGTAACTGAGTTTTTTTATGGACCTTATCGCGACGGGATTCATCGAGGAGATTTTCTGTGCAAGCGCCTCCGCTTCTCTCATCAGTCTGTAGTTGCTTACAACAGCATTCACTAGTCCTAGCTCTTTTGCCTGTCTTGCAGAAATTGTGTCTCCGGTGAGAAGCAAAGGCAGCGAGTTTCTTCTTCCTATCTGTTTTGTGAGCCTTTTTATCCCGTCGACACCAGGTATCAGCCCGAGTTTTATCTCGGGAAAGCCGAATCTAGCGTCTCTGCCCGCAAGTATGAAGTCACAGGCGAGCGCCAGTTCAAGCCCTCCTCCGAGGCAGTATCCTCGTATCGCTGCGATGAATATTTTTTCTGATTTCTCTATTTCGTTGAATACTCCAGAGACCATCTTGAGGATCGACCTCAGTTCCCTCGGAGGGTATATCTTGAAGTTGTTTACGTCCGCGCCTGTGCAAAAAGATTTGCCCGCAGCGGATAGGACGACCACCATTGTCTCATCAGGCACTGATTTCAATGCGTCCCGCAGGTCTGCTATGACTTCTTTGTTGAGCGAATTGAGCTTTTCAGGTCTGTTGAGAGTGATGTGAAAATGGTCTTTTCTGTTTTCGGACGTGACAAGCTTCATTTTATCACATCCCTCTTGTCGCACCATCTCATGATATTTGCTCCCCATGACAGGCCTGCACCAAAAGCAACTGTGGCAACAAGATCATTGCGTCTTATCAGTCCTTTTTTTAAAGCTTCGTGTAGTGCAACAGTAATTGAACCGCCGCCGATGTTACCATATTTGTGTATGTTGGTATATGTCTTTGACATAGGGAGCCCTATTTGCTTCATGCCTTCTTTTATTATTCTTATGTTTGCCTGGTGCGATATGACCATGTCTATATCTGAAACGTCGACTCCAGCCTTCTTCGCAGCGCCTATTATCGCTTCTGGAAATGCCTTTGTCGCGAAATCGAAGATTGCCTTTCCATCCATTTGTATGGTGAAGAGCCCTTTGTTTATGTTCTGGGTGGTTGCGGGGTACCTTGATCCTCCGCCCAGCATCGCTAGCTTGGTAGCGTTCGTCACGTCGGATTTTAGGTATGTTGATAGTAGGCCTTTTCCTTTCTTCATCCTCCTGACAATAAATGCCCCTGCGCCGTCTCCGAATATGACTGATGTCAACCTGCTGTGTTTGTATCGGGAGAACACTTCGCCGTTCAAGACCAGTACATTCTTGTGAGAGCCTTCTCTCACTAGTTTACAGGCTAAGTCAAGGCTCTGGACAAACCCTGAGCATATTACGTTGATGTCCAGGGTGTACGCATCTTTGGCGCCCAGAGCTTTCTTTAGGATGTTTGCAGTGGGAATCCCCTGATAGTCGTGGCTCATCGCCCCGACTATGATAGTATCTACATCCTTGCCTAGTATCCCTGCCATCCTTATCGCTTGTCTGGCTGCAGGGATGCATATGTCTGATAGGGCTTTGTCACCTTCGACAAATCTCCGGGCTTTTATTCCTGTCTTTTCAGTTATCCAAGCATCGCTGGTTTCGACCATACTCTCCATGTCTTTATTAGTGACTATCTTTGGCGGTACGTACATGCCTGTCGATGCTATTCCTGCTGAGAAGTCTTGAGTCCCCATCTTTTTTTGAAATCCTCTTTTTTGACAGCAACGACTATGAAAGTCATTCGTGCCACTTCTTCGTTTTTTGATTTGACTACGGATGATAGTGTGAAAACGCCGTTTTTTACCGTTTTAATCTTGGCAGCCGTCTTGATATCTGTGTCCGGAAAGACCGGTCTTTTGAAGGTTGCTTCTTTTATCTTGAAAAGAAGTATATGATAATTCTCTTGGTTTTTGATGTTGTTTCTGACAAGGACAGAGCAGGTTTGTGCGGCAGATTCGATTATGAATACTCCGGGTGTTAGGGGTATGTCCTTGAAGTGTTCACGGAAGTAGGGCTCTTCTTTGCGGAAATGCTTCTGGCTCTCTACGCTTCTCTTGCACAGCTTGTTTATTCTGTCCACAAAGAGAAAGCCTTTTCCGTATGGAAGAATCTCTCGCAGACACTTCTCGCTGAGTGTTTTTCTGGGAATTTTCAAGACCTCTTTTATCTTCACTCTCTTCTCTCTCTTTTTTACAAAACATATAAATTAGTTTATACTTATTTGTGTAGTAAGTGCTTCCCCAGATCCTTGGCGCAGGCCGTAATCATGGGAGTCATATCATTCTCGAAAAAGTGGCTCTCTTCATCTATCCCCACCAACTTTTTTTGTTTTGACCCGCAGGATTCAAAAAGAAGGTCTGTATTCTTCGGATTTGTGGTTCTATCTCTATTTGACCTGACGAAAAGGACGGGCACGTCTAGCTTTTTTATGTAGTCTGTTGCGTCGGGTCCATTAATGAGTTCGTGGAATGTTGGACCGAAGTTCCATCGCATACCTCTTCCTTTTTCCAGTCTCTGGACGCGTATATCGCTGAATCTTATTCGGATATACTTAAGCAAGCCAATACGGTCTAGCAAGGAGATTATCCTGTATGTCATGTAGCGTAGACGTCTTTTTGTCCGAGTACGTTCTAGTTCCATCCGGAAGAAGTTTGGATACGCGTTTATCAGGCATAAGGATCTGATGCGTTTGTCCTTGCTTGCTGCAATTGTTGCGGTTATGCCTCCAAAACTGAAGCCTAATAGTCCGAATCTTCTTGTTCCTCTGTCTCTCTCGAAGTAGTCGAGTATCCCCCGCAAGTCCTCCTCGATGGATTTGAATGAGAACTCGCCTGTCGAGTCATTATGTGCCCTGCGGTCATACGCAAAGGTGGGAATCCCTCTTTCTGCCAGCATCTTAGCTACTCTTTCGGCAAAGCCAAACCTGTTTAGAGTCAGGCCTGTCTTGACTATCGCGATGCCATTCAGGTTCCCGCGTTCATCAGGGGTATATAAGTCACCGGTTATTACCGCGTTTTGTAAGGGTATCTTAAGCTCTTCTTCGTGTACCATCAGTACAAAAAGGCAGATATCGTTTTAAATTAGTTTATGACTCCTCCATAGTGGAAAATTTTATATATGCTCGGCTAAAACTTGGTGGCATGGACGATTTTTTCCTTTTGGCGCGTGATTGGGATTTTATCCATCAACCTTTTGGGAGGAGGAAAGATGGGTCTTATGTTAAGGATATGTCTGCAGCAACTACTGCCGAAGTTGTTCGTTTGTTTGAGCACAGGGGTGGGACGCTCGATGTTTTGGTGGATGCCCTCCAGAAAAAACTAGGGGTGTTCTTTCAAGGCCGTGATGAGTCCTTGCGTATCACTTCAGATATTCTTAGAAGGGGGGTTGATTGTAGCCACGAGTTCTATTTTGTAGCCCACCTATTGATGAAAGAGATACTGTCTGATGCGGCTTTCTGTGTTGTTCCTGAAAATGGAGAGAACCTAAGTATTGAGCATCCTCTCTGGGAAGCAGGACCTGACTTGATTTGGCGTCTGGGTGGATTTGAAGATGTTCCTTGGGGGGAGCGTGAAGGCGCTCCTATACGGGAGAATAGCGTAAAGAGTGTGAATGCTGTATTCACTACACTCGAGGAAATTGTCAAATCACGAGAAGGAGATGTGGAGGATTCTTCAAGAAGGTTCTTTGCAATTGTTAACGCATATCTGCCTCAGGAGTACAGAATAGATAAGAGTTTTATTTCTACAAAAGAGAACTGGGTTAGTTATAAGCTGTCGCAGTTGATGTATGAGGCGGCTAAGATAGTCAGCGGAAGGGAGGATGTGCTCTCACTCGCGGGCGCGTCGAATATAAGTCCGGCCATATTTACTCTTGGGAAGCTGTGGGATGTCGAGACGACTTATGAGAAGATGGCTTTCTATGCAGGACGTTTCACCAAGGCGTTTAATTACTCGGCTGTTGATGTGGGTCGGGACCACGCAGTCATACGTATTGGTCTGAGACCTGAATACAGGAAACGCATGGGGCCGTATTATCTTAGGTTTGTTGAGAATTCTAGGGATGTAAGTGCGGCGACTATGGCTGCAGTATCAAGCAAGGTATACGGTCTAGATACACACCAGCCGATTGAAACTGCAAGTATGGTCAGAGAGGTACCTAGAGATGTAATAACACGAGTCCCAAGATCTCTGGACAGAAGAGTATTCGGGGAGATTGAGAGTCGGCTCTCTAAAGGGGGTGTGGAAGACTATTTTGAAATCGTTTACTCTTGGGTACCAGAAGCTACGGGTTGGAGAAGGATTCTTGTTTCACCAATCTTGGCAGCGGCGGTTGTTCCTCCGCTCCTTTATTCTATATGGAATATGGACGGTGCTGTGCCTATTAAAGTCCTGGCTTCTATTCTATCACTGTCTCCACCTTTGATTGCGAAGCTATACTCGAATAATCTCAAGATGCGTGGTAAGCTGGCGAAGGCAGATGAAGGTACTGTTGCGCAAGTAGATGAGATTGAACTACTAAAGGCAGACTACCACCGTGTCGAGCTCGAGCTACGCACCAAGCTATCTGACAGGCTTATCACCAACGCTGCCAACCTGCTTTACATGAGGAGGTATTCTGACGCTGCTGAGGAGTTCAGTAATTATCTGAGGCACACGGTCGATCGCAGGGGTCTGATGGGCTACAGTCTTGCGTTCTTCAGGACAGAAGGGCAGCTCCTGCTTGATGTCCTTGGCGCGAACATCAAGGTTGTTGCGCCGGGAGAGAGGCTTGACCATCTTGATGGCCTTGTCAACAGGTTCTATTTCAAGAGGTACCCCGATATAGCCTCTGCGAGAAGGGCAAAGAATAACTCGGATCTGCTGAGGAATCTCGGCGCGTTAGACATAAAGGTTGTTTTCGAGGATGATACAGACCATAGCGGTTATGTCGTCACTGAGGAGATCCACAAGGGGGGCAGGCTTGGAGTCCGTGCGCCCGCGTTGCTCGAGATGCATGAGGAGGGCAGGATGACTGGAAGCGTGATAAAGGCTGCTTTGGATGTGGCTGCCCGCTATTATGATGTCCTTTGGGAGCGGAGAGGAGACGCAGATTTTGTTGAGGGTTCTTATGACGGTGATTGTGCGAGGGCGTCTGCCGCCGACCTCTCCGAGACCCTCCGCAAGTGCGTCGGCATAAAGGGCTCTGATGAGCCTCTCACCGCAGGCCTCTACGTTTTCACTGACGATGATCGCTTGATGTCTGATTTAGAGACGTGCCTGCGGAAGAACGCTCCTCATTTGCTGAAGATAGCGAACAGCCAGAAGCCGGGCGTTGCGTTCGACTTCACTCCTAGGAACCTGGTCTATGTCTCTGAAGGCGACCAGCGCCTTGTTGACCTTGACAGGATAAATGACTTGGACATGCCGAGGTTCTTCGCCAGGTTCACTGAGATGGGTGCATTCATAAAAGAAGAGGATGTCCTGCTTGATGAGGACGTCGTGGTCGGTAAGAATACCCTTTACCAAGACGGTTCTGTCGTCTCCAGCAAGAACTTGCTCTTCTGCGATTTCCTCCAGCGTCTTTATGGTGTGGCAGACGCCTCTCTCCAGGCAGTCATAGATTCTGATGCGCCTTCTTGGCTCAGGGATTTCCCTGTCGCCAGGTTCTCGAAGGCGTTGAGGCATTTCGGCAGCTTCAGCCACTGGTCGAGGAAGTACTCTGATCAGGGTGATGCCGAAGCAGCGAGGGATGCGAAGCGTCATGCCTTGGACTGTCTTGATAATGTGGTCTCGGGCTTAGATGATGTGATTGGCTCGCCGGTTCTTGGGGCTGAAGAAAAAGCCTCTGCAAGTGAGCTCAGGCAGGCGTTCGCTTCGCTTGTCAGGCATCTTGGCGTGTATGGTCTTTCTTCAGACATACATGTGCATGGCTCGCTGTCGCACTGTGTCGCAAAGCACTACAACGACACGCCTTCTCCCGCCACGCCGGTGGACGAGTCCCTCGCATTGGTAAGGTCTAGGATTGAAGGAAAACTTGACACGTTAAAGGGGAGGCTTGAGCATGTCTGCATAGTCGAGCATACGCGTTTCATAGAATACGGCGTGCCATTCCTGCGTTACAGGGAGATGATAGAGGACGTGTTTGCGCGCCACAGGAAAGACTTCGCCAGGCTTTCTTTCGGCCTCGAGCTTGACCTTGTAGGCCTGCCGGAAGCGCTTGCGCTGGACATTGCCGCGTTGGACGAGCGTGCGCAGGAAGAGGTATTCAGGAAGAAGGGCATATCCCCTGTCGAGTTGTCTTCTGCTGATGAGATACTCTCTTCTGTGGATGCGTTGCACGTCGGATTGCATTACAGGACTTTCAGGTCCAAGCAGGGCTACTCTATCAAGAGCGCAGAAGATTACGCTAGGGCATTGGAGAGCTCGGCGAAGGTGCTTGCTGGGCTCAAGTCAAAGTGCAATCCTTCAGCTTTCCTCTTGTATGTGCATCAGTGGAAGTGCGCGTATGACATAAACAAGTTCAATCAGGAGGATGGCCGTCCTGAGAGGATATCGTATCCTTCTGCAGCACAGCTTGAGCCTTTCTTCAGGGTGATGTATGACGATGAGCTTCCTTTCGAGCTTAATGCCAAGGAGCTCTCTTTTGTAGGCGATGGTGCTTGCCAGGCCTCGCTCCCTATACTGTCGCACGCCATTGAGTATTACCAGAGGAGGAATGCTGCAGAGAAGGCAGAAAGGAGGGTCTTATTCTGTCGTACAAGCGATATCCATAACGATGTGGACAGGGTGCCGATAAGCCTGGATTCGCTTTATGGTATGCTGCCGGGATTGAAGGGCCCTCTTGTGGTCATCAACCGCTGATCAGTATACTGTTTCTGTCAGGTGGTGCAGCTTGTTCGCGATGCTGTACAGCTGGTGCACTATGTATGCCTCCTCGCTCGACTTTCCTGTCTTGAACATGATGTCTTCTTTCGCGAGCAGCTCCTTGAACTTCTTGTCGAACTCGAGCAGCTTGTCAAGCTTGAAGTCGTAGAACATGATGTAGAAGTTGTACAGCAGCGAGTCGACTGTCTTGTAGAGCTCGATTATCTTCGGGTCGAGCGCCTTCTTTTCGTTCTTTAGCGCTTTCTTGAATATGTCTCTATATGCGTCAGCTATCGTCTCAAGGATTGTGACGACGTAATACACTATCGTCGT
>JAGVOD010000102.1 GCA_020052935.1 archaeon | reverse complement strand
ACGACGCTCTTCCGATCTCTATGCCCCAATAATCAGCCACAGTGACCCTTAGTTTTTTTGTGGGGAGCATATCTTTAGAGATACAGCTTTTTGATATAGAATGATAGAACAAAGAGTGCAGGTTATTGAAGGGGATTTTAGTTATCTTGACTTTCTTATTTTTGGATTTTATCTCCTTATGGCTCCTTGTGACAACGAAGACATCTATATCCTTATAGGACTCTTTGAATAAGAAAGAGCCGGTTATGAACACCGTCTTGGCTGGAATCTCATCCAGTATCCTCTCTGCTTCAGCCATCCTTTCTTTCAACATTTCTGTGTTAAAGGGGTTATATATTATCATATTACTTTTTGTATTCCCTTTGATGATATTTATACTTGATGATTACATTAGGGAATAGTATAAGTAATATATAAACTTAACTATTCTTTCAGGCTCTGTCCTGAACAGACACAAGGCTTTCTTTTGCAACGCCTGCTTGATCCAGAATTCTTATTACGGCGTGTATCTCAGCATCGTCCTTGGGAATGGTATCGCGTCCTTTATGTTGTCGAGCTTGCATATCCATGATACGAGCCTCTCGACTCCCATCCCGAACCCGCCATGCGGGACTGATCCATAGCGTCGTGTGTCAAGGTAGAATTCGTACTTCGCAGGGTCTTCGCCCTGCTCAGTTAGCCTTTGCTTTATCTTCTCTATGTCGCTCTCCCTTTCAGAGCCGCCGATTATCTCGCCATATGACTCGGGTGCTATGAAGTCGCATCCATGCACCACTTCGGGGTTCTCAGGAGATTCTTTCATGTAGAATGCTTTCACGATCTTGGGATAATGCGTGACGATGACGAAGTTGTCGTGCAGTTTGCTGAGCTCGTCCTCTTCTACAGTACGCAAATCTTTGCCCCATTCTATCTTGAGCTTGCATTTCTGCGCCAGCAGCTTCAGCACGTCGTCGTATGTCATCCTGAGGAATGGTTTTGTCGCGACGTTCTCTAGTATCTTCGCGTCACGTTCGAGTATCTTGAGCTCCTCTCTGTTCCTCTCCAGCACCCTTTTCACAGCGTGTTTTATCGCGCCTTCGCCATGGTCCTGTATGTCCTTGAAGTTGGCCCAGGCGACTTCCATCTCCGCGTGCCAGTACTCTGTGAGGTGGCGGGAGGTCTTTGACTTCTCTGCCCTGAATGATGGCGCGATAGTATATATCTTCTCGAGCGCGAATATTGCGGGCTCTGCATAAAGCTGCCACGTCTGCGCCAGGTAGATGGGCTTGCCGAAGTAGTTGCACGAAAAAAGTGTCGAGCCGCCCTCTGCCTGCATGCCCTGGAATATGGGTGATTGGTATTCATAGAATCCTTCGCCGCGGAAGTATTCATGCAGCGCGCCGAATACTGTGCTGCGTATCTTGAGTATGGCTGTCATCCTCCTGCTGCGAAGCCAAAGGTGACGGTTGTCGTCCAGGAACTCGCGCTCCTGTCCTGCTTTTACCGGGAACTTGTCGCTTGTGCCGATAATCTTGAAGTCCTTGACATGCAGCTCGAAGCCGTTAGGCGCGCGTGGTTCTGCCTTGAGCTCTCCCCTGAGTTCCATCGACGCTTCAATCTGTATCTTGTCTATCTCAGAATATTTCTTGTCTCCCACGACGCTCTTCTCGATGACGCATTGCATGAGGTTGGTAGAATCACGCAGCACTACGAACTTTATCACGTTGGATCCGCGTTCGCGATGCACCCATCCTCTTATCTCTACATCTCCTTCACCCTTGGCGATTGCGTCGTTTATTGATATGAATGGCATGGTCATCAAGATATCAGATAGGCTGTTTGTTTAAAAATTTATCTGTGATATTGCATCCGCACCAGCCGCGCTGAGGCCGGTGACGCCAATTTAGCCCGTCAGAACGGCAAACTTGATTACAGAAATAATTAGTTTTAGACAGTTTACCTTCGGAGAAATTATTCACACGGGCGCGGCGTCACGAGACTTGCCAGGCATTTGAAATGCGAAGCATTTCTAATGTGCTCAGAAACCAACAAGTTTCTGACACAAGTCGAGTCAGGCCTCGGCGCGGCTTGAGGAAAGCCAACTATCCGCAAGGTTTCCGGACCACTGGACATGCGCACGTGAGATATATAAATAGGAAACACTTTTCTCTGGATTATCATGGAAAATCCCGAAAAATCTCTGGCAGTGTTTCAGGGCAAGACTATAAGACGAACTATGCATGATGATGAGTGGTGGTTTGTCATAGAGGATATTATCGCAGCACTGACTGATTCTAAAGACCCAAAAGGATACCTTAAGGATATGCGAAGGCGTGATGATGCCCTTTCTAAAGGGTGGGGGCAGATTGCCACCCCCCTTGATGTGATGACAACGGGGGGTACACAAAAGATCAACTGTACCAACACAGAAGGCGCGTTTCGTATAATCCAGTCAATACCCTCTCCGAAAGCAGAGCCTTTCAAGCTTTGGCTTGCTAAAGTAGGCTATGACAGGGTCAAGGAAATCGATAACCCCGAGCTTGCCCAAAAACGCATGAAGGAGATATACAAGGCAAAAGGCTATTCTGATGACTGGATTGAAAAAAGAGTGAGGGGTATTGCAATCCGTGATGAACTCACAGACGAATGGAAGACGCGGGGCGTCGGGCAGGAAAGGGAGTTTGCCATCCTGACTGCTGAGATTAGCAAGGCCACGTTTGGTATGACACCAAGCGAATACAAAGACTTCAAGGGCCTGAAAAGAGAGAACCTGCGCGACCACATGAATGATTTGGAACTTATCTTCTCTATGCTGGGCGAACGCGTATCTACTGAGATCACCAGTGAAGAAGATGCAGAGGGGTTCATTGAGTGCGAGGATGCAGCCAAACGGGGTGGAAGGGTTGCAGGCAATGCCCGGGAAGAGACTGAGAAAGAGTTAGGCCGCCCGATAGTGTCAGGGAATAACTACCTTTCTGAGCAGGAAAAGAAGAGAAAATTAGAAGACAGACGTAAAAAGAATTAATTCTTCTCAATACTTTATGAAAATTCCTTTCTGTTTTAAAACGTCTTGCTGTCCGCCAGCTGCAGGTGCGTGCCTTCCACTTCGACAATCGCTGTGAATACTTGCTTCACCCTCTGCTCTGTCGCCTGCGCGAGGAACTCAGTATAGTGCTTTATCGCGTTGGACTCGCGGTCGTGCGACTCTTTGACCAGTGCTTCATCTCCTGGTTTGCATGTTCCCGCATTCCTGTCAATAGTCGGCGGCTGCGCCTTGATTATCTTCGCGAGTAGTGTTGCATGCTCTGCCTCGACTTTTCCCAGCGCCTTGAACCGTGCCTGCAGCTCGATGTCTTTCGCCACTTTCGCTGCGCAGAAGTAGAATTGTGAATTCCCGACTTCAAGCTTTATGGCGTCAGCGACGTTCTTCGCAGAGACTTCAGTAAGACCCTTGACAACAGGCTCTTTGTACTTCTCTGCTTCGACAATGTATTTCGCAAGAGCACCGCAGAACGGGCAGTGTGTAGGCTTGCCCTCCCCGATGTATCCGTCGCCGCATATCTGGCATCTCCAAGTTCTTACGCCCATGAGTATCACCTCAGTATCAGATACAAGACACGACTTCGTTGTTTTTTATTAATGTTTTGGTCAGACGTAACCTATTACTAACTAACTGATTACTGTTAAACAGAAGTTGGGGGTGGTAGTGCATGTGCGTTGCCGCACATGCCCTAGAGGTTAGACATGTAGGAAGCGTCAGCTGCTGAAAAATTGCCTTAGCAGCGTATTCTGGAACTGGCTTGTCACGTCAGTGTCTATCTTTATTATGCTTTCCTTGGCCTGCCTCAGCCTGAACTCCTTGTTCAGCCTGAAGTATACATTACCGTCTAGTATCTCCCGCTCGACCGGTATGCCTTTGTCCAGCATCGAGGCGAGGGATTCTTCCACAATGTCGAGGTCCAGCCACGTCCTGGCCGAGATCTCGTTAGTCTTCATGAACTTGCCATGAGTGTAAAGTATGAGGAATATCCTCTGTTCATCTTTTGAGAGCTCTACAGAGAGTTTCGCCCTGCTCACAAGCTGCCTAAGCAGGAAGTGGAGCTGGTCGACCTTCTCTTCTATCTTCGTCAGTCTGTTGTCAATCTCGCAGATGTATGTATTATGTATCTCTTGCTCTGAGGTGTTGTCGTTTATTGCCTGGAGGTGCTCATCAATCTCTTCTCTGATGCCAGATACCTCTCGCTTGAGATTGTCAAGTGCATCTGAAGAATCGTCAGCAGCATGCCTCTCAGTGTCTAACACTCCGTACACCCCCTACATGTCGTTGTCAATAATGTTTATATAGTTTTGTATTCTCTGTCAAATGACTGCTTTTGGGCAGTGTATCTGCACAAAACACAAGTCATATTTAAACCTTCCTTTTTTTCCATAGTTTCCGAAATTTCCTTTACTGTAATATCAATTCCATAGCGCCTAAAAACAAAGAATTAAAGAAAATGATTAACTCGAAATCGCAGCTCGCTGTTGCACTCTCAAAGCTGGATGTGTTCCCATCGCCGGACCCGAAGCTCGAGCAGTATCCTACAGACTCAGAGATAGCCGCCGAGGTTCTGTGGAATGCGAAGATGTCTGGCGACATTGAAGGAAAAAGAATCGCAGATCTTGGCTGCGGTACTGGCATCCTCGGCATCGGCGCGTTGCTGCTTGGAGCGAAGAAAGTCTTCTTTGTGGACACAGACACTGCAGCCATCGCAGTGTTAGGCAACAACCTGAACAAAATAGGCATACAAGATAATAGTCACAGCAGTGCCACCGCCAATATTGCGAAGCGACCCACTACAAAATATTCGGGCGTGACAGGGGGTCGCCCCCTACGGGGATGTCACGCTGAAGCAAAACAATCGTCGAGCGGAGCCTGGCGTGGCACTGCTGATGGTCGTGTCGTCATCGTCAACAAGGATGTCAAGGATTTCGACGAGAAAGTCGATGTAGTATTGCAGAACCCGCCGTTCGGGACAAAGCAGGAGCACGCCGACAAGGCATTCCTGGAGAAAGCTTCTGCAATCGCAAGCATCATCTATTCTTTCCACAAGACATCGACCTCAAGGTTTGTCGAGGCGTTCGCGCGCGATAACAGCCTAAAGATAGCCAACCGTTGGGATTTCTCATTCCCTCTGAAAAGCACGATGAAGTTCCACGAAAAGAGGATCCAGCGCATAGAAGTCAGCTGTTTCAGGCTGGTAAAATTATAGTATGTAACCCTCAAGCAGCGCAGAGGCCGTCGTTGCCCTTTAGCCCGCGAAAGCAACAAAATTAGTCACAGAAATTATTGGGTTCTCACATATTAGCTTCGCATAAAGAATCGTCCGGGCGTGGCAACGACGGAGGTTT
>JAGVOD010000042.1 GCA_020052935.1 archaeon | reverse complement strand
TGGGATAACCGCCTTTTCTCTTCCGAAGAACACTATCGGCGGCGAGGACCAGGACAAACTGCGCGTCGCGATAAAGAACAAGGTGAACGAGCACTTCGGCATCAAAGAGAAAGAGCCGGTGAAGATTGAGGCGCCAAAGCCAGAGAAGGTAGAACACATCGCACCGCCAGAAGAGATGGAAGACGAAACAGTGCTGGAAGACACTGTGCCGCCTGAAGAAGCTATGTCAAAGAAGAAATTCGACCTTGACTCCATATCAAGGCTGTTCGGAAAATGACCTGCGAACACTGCGAGACAATATCTGGGAAGAAAGAGTCTGCTACGTTGTATTCAGACGACAAGCTGATTGCGTTCTTATCCCCGCAGCCAGCGACGATAGGCCACATAATCATAGCACCGAAGGCACACCTGCCCATAATGGAGGCGCTGGACGACAAGACAGTGGAGCACATCTTCAAGGTCGCGAACAAGATCTCAATAGCGCTGTTCGAATCCATAAAGTGCGAAGGCACCAACCTCATCGTGCAGAACGGCACTGCAGCAGGGCAGGAAGCGCCGCACTTCTCAGTGAATGTGATTGCGCGACGCGGAGGGGACGGCTTTGTCTTTGACTGGGCGCCAAAACAGCTCAGCGAGGAAGAGATGGCGACACTAGAGCTGCAGCTGAGGGAAGAACTGTCTAAAGCGCCGGAGAAGAAACCCGAGCCTGAACTGAAAGAAGAGAAGCAGGCAGAGAAGAAAGAAGAGGGCAAGGTAGAAGGAAAAGAAGCGGAAGAGAAGAAGGAAGAGGACGAGAACTATCTCGTAAAGCAGCTAAAGAGGATGCCGTAAGGAGGAAAAATGGAACAGCAGATACACCATCATTTTTCAGAAGACCACTCACGATCACTGATGAAGACAGCGACGTACAGGACATTCATCGTCGCCATGGACTTCGCCATCGCATACGCAATAACAGGCAACATCGGAATATCATTGGGCTTCACCACAGCGACCAACGCAGTGAAGACTGTCGGCTACTATGCACATGAACGAGCGTGGGACGGCATACACTGGGGAAAGAGGGCGCATGCGCACCCTGTTGCTGATGAAGAAATCGACTGATCAGCAGCTCTCCAAGCCCTCGTACTTCACAGCGACATCAGTGCAGTAACTGTAGCCGGCAGCGCCTGATCTCTTGAGCTTAGGGATGAACTTGACCTGTTCTACATTGCCGACTGTCGCAGGGTTGAAACTGGCGTTCAGCTCCTTGGTCGCACCTTTGGCCATCACTCCCGCATTGACAGAGTCATTGTTGTACACGCCAGCGTCACCAAGCACAATCATCTGAAAATCATCGATATCAGCATTGCCAGTGTTCTCAAGTATTATGTCTGCGTAATCAGTGCCTTTGCACACCTGTGGCACGCCATCGACCTTGAGGACCTCTAACACGACATTGGTAGAACATGAAATGAGCTCTGCGCGGCCCTCCATGCTCGCCTTGTTATCTGTGACAAAGCCACGGACTATGCCCATGACAAGCGCCCCAATACTGACAGTGACGACCAGGAGAAGCACAGTAGCTATAAGAGGAGAAACCGCTCTCTTCTGACAAAACATTTTAAAAAAAAGAAAAGAAAAAAAAGATGTTCAGCAGTTAGGTATGTCTGTGAAGGTCAATGCTGCATCAGTGCAGAAAGCCTTGTCAGATCTGCCAACAACCTTGACTCTGGGCACAATCTTGACTTGCTCAAGTTGTCCGGCAGTCGTGTTGGTATACTTCACGCTAAAAGCTATGGTCTCTCCCGCAGCCATACCATCACTTCCAAAAGCAGTTGTCTGTGTTCCCGCCGTATCGTTGGCAACGAATCCGTTAGAGCCGAAAAACTTGACCTGCAAATCGTCTATTACTGCTGAACCCGTATTCTCCATCGTGAAATTCAAGTCAGGGTTGCTGCCAGAACCTTTGCATATCCTTAAAGTGTCGCCAACTGTCGGTATGTTAACAGCCACTTCCACGCCGCATTTCATGTCAGACGCTTTCTCCATTATCGTCTGCTTGTTCTCTGTGACATAGTTCCTCACGATTCCCGTGACTACTGCGCCGATGCCGACAACCACGACAATCAGCAGGACTGCCGCAATCAATGGCTCAACGCCTTTCTTTGATTTCAAAAATTCCATCTACTACACCTCCTATTGATAGGTTGTACAATTATTAGGTATTGACGATATCGCAATACCCGAGTCAGAGCAGTATGCGTGCTCTGTAACACCTGGAAGGTTTATCCTAGGCACGATCTTCACCTGCCTGAACTCACCCACACTATCAGGATCATAAGTCATGTTGACGACCTGCGCACCGCCCATCTTCAATGTCCCGTTGAAGACAGAATCATTCAGGAAGATGCCCTTACTGCCGACTATCCGGACCTGGGCATCAAGGATGTCCATCGTGCCGGTGTTCTCCACCATGAACCACAACGCAGCCATGTCATTATCCTCTGCAGTGCCGTTGCATATCTGGTAATTATCATTCACCAGGGCAAGCTCCATGCTGACATCACGGCCGCACTTTATGGCTTCCTTGCCTTCAGTAATATCCCTATCACCCTCTGTTACGTAGACGCGGATGAGGGACATGACTACAGCACCGATGGTGACTGTTATAACAATGAGAAGAACCGCTGCTATTAGTGGAGATACAGCTTTCTTGCTTCCTAATGCCATTAAATCCCTCTTTTTGGTGGTATAGACTAAATTATAAGGGGATTATTGGACTTTTAATATTTAAAGCTATTGGTTTTTAGGGCTGTAGAAAAAGATTAAAATGCAAAGCAAAATCAAAGATTGCCTATTGCCAACAACAACTTTTTATGGCCTTCGACAAGCTTCTTGAACCTTTCAATCTCTTCCTTCACTATCTCCAACCTTAATCTATCTTGTGAATTCTCTGATTTTTCCATGCTTGATCCACTCCTTGATCTCATCTTCAGAATAAAAGTTCTCCCTGATGCCCTGCATGACTCGGGCATATCCTGGATCATCTTTTACCCCGAATTTAGCATTATTCCTCAGCAAAAAGTCCTTTGCAGCGATAAAAGCAGTCCGCCTATTGCCACTGGCAAAAGGATGTTTCTGGACCAAACCCCTCAACAACACGACTGCTTTGTCATAAACATCCCCTTGTGCGCTCTCACAATCATCAAGCACCGACCTCAAGGCAGGCAGATTCAGAACTTTAGGACGGTCTGCCTTCCTGACCTTAATCAGCTCTAGTGCCAAAATGTTATATTCTACAATACGCTCTGGTGAAGGGTACATCAACTCTCGCATACCCACTACAGAAGAATACGGGTATTTAAATGTTTATTTATCCCTGGAGCGACTAACAAGGAGAAATGTCAGAGACAGAGAAAGTCAATCCGGATTCTGAGCAGTAAATCTTGTTCGCAGATGCCTCGACCTTCTTTTTTGGAATTATCTGGACCTGCTGAATGGCGCCCACCGTAGCCACAGTATAAGTCACGTTCAAGTTAGTCTGAACCTGGCCTGGAGCAAGGCCGTTAGGCATCAATCCATCGAAATCCTGGAAGCCATCCTCTCCGAAGACCTTGACCTGAAGCTCATCGACAGCCATCGAACCGGTGTTCTCCAAAGTAAAGCTGATATTGTAAGTCGAGGCGTTATGGCATATCATAAACGCATCATTAAACTTAGGGACAAGTATCTGCACCTGGGTCGCGCAATCGACATCAGTGGCTGTCCTCTCTATGACCTGCTTGTTGTCAGAGACATAGTTCCTGATGATCCCTGTTATGACCGCACCGAGGCCCACAACGACGACTATCATAAGAACAGACGCTATGAGCGCAGAGACACCTTTTTTTGAAAATGCCATTTCAACAGTAACCAAAGATAAGGGGATATTTAAAGGTTATGCTGACTGAAGTCATCAATAGAACCTTGAATTTTGGTGGTGACTGAAACAGAAAGTGTCGATACAGCAGACCATACAGGCCAAAATTCAACTGTATTTCTTCGCAATGCAAACGCGAAAGAACTGATTACTAAAAATGTTGAAGCCACTGCGGCCATTGATGCGCCATCAACAACCACTTCAGTAAGACCTATCTTCGTGAAAGCTGACGCGCTTAGAACAATACTCAAATCCTGAACCGCACAATATGCTGTAGAAATGCGTTCATCTGCCCTACTCCGGATTTGAAGAACTATCAGAACAATCCCAGCAATGCAAAGATGATATTGCCCCAGAAATACGTAAATATGAACGCGATGAGGAAGCTAGGCACGAACGGTATGCCGTACTTCACCAGTATGGTCTTTATCTTGTGCTGCTGCTTAAGCTTGATGAGCTGCCGTATCTGCTTCATCTCAAGGCCAAGGTCTTTCGGACCGCAGATGCGCTTGCCAGCGACGATGACATCCTCGACAACCCAGTCCCCTTCTGTCAATAGCTCAGGAGCGACGTGCTTTATCATCGCAGACTGCTCAACAGCCTTAAGATAGACAAAGACATAGAAAGTCAGGAGCACCATGCCTGCAAGGACGACCAATGGCACCTTGATGTAATACGGCGTCGCGAGCGAAGTCAAAAGAAGCGCGACAGTGCCGAGCCAGACAAACCATTTCTGACGCTTCCTCTGCCTGAACTGCGCATTGAAGGCCTTGACAAAAGGCTTGCGGTTGATGATGACCAGGTACGCGCTGAACAAAAGTCCAAAGGCCGAGCCGCACACCACTATATTGATGAGGAAAGAGATAAGGAAAGAATTGAGGCTCCACTCCAAGCCCAGCAAGGCACCAAGCCCCATCACCATCTTCGAATCCCCGCCGCCCCACTGGCCAGCATAGAACATCAGCAAGGCCAACGCCAGGAAGACACCGAAGCCGAAAAGGCCATGCAGGAGGTAAGACCAATCCCCATATACTATAGTAAATAGTATCCTGACACCAAAGCCCGTGAAGATGAGGCCATAATTCAGCCAGTCAGGCACTTCTCTGGTCTTGAAATCAGTATAGCTGCCTATGATAAGGGCAACAAGGACAATCAGGTAAATTATGTACTCAACGACCATATAAAAGCCCAAAACCACAATTTATATAAACAATTTGTGTTATTATTGCGGAATAGAAAAAACATTAGGGGTTGTGCAGCGCCACGCGAGGCTCAATTAGACGCAGTGGCACGCCATGCTACGCTTGTCGCTTATTTTACTGCAACCTGACATCCCCGTAGGGGGCAACCCCCTGTCAGGTGTTACTGTTTAACCGTTAGTCGCTTCGCAAAAATGGCGGTGCCACTGCTAAAACAGGTGTTCAATTGCTAGACGTAATAGCCAACCAGCTCAGGAAAAAAGGCGTAGAGCCTGAAAAGTCACGCATGCCAAAGCACATAGCCATGACAGTCGGCGGGCTGGGAAGGTGGTCAAGGAAGAAAGGCGAGGAGCTGAAAAAGGCATACTTCCTGAGCTTCAAAAAGGTAGAGGAGATA
>JAGVOD010000029.1 GCA_020052935.1 archaeon | reverse complement strand
CTTTCTTCATGGCGATGTCGAAGCCGATGTTCGTCATCACAGTCACGACGACAGTATCATCCTTCAGCTTGCCACGGCGCTTCATGTCAAGCGCGCACATCGCCATCAGATGATCACCATCGACATCATCGCCGTTCTCATCGACCATTATGACACGGTCAGCATCACCATCCAAAGCGATGCCGATGTCTGCCTTGTGCTTCTTCACAGCCTCCTTTATGACTTCAGGATGCAATGAGCCGCACTTCTCATTTATGTTCAGGCCGTCAGGAGAGTTATTGAGTACAATCACTTCTGCGCCGAGCTCGCGGAATATCAGAGGAGCCACTTTGTAAGCAGCGCCGTTGGCACAATCGAGAACCATCTTTATCCCTGCCAAGGACATGTTCTTTATCGAGTTCTTGGTGTATTCTATATACCTGCCAGCAGCATCATCTATCCTTACTGCCTTGCCGACATGCATACCATTGACAGCAGATGTGTCAATGTTCGAGTCGAGAAGGGACTCAATCTCCTCCTCAATCTCATCAGGCAGCTTGAAACCGTCCTTGTCAAAGAACTTGATGCCATTATCATCAGCAGGATTGTGAGACGCAGAGATGACTATGCCAAAATCAGCTGCAAAACTCTTGGTAAGATGCGAGATTGCAGGAGTAGGCATCGGCCCTACAAGGTATACATCAACACCCATGCTGCAGAGCCCTGCTGTGAGGGCGTATTCGAAGATATAGCCTGACTTCCTGGTGTCCTTGCCTATCAATGCCCTGACTTTGCCTTCAGGATCCTTGGCGTGCTTCCTCAGCACGATGGCTGCTGCCTGGCCCAGACGCAATGCTAGGTCTGCTGTCATTGGGAAAGAGTTCGCCTTGCCGCGCACTCCATCTGTACCGAAAAACCGTCTCATAGTGTTCACCAAACCGTAAGAAGCACGAAATCGATGATTTCAAGCCCCAAAAACCGAAAACATACCCAAGGGAAAAGTTTTTATATATAAAGGTTATTAAAAGATTTTTAATAGTGGTAAAAGAATATTTTTAGTGGTGGAATAGTGAAGGTAGTCGAATACAAGAAACAGAAATCATACGCCCTGGAAGCCAAAGAGATAGACCCTGGAATGATAGCGTCAGCAGGGTCAGGCCTGGCAAGGAAGATCCTGCATGCGATAGTGGAGAAAGAGAAATACCCCAAGCAGATCGCAGTTGAACTGAAGGAGAACGAGCAGAAGATATACTATCATATACGCAACCTGGAGAAGGCAGGCATCATAAAAGTCGCGCGGCAGGAGCTGGTACATGGCACGATCGCGAAGTTCTACAGGATATCTGAACCTGCCTTTGTCGTAAAGTTCAAGGAACTCATCCCATCAAAAGAAACATCAGCGATGAATGAGAAGGTAGCGGCGTTCCTTCGTCCATTCATCATCGATGGGAAGCTGGATGCAAAGATAATCGTCGGCAGCCCTGACCCGCACGGGCCAGACAAGGCAAGGTCAAGGGACGGGTATTATGGCATCGACCTGGCGCTGTTCTTCGGCACTTTCCTGAACTACGTGCCTGAGATAAACGTCAGGCTGGATACTGAGATGAAAGAATCCGAGCTGAAAGAGAACCTCATACTCATCGGCGGGCCGATAACGAACCGCGTCACAGAGAGATTCAACAAGCAGCTGCCTGTACATTTCGCTGCTGACAGGAACATCTACTCAAAGATATCAAAGACAACGTATTCCAGCGACGAGACTGGATTGATAGTCAAGATAAAGAACCCATTCAATCCCGAGAAAGCTGTTTTGGTTGTCGCGGGAAAGAGATTTTCTGGGACACGCGCTGCGATAATGGCATTCCTGAAAGGTTTCAAGCAGGTCTACACAGGCAACAAGTTCAAGCCAGGCACGATAGCAAAGGTCGTAGAAGGACTGGACATGGATTCTGACGGAGTAGTGGATGCTGTGGAGTTCAGGGAATGATCTCAATGAGGATATAGACGATGTGGGTCGCAAAAATAGAGCTGGAGGATGACAAGGACATCATCTCCGCAAGGACAAAGAAGTTCAAGGTGACAGTAGTCGGAAAACTCCTCTCCAAATTTGTTGAAAAAGGCATTGTCCACCTCCAGGGCGCAGGACTGGTGCTGGGCGAGGAAGAGAGGATAAAGCAATTCCTCAAAGACTTGAAGAGAGACAAGAACCTTGTAAGGATAGAGACAAAAGGCCACTTCTACGTCATGGAGATAAAGAAACCGCAGATAGGGGCTGCAGAGACAATCGTCGAGCCCTTCCTGATATACCCATCGCCAGTCATAGCGAGGAGCGACGGAGTGGAGGTCTGGGAATTCGCCCACTGGAAAAGGGAAGAGATAAACAAGAAGATAAGGCTCGCCCAGAAGATGTACAAGACAAAGGTCATCTCAGTGAAGAAACAGCAGCTGTCCAACATGTCCTTCATCGACATCCGGCCTGACCTGACAAAGAAACAGCAGCAGGCAATCGAACTGGCAGTGAAAGAAGGTTACTACTCATTCCCCCGGAAGACCGACATGCACCAGCTCGCCGCAATAAAGAAGTCATCCTATTCTAACATGCAGGAGCATCTCAAGAAGGCAGAGAACAAGGTCATCAACGCGTTCTACCAGCGATACCGTTCATGAACGGTTAAAGTTGGTTAAATCACCCGACCTCCTTGAGAGAATAGGGGTGAGACTGCAATAATATCTGAGGAGGGATGATTTATGGTTGAGGGCAATAATTCAAGTGGTTACAGACGTCTTACTGATGATGTACTTATTGATGATGATGGGCATTTAGTTAGTCGTGAGGAAATAACGAGAAGAAGAAATTATGAAGACGAAGCTAAAAGCAACCGCGAAAAAGCTGAAAAATATAAAAGAGAAGCAGATAAAAAATATAAAAAATAAAAAGCTGAAAGCCACCTTTACAGCAGATGGGGAAGGAATGCTACTCCCTATCAACCCTCGTGGCTGTCGATGCGCCTTTACACGTGAAGAAGAATATTAGGCTGTCCTCCTTGACCTTGTGGATGATCTCTGGAGAGGCATCCACATCCAATGTCTCGTAAGACTTCGTGTCCATCACCGTGACAGACTTCTCTGACTTCGAGATGACCTGGCCGACGCGGTGCTCGATATCAGGCACCTCGACCTTGTCCTGGTGCGAATACGTGAAGACCTTCTCACCGCCGCCCATGATGTTCTGCGTGATGAGCTTGGTCTTGGAATGGGAATGCGTACCTACCGCAACCACTTCCTTCCTAAGTATCTTGTATATCTCTCCACTCACGAGGATGAACATGCCTCGCTCCAAATCACAGGCTGTCGCCATTAAACCACCCGAGACAACGACAAGTGAGGGTGTTTAAATAACTTACGGAGGCTGCGCAGGAAACTACCGTAAGATTTAAATATAACCTAAATAATGGTTATAATAACCTAGATGGTGGTTATTTATGGGCTTGCTAAGACTGCTACAAGAGAACAAGGACGCAAGGAAGGTATTCGGCAAGAGAGAGCTCAAGATAATAGAGAAACAGATGCTCGGAGTCAGCCTCACGCAGTCAGAGAAGAACAGGCTCTCGAGGGACATACGGAAGAAACTTGAGTTCATCGCTGCTATCGCTGTCTTCAAAGATGAATTCGACCTAAAGAAGGGCTCCGAGATAAAGTCGATGGTCGATGAGGCTAAAGAGACCATACTGGCGGATGCAGGCTCTAGCAAAATAGAAAACATAATACTCTATGGCTCTGCCGCTGAAAACAGTCTAAGCCTACAGTCAGACATAGACCTCGCAGTCAAGTTCAGCAGCATAAGCCTCAGCGACGCGACCCTGTTCAGGAAAAGGGTGCTGGGAAAGGTTAATAAAAGGATGGACGTCCAGGTCTACAACAGCCTGCCTGCCAAAGTCAGGAAGGAGATAGATGTCAAGGGGAAGACAATCCATGAACGCAAGGATAAAAGATAAGACAGAAGAGATGCAGAAATACGTCGATGAACTGCTCGAGTTCATGCCAAAGGGTTTTGAGCAGTACAAAAAGGACGCTAAGACAAAGGCTGCATGCGAAAGATACTTCGAGAAGATAATAGAGGCAGCGACTGACCTCGCATTCCTGCTCATCAAGGAGAAAAACCTCAGAGTTCCGGAAGAGGACAAAGAGGCATTCGATGTCCTTGCTGAAAACAAGGCGATATCCGACGAACTGGCATCCAGGCTCAAGGACGCAAAAGGGATGCGAAACATACTCGCGCACCAGTACGGGACAGTGAATGACGAGATAGTCTTCCACTCGATAACAGAGGAGATTGTGAAAGATGCCAATGATTTAATCTCTGCAGCGAAAAAAGACATCAAGAAATCTACCCGGACGAGACAGAGCTGACCGAACCAAACAATTAAATATAACCTGCTCAGGCTTTAGAACAACAACATATCTGATGGAGGCAGCATGAACCTTCGGTTCACGGGCCTCCAAACAAGTTTGGAGGAATGAAACATGCCAGGATTTGATCCTAATCTCGACAAAGAAATATGGAGCGAATCAGTCACGCTCGGAATAAACAAGCTGAAGATCTCAGTGATGTCATACAACGACGGAGCGCCAAAGCTACAGATAAGCCGCGAGCGGCTCAACAAAGACGGGGAAGGGACATTCTCAAAGCTCGGCAGGCTCACGCTGGACGAAGTGAACGCGATAATGCCTCTGATGGAGAAGGCGAAAGAACACTTACCGGCTGCAGGAAACGAAGAATAAATCTTTTATCTTATCATTCACGCAGACTCAAGCTGCTTGATCCTTTTCTCTATGACTGCGACGTACTTGCCTTTGTCAAGGATGTCTCTTAGGCGCTTGGCCAATTCATTGTCCTCGATCACATCATGTATCCAGGCCGCAAAGTCATTCTTGTGGTTGTCATTATTGACATGGTAGCGGAATGCCAGGTCATTCAATGCATTTATGGTGTTCTTCAACTCATAGATATTCCTGACAACAGTGCCGTTGCAGGTCCAGAAAGACTTGTCCGGGGGACAGTCTGAGAGGAACTTCTCCCTGAGTACTTTAAGGTCTTCTTTAGCCATTTTAATTAGTTTAAGGCCGAAGCGTATTTAAGGATTGGTGAGGATTACGGAGTG